>NZ_JBDPMB010000010.1:0-320573 GCF_039871615.1 Nonomuraea sp. B10E15
TTCTCGGCCGGGTGAAGGTCTACGAGGCCATCGTCAAGGGCGAGAACATCCCCGAGCCGGGCATCCCCGAGTCCTTCAAGGTCCTCATCAAGGAGATGCAGTCGCTGTGCCTGAACGTCGAGGTGCTTTCCAGCGACGGCATGTCCATCGAGATGCGTGACACCGACGAGGACGTCTTCCGCGCCGCGGAGGAGCTCGGAATCGACCTGTCCCGGCGCGAGCCGAGCAGCGTGGAAGAAGTCTGAGGGGGAGATCGCACAAATGCTAGACGTCAACTTCTTCGACGAGCTTCGGATCGGGCTGGCGACGGCCGACGACATCCGTCAGTGGTCGCACGGCGAGGTCAAGAAGCCGGAGACCATCAACTACCGCACGCTCAAGCCGGAAAAGGACGGACTCTTCTGCGAGAAGATCTTCGGCCCGACCCGTGACTGGGAGTGCTACTGCGGCAAGTACAAGCGCGTCCGGTTCAAGGGCATCATCTGTGAGCGCTGCGGCGTCGAGGTGACCCGTGCCAAGGTGCGTCGTGAGCGGATGGGCCACATCGAGCTGGCCGCTCCGGTCACGCACATCTGGTACTTCAAGGGCGTTCCTTCGCGCCTCGGCTACCTGCTCGACCTGGCCCCGAAGGACCTGGAGAAGGTCATCTACTTCGCGGCCTACATGATCACGCATGTCGACACCGAGATGCGTGAGCGTGACCTGCCCTCGCTGGAGGCGAAGATCTCCGTCGAGCGGCAGCACATCGAGCAGCGCCGCGACGCCGACGTCGAGACCAGGCAGAAGAAGCTCGAAAGCGACCTGGCCGAGCTCGAGGCCGCCGGCGCCAAGGGCGACCAGCGCCGCAAGGTCCGTGAGGGCGCCGAGCGCGAGATGCGCCAGCTGCGCGACCGCGCCCAGCGCGAGATCGACCGGCTCGACGAGGTCTGGAGCCGCTTCAAGAACCTCAAGGTCCAGGACCTCGAGGGCGACGAGCTGCTCTACCGCGAGATGCGCGACCGCTTCGGCCGCTACTTCAAGGGCGGCATGGGCGCCCAGGCGATCCAGGAGCGCCTGGTCAGTTTCGACCTCGACGCCGAGGCCGAGAACCTGCGCGAGACCATCCGCAGCGGCAAGGGCCAGAAGAAGGCCCGCGCGCTCAAGCGGCTCAAGGTCGTGTCGGCGTTCCTCAACACGACCAACTCGCCGCGCGGCATGGTGCTCGACTGCATCCCGGTCATCCCGCCGGACCTGCGCCCGATGGTGCAGCTCGACGGTGGCCGGTTCGCGACCTCCGACCTCAACGACCTCTACCGCCGGGTCATCAACCGCAACAACCGGCTCAAGCGTCTGCTCGACCTCGGCGCGCCCGAGATCATCGTGAACAACGAGAAGCGAATGCTGCAGGAGGCCGTCGACGCGCTGTTCGACAACGGCCGTCGCGGTCGCCCGGTCACCGGGCCCGGCAACCGTCCGCTGAAGTCCCTGAGCGACATGCTCAAGGGCAAGCAGGGCCGGTTCCGCCAGAACCTGCTGGGCAAGCGCGTCGACTACTCCGGCCGTTCGGTCATCGTCGTCGGCCCGCAGCTCAAGCTGCACCAGTGCGGCCTGCCCAAGCAGATGGCGCTGGAGCTGTTCAAGCCGTTCGTGATGAAGCGGCTGGTCGACCTCAACCACGCCCAGAACATCAAGTCGGCCAAGCGGATGGTCGAGCGGGCGCGTCCCGTGGTGTGGGACGTCCTCGAAGAGGTCATCACCGAGCACCCCGTGCTGCTCAACCGCGCGCCGACGCTCCACCGCCTGGGCATCCAGGCGTTCGAGCCGCAGCTGGTCGAGGGCAAGGCCATCCAGATCCACCCGCTCGTCTGCACCGCGTTCAACGCGGACTTCGACGGCGACCAGATGGCCGTGCACCTGCCGCTGTCGGCTGAGGCCCAGGCCGAGGCACGCATCCTGATGCTCTCGACCAACAACATCCTCAAGCCGGCCGACGGCAAGCCCGTGACGATGCCCACCCAGGACATGGTCATCGGCCTCTACTGGCTGACCACCCAGAAGGACG
The DNA here is from genome assembly GCF_039871615.1 of Nonomuraea sp. B10E15. NCBI lineage: Bacteria > Bacillati > Actinomycetota > Actinomycetes > Streptosporangiales > Streptosporangiaceae > Nonomuraea > Nonomuraea sp. B10E15. The sequence goes on from NZ_JBDPMB010000010.1 coordinate 2,042, forward strand.
GCGCGCTGGGCGAGGGCCGCGTGTTCGGCTCGATCGCCGAGGCGCAGATGGCCTTCGACCGCCGCGAGCTGGACATCCAGGCGAAGATCCACATCCGGCTGAAGGACGTCCTGCCGCCGCGTGACTGGGTCGCGCCCGAAGGCTGGGAGCAGGGCGACCCGATCCGGCTGGAGACGACGTTCGGGCGGTGCCTGTTCAACCAGACGCTGCCCGGCAGCTACCCGTTCGTCGACTTCCAGGTCGGCAAGAAGCAGCTGTCCACGATCGTGAACGAGCTGGCGGAGACCTACCCCAAGATCGAGGTCGCCAACGCGCTCGACGCGCTCAAGGACGCCGGCTTCCGCTGGGCGACGCGCTCCGGCGTCACGATCTCGATCGAGGACGTCGTCGCGCCGCCCAACAAGACCGACATCATGGAGAGCTACGAGCGCCGGGCCGACAAGGTCCAGCGCGAGTACGAGCGCGGTCTGATCACCGACGAGGAGCGCCGTCAGGAGCTCATCGAGATCTGGACGCACGCGACGGCCGACGTCGAGACCGACATGGTCACCGCCTTCCCGGCGACCAACCCGGTCTGGATGATGGTCAACTCCGGCGCCCGCGGTAACAAGATGCAGGTCCGGCAGATCGCCGGCATCCGCGGCCTGGTGTCCAACACCAAGGGTGAGACGATCCCGCGGCCGATCAAGGCCTCGTTCCGCGAGGGCCTGTCGGTGCTGGAATACTTCATCTCCACCCACGGCCAGCGGAAGGGTCTCGCCGACACCGCCCTGCGCACCGCCGACTCGGGCTACCTGACCCGTCGTCTGGTGGACGTCGCCCAGGACGTCATCGTGCGTGAGATCGACTGCGGCACCGACCGCGCCGTCCCGCTGCACGTCGGCGAGCGCGACGCGGCCGGCAGCCTGGTCAAGGCCGAGAACGCCGAGTCCAACGTGCACGGCCGCATCCTGGCCGAGGACGTCGAGGTCGACGGCAAGGTCATCGTCCCCGCGGGTGTCGACATCAACGACAACCACGTCGCGGCCCTGGTCGAGGCGGGCGTCGAGACGGTCCGCACCCGCAGCGCGCTCGTCTGCGAGGCCAAGATCGGTGTCTGCGCGACCTGCTACGGCCGCTCCCTGGCCACCGGCAAGCTCGTGGACGTCGGCGAGGCGGTCGGCATCATCGCCGCCCAGTCGATCGGTGAGCCCGGCACGCAGCTGACGATGCGTACGTTCCACACCGGTGGTGTGGCCGGCGCCGACATCACCCACGGTCTGCCCCGTGTCACGGAGCTGTTCGAGGCGCGCATCCCCAAGGGTGTCGCCCCGATCTCCGAGGCCGAGGGCCGGGCCCGGATCGACGAGACCGACAAGACCAGGAAGGTCGTGATCACCCCCGACGACGGCTCGGAGGAGATCGCCTACCCGGTGTCGATGCGCTCGCGCCTGCTCGTGCAGGACGGCCAGCGTGTCACGGTCGGTCAGCAGCTGGTCGCGGGTGCGGTCAACCCCAACGAGGTGCTGCGCATCCTCGGCCCGCGGGCCGTGCAGCTGCACCTGGTGGCGGAGGTCCAGCAGGTCTACCGCTCGCAGGGTGTGTCGATCCACGACAAGCACATCGAGATCATCGTGCGGCAGATGCTCAAGCGCGTGAACGTGCTGGAGTCCGGTGACACCGACCTGCTGCCCGGCGAGCTCGTCGAGCGTCCGCGCTTCGAGCAGATGAACCGCGAGACGGTGGCGGAGAGCGGCTCCCCGGCCGCCGGCCGTCCGGTGCTCATGGGCATCACGAAGGCGTCGCTCGCCACCGAGTCGTGGCTGTCGGCGGCCTCCTTCCAGGAGACGACCAGGGTCCTGACGGACGCGGCGATCCACGCCAAGTCCGACTCGCTCCTGGGCCTGAAGGAGAACGTCATCATCGGTAAGCTCATCCCTGCGGGCACCGGCATGCCGCAATACCGCAACATCCGGGTGGAGCCGACCGAAGAGGCCAAGGCGGCCATGTACACCGTCGGCGGTTACGACGGCTCGGCGGCCGACTACACCTTCGGCACCGGCAGCGGCGAGGCCGTGCCGCTGGAGGAATACGACTTCGGCCAGTACAACCGGTGATTTCTTAGTCAACGGCAGCTGAACGCGCCCGGGTTTCCGATCAGGAGACCCGGGCGCTTCGCGTTCGCACCCGCGCGTGCCCGGTGTGGCTTTCGGCTCTCTGCGTGTCCGGGGCTCGCCGTGGACGTGGGGTGACCGACGGGGGCGTGCCGGGTGCCCGGCGGACCACGGAGACGGTCCACAGGGCGCCGTGGCGGCGCTGCGCCACGTGCGGGGTCAGAGGCGTCTCCCTGGAGGTCCCCGGCCCTGTACGGCGTCTGGGTGACGTGGGCGCCGCCGTACCGGAAGGAAGGGGTTGATCGTGAGCGCGTGTGGCGACGAACACGCCGGTCCGGGGGACGAGAGGGTCTGCGGGCCTATATCATGGTCGCGGAGCTGTAGATGGGCTGGATGAAGTAGGCCCCGGCGATCCGGAGTGGCACGGCTTGCCCGCCTTGTCGCGCCGTTTTGACGTGTCGCATGGGTCTGGGTAGTCTTGGACATCGTGCCCGTCTCTATGCGGGCTCTCGACCGTGCGCTCAATTGCGAGCGTGGGACGGCTTCCTGGCTCGTAATCCTCGCGGATGTGTCTGTGTGAATAGCGCGACACGCCCGAGCGCGGGGGCACCGGGACAGCGAAAGACAGCAGGTCATGACACCGGCAGAACCTGCACATGCACCACAACTGACGTAACACCGGCCAAGGCACGAAACGGAGTGGCAGTGCCCACTATTCAGCAGTTGGTCCGCAAGGGCCGGCAGGACAAGGTCGCCAAGACCAAGACTCCTGCCCTCAAGGGGAGCCCCCAGCGGCGCGGCGTGTGCCAGCGCGTCTACACCACCACCCCGAAGAAGCCCAACTCGGCACTGCGCAAGGTGGCCCGCGTTCGGCTCACGAACGGCATCGAGGTCACGGCCTACATCCCCGGTGTGGGTCACAACCTGCAGGAGCACTCCATCGTGCTCGTGCGTGGCGGTCGTGTGAAGGACCTGCCTGGTGTTCGCTACAAGATCATCCGCGGTTCGCTCGACACCCAGGGTGTCCGCAACCGCAAGCAGGCCCGTAGCCGCTACGGCGCGAAGAAGGAGAAGAGCTAATGCCTCGTAAGGGTTCTCCTGGCCGTCGTCAGCTCATGGCTGACCCGGTTTACAGCTCGCCGCTGGTGACCGCACTGATCAACAAGGTGCTCCTGGACGGCAAGCGCTCCATCGCGCAGTCCATCGTCTACGGCGCCCTCGAGGGCTGCAGGGAGAAGACGGGCAACGACCCGGTCGTCACCCTGAAGCGCGCGCTCGACAACGTCAAGCCGACCCTCGAGGTTCGCAGCCGTCGCGTCGGTGGCGCCACCTACCAGGTGCCGGTCGAGGTGCGCGCGGCGCGCAGCACCACCCTGGCCCTGCGCTGGCTGGTGCAGTACTCCCGCGCCCGCCGCGAGAAGACCATGACCGAGCGCCTCATGAACGAGCTCCTCGACGCCAGCAACGGCCTCGGGGCGAGCGTCAAGAAGCGCGAGGACACGCACAAGATGGCCGAGTCCAACAAGGCCTTCGCTCACTACCGCTGGTAGGCAGCGCGGCGCGCTGGTTGCCGGCCTGGAGCCGTCACCCTGGTGGCGACTCGCCGAAGGACAACCGTAGGCCCTTGCAACTGAGGGGGCGGGGAAGCTGGCTTCCCCGCGGATAAACGACCGTAGGCCCTAGCAGTTGTAGGGGGCGTGCGGGGGGCCCGGCCCTCCGCAGGAGAGGACGCGAGAGAAGTGGCCACCACGACCGCTCTTGACCTGGCCAAGGTCCGCAACATCGGGATCATGGCCCATATCGACGCGGGCAAGACCACCACGACTGAGCGCATCCTGTTCTACACCGGCATCAACTACAAGCTCGGTGAAGTCCACGAGGGCGCAGCCACGATGGACTGGATGGAGCAGGAGCAGGAGCGCGGCATCACGATCACGTCCGCCGCGACGACCTGTGAGTGGCTCAGTCACACCATCAACATCATTGACACCCCCGGGCACGTCGACTTCACCATCGAGGTGGAGCGTTCGCTGCGTGTCCTCGACGGCGCCGTCGCCGTGTTCGACGGTGTCGCCGGTGTCGAGCCGCAGTCAGAGACGGTGTGGCGACAGGCGGACCGCTACAACGTCCCGCGCATCTGTTTCGTCAACAAGATGGACCGCGTCGGCGCCGAGTTCCACCGCTGCGTCGACATGATGATCAGTCGTCTGGGCGCCACCCCGGCCGTCATCCAGCTCCCCTGGGGCGTTGAGGCCGACTTCAAGGGCGTCATCGACCTCATCACGATGAAGGCCCTCATCTGGAGCGCCGAGGCGGCCAAGGGCGAGATGTACGACACCGTCGACATCCCGGCCGACCACGCCGAGGCCGCCCGTGAGTGGCGCGACAAGCTGGTCGAGACCGTCGCCGAGAACGACGACGAGCTGATGGAGCTCTTCCTCGAGGGCACCGAGCCCACCGAGGAGCAGCTGGTCGCGGCCCTGCGCCGCGCGACGCTGGCGAGCGCCATCAACCCGGTCCTGTGCGGCACCGCGTTCAAGAACAAGGGCGTGCAGCCCCTGCTCGACGCGATCGTCGCCTACCTCCCCGCCCCGACCGACATCCCGGCCTTCAAGGGCCACGCGGTCGGCAACGAGGAGAAGGTCATCGAGCGGCACGCGGACCCGACCGAGCCGTTCTCCGCCCTGGCCTTCAAGATCGCCAGCGACCCGCACCTGGGCAAGATCACCTACCTCCGCATCTACTCGGGCACGCTCGAGGCCGGTTCACAGGTCGTCAACTCTGTGAAGGGCAAGAAGGAGCGGATCGGCAAGATCTACCAGATGCACGCCAACAAGCGCGAGGAGCGCCCGTCGGCGATCGCCGGCCAGATCGTCGCGGTCATGGGTCTGAAGGACACCACGACCGGCGACACCCTGTCCGACCCGGCGAACCAGGTCGTGCTCGAGTCGATGACGTTCCCGGCTCCGGTCATCAACGTCGCCATCGAGCCCAAGACCAAGGGTGACCAGGAGAAGCTGTCCACCGCCATCCAGCGGCTGGCCGAGGAGGACCCGTCCTTCCAGGTCCGCCGTGACGAGGAGACCGGTCAGACGGTCATCTGGGGCATGGGCGAGCTGCACCTGGAGGTCCTCGTCGACCGCATGCGGCGCGAGTTCAAGGTCGAGGCCAACGTGGGCCGCCCGCAGGTGGCCTACCGCGAGACCATCCGCCGCAAGATCGAGAAGGTCGACTACACCCACAAGAAGCAGACCGGTGGTTCCGGTCAGTTCGCGCGGGTGATCATCAACCTCGAGCCGCTGGGCGAGGGCAACGACGGCTACGAGTTCGAGAACAAGGTCACCGGTGGCCGCGTCCCGAGGGAGTACATCCCGTCGGTCGACGCCGGCGCCCAGGAGGCCGCCGAGTTCGGCGTGCTGGCCGGTTACCCGATGGTCGGCGTGAAGGTTACGCTGACCGACGGCGCCGCCCACGACGTCGACTCCTCGGAAATGGCCTTCAAGATCGCCGGATCGATGGCCTTCAAGGAGGCCGCGCGCAAGGCGGACGCCGTGCTTCTCGAGCCGATGATGGCCGTCGAGGTCACCACGCCCGAGGACTACATGGGTGACGTCATCGGTGACCTCAACGGTCGCCGCGGGCAGATCCAGGCGATGGACGAGCGGGCCGGCGCCCGTGTCGTCGAGGCGCTCGTGCCGCTGTCTGAGATGTTCGGCTACGTGGGTGACCTGCGTAGCAAGACGCAGGGGCGCGCGAGCTACAGCATGCAGTTCGACTCCTACGCGGAGGTGCCTCCGGGCATCGCCAAGGAGATCGTCGCGAAGGCCCGGGGCGAATAACCCCTGGTCCCGAGGTGGTTGAGGCGGCGGAGATCGTCGCCCCGCCGCCGAGGGGCCCGGGGCGAACAAGTTCCTGGTCCCTGGCAGGGTGGTGAGAGCCACCCCGCCGCCAAGGGGTTCGGGAGTTCCCGGGCCCAAGTGTGCAGACGAAAGTCAGTCAGATTCTCAAGGAGAGAACCAGTGGGCAAGGCCAAGTTCGAGCGGAACAAGCCGCACATGAACATCGGCACCATTGGGCATATCGACCACGGTAAGACCACACTGACCGCGGCGATCACCAAGGTGCTCCACGACCGTTTCCCCGAGCTGAACGCCGCGACGCCGTTCGACAAGATCGACAAGGCGCCGGAGGAGAAGGCTCGCGGCATCACGATCTCGATCGCGCACGTCGAGTACCAGACGGAGAAGCGTCACTACGCGCACGTTGACTGCCCGGGTCACGCCGACTACGTCAAGAACATGATCACCGGTGCCGCCCAGATGGACGGCGCCATCCTCGTGGTCGCCGCCACCGACGGCCCGATGCCGCAGACGAAGGAGCACGTCCTCCTGGCCCGCCAGGTCGGCGTCCCCTACATCGTCGTGGCCCTCAACAAGTCCGACATGGTCGACGACGAGGAGATCCTGGAGCTGGTCGAGCTCGAGGTTCGTGAGCTTCTCTCCGCTCAGGAGTTCCCCGGCGACGACCTGCCCGTCGTCCGCGTCTCCGCGCTCAAGGCTCTTGAGGGCGACGAGAAGTGGGCCGACAGCATCGTCGAGCTGATGAACGCCGTCGACGAGAACGTCCCCGAGCCCCCGCGTGAGACGGACAAGCCGTTCCTCATGCCGGTCGAGGACGTCTTCTCGATCACCGGTCGCGGCACGGTCGTCACCGGCCGTATCGAGCGCGGCATCGTCAAGGTCAACGAGCAGGTCGACATCGTCGGCATCAAGCCGGAGAAGACGACCACCACCGTCACCAGCATCGAGATGTTCAACAAGATGCTCGACGAGGGTCACGCCGGCGACAACGCCGCGCTGCTGCTCCGCGGCATCAAGCGCGACGACGTCGAGCGCGGCCAGTGCATCATCAAGCCGGGCACGACCACCCCGCACACCGAGTTCACCGGCCAGGTCTACATCCTGTCCAAGGACGAGGGCGGCCGGCACACGCCGTTCTTCAACAACTACCGTCCGCAGTTCTACTTCCGTACGACTGACGTGACCGGTGTGGTGAACCTCCCCGAGGGCACCGAGATGGTCATGCCGGGCGACAACACCGAGATGCGCGTTGAGCTGATCCAGCCCATCGCCATGGAGGAAGGCCTCAAGTTCGCGATCCGTGAGGGTGGCCGCACCGTCGGCGCCGGTCGGGTCGTCAAGGTCATCAAGTAGCTTGACCGCTGGGGCGGCGGTCGGCCCCGGATCCGGGACCGACCGCCGCGCCACGTCGCAGACTCCGCGCAAAAGCGCCGTGATCCAGCAGTAGCTTCGGCCCAGTGACCGAAGTCACTGCCGGATCACGGAAGAAAAGGCAGGACGACTCGTCTGCCTCGTGGGGTCACGCAGGTCCTGACCTGCAGTGAAGGAAGCGGCACAAGGCCGCACGATACTTTTCCAGACGACAGCGAAGGACACCGAGGCCACTATGGCGGGACAGAAGATCCGCATCCGGCTTAAGGCCTATGACCACGAGGTCATCGACAGCTCGGCCAAGAAGATCGTCGAGACGGTGACGCGGACTGGCGCGAAGGTCGCAGGCCCGGTGCCGCTGCCGACCGAGAAGAACGTGTACTGCGTCATCCGCTCGCCGCACAAGTACAAGGACAGCCGCGAGCACTTCGAGATGCGCACGCACAAGCGGCTGATTGACATCATCGACCCGACCCCCAAGACGGTCGACTCGCTCATGCGACTCGACCTCCCCGCGGGTGTCGACATTTCGATCAAGCTCTGAGGGAACGCACTGACATGGCTAAGACGATCAAGGGCGTCCTGGGCAAGAAGCTCGGCATGACCCAGGTCTTCGACGCGGACAACCGGATGGTGCCGGTGACCGTGGTCGAGGCCGGTCCGTGCGTGGTGACCCGCGTCCGCACTCCAGAGAAGGACGGCTACTCCGCCGTCCAGCTCGGCTTCGGGCAGGTCGACCCACGGAAGGTCAACAAGCCGCTCGGCGACTACCTGCGTAAGCACGACATCACCCCGCGCCGTTACTTCGCGGAGATCCGCACCGACGACGCGAACGACTACACCATCGGCCAGGAGCTGCAGGCCGACACCTTCGAGGCCGGCCAGTTCGTCGACGTGACGGGCAAGAGCAAGGGCAAGGGCTTCGCGGGTGTCATGAAGCGGCACGGCTTCGGTGGTCTGGGCGCGTCGCACGGTACGCAGCGCAAGCACCGTTCGCCGGGTTCCATCGGTGGCTGCGCCACCCCGGGCCGCGTTTTCAAGGGTCTGCGCATGGCTGGCCGGATGGGTAACGTCCGCACCACTGTGCAGAGTTTGAAGGTTCACTCCGTGGACGCCGAGAAGGGTCTCATCCTGATCAAGGGTGCGATTCCCGGCGCCAACGGAAGCCTCGTCCTCGTCCGCACCGCTGCCAAGAAGGGGGCTGCGAAGTGACAAGCATTGACGTCCTCGACGCCAGCGGTGCCAAGACCGGCACGGTCGACCTGCCCGAAGACATCTTCGGCGCCAAGGTCAACGTTCCGCTGATCCACCAGGTGGTCGTGGCCCAGCTCGCCGCTCGCCGGCAGGGCACCCACAAGGCCAAGACCCGTGGCGAGGTCTCCGGCGGCGGCAAGAAGCCGTACCGCCAGAAGGGCACCGGCCGGGCCCGCCAGGGTTCGACCCGCGCTCCGCAGTTCGCCGGCGGTGGCATCGTCCACGGGCCGGTGCCGCGCGACTACTCGCAGCGCACGCCCAAGAAGATGAAGGCCGCCGCGCTGCGTGGCGCCCTGTCCGACCGGGCCGGCGGTGGCCGCGTCCACGTGGTCAGCTCGCTGGTCTCGGGCGAGACGCCCAAGACCAAGGCCGCCCTGGACGCCCTGCGCAAGATCACCCAGGCTCCCCGCGTCCTCGTCGTGGTCGACGAGAACGACGAGCTGACCTGGCTGAGCCTGCGCAACGCTCCTGAGGTCCACCTGCTGGACGCCGGGCAGCTCAACACCTACGACGTGCTCGTGCACGACGACGTGGTCTTCACCCAGGAGGCGTACGACCAGGTCGTGGCGCGGCTGAGTGGCGGGAAGGAAGACGCCTGATGGAGAAGATCGCCGACCCGCGCGACATCATCATCAAGCCGGTGGTCTCTGAGAAGAGCTACGGCCTGATCGACGAGAACAACAAGTACACGTTCCTGGTGAAGAAGACCGCGAACAAGACTCAGGTCAAGATCGCTGTTGAGCAGATCTTCGGGGTCAAGGTCACCAGCGTGAACACCATCAACCGGCAGGGCAAGCGCAAGCGCACCCGCACCGGTTACGGCAAGCGTCCCGACACCAAGCGCGCGATCGTGAGCCTGGTCGAAGGCGATCGGATCGACATCTTCGGTCAGATCGGCTGACCTGCGGGGGGCTTCGCCCCCCGCATTCCCCCCGTGTCGCCTTCGGGCGACAAAGTCTTTGGGGGCTTTGCACGATTGAATGATCCAGAATCCTCTGGATTCTGGATTCCGACGAAGGATGAACGAAAAAGATGGGCATCCGTAAGTACAAGCCGACGACCCCGGGTCGCCGCGGGTCGAGTGTCTCGGACTTCTCCGAGATCACCCGCAGCACGCCCGAGAAGTCGTTGCTTGCGCCCCTTCACAGTAAGGGCGGCCGCAACGTACACGGCCGGGTCACCGCTCGCCACCAGGGCGGCGGTCACAAGCGCGCCTACCGGATCATCGACTTCCGTAGGCATGACAAGGACGGCATTCCGGCCAAGGTCGCTCACATCGAGTACGACCCCAACCGCACCGCCAATATCGCTCTGCTCCACTACGCCGACGGCGAGAAGCGCTACATCATCGCGCCGACCGGCCTCAAGCAGGGCGACCGCATCGAGAACGGGCCCTCGGCCGACATCAAGCCGGGCAACTGCCTGCCGCTGCGCAACATCCCGACCGGTACCTTCATCCACGCGGTGGAGCTCCGCCCGGGCGGTGGCGCCAAGCTGGGCCGTTCCGCGGGCGCCCAGATCCAGCTGCTCGCCAAGGAGGGCCAGTACGCCACGCTGCGTATGCCGTCCGGTGAGATGCGCATGGTCGACGTGCGCTGCCGGGCCTCGGTGGGTCAGGTGGGCAACGCCGAGCAGGCCAACATCAACTGGGGCAAGGCCGGCCGTATGCGGTGGAAGGGCAAGCGCCCCACCGTTCGCGGTGTCGCCATGAACCCGGTCGACCACCCGCACGGTGGTGGTGAGGGCAAGACCTCCGGTGGTCGCCACCCGGTGAACCCGAAGGGCAAGCCCGAGGGCCGCACCCGCCAGGCCAACAAGGCCAGCGACCGGCTGATCATCCGTCGGCGGAGCAAGAGGAAGAAGCGGTAGGAGCAGCCGAAATGCCACGTAGCCTTAAGAAGGGTCCCTTCGTGGACGACCACCTTCAGAAGAAGGTGGACGCCCAGAACGAGAAGGGCAGCAAGAACGTCATCAAGACGTGGTCGCGGCGCTCCATGATCGTTCCCGACATGCTCGGGCACACGATCGCCGTACACGACGGCCGCAAGCACGTCCCGGTGTTCATCACCGAGTCGATGATCGGTCACAAGCTCGGAGAGTTCGCTCCCACGCGTACGTTCCGCAGCCACGTCAAGGAAGACCGCCGCAGTCGGCGGTAAGCGTCCCGGAAGTAGGAGAAAGCGATGGAAGCCAGGGCTCAGGCGCGGTTCGTCCGTGTCACGCCCCTCAAGGCCCGCCGCGTGGTGGACCTTATTCGCGGGCTGCCCGCTTCGGAGGCGCAGGCCGTGCTGCAGTTCGCTCCCCAGTCGGCGAGCGAGCCGATCTTCAAGGTGCTCAGCAGCGCCATGGCCAACGCTGAGCACAACTTCGATCTCGACCCGAGCACGCTCGTCGTGAGCCGCGCGTGGGTCGACGAGGGCCCGACGCTGAAGCGGTTCCGTCCGCGCGCACAGGGTCGTGCCTATCGGATCAACAAGCGGACGAGCCACATCACCGTGATCGTGGAGTCCCGCGAGCCGAAGGGAAGGACCCGATAGTGGGCCAGAAGGTTAACCCGCACGGGTTCCGCCTCGGCATCACGACCGACTTCAAGAGCCGGTGGTACGCCGACAAGCTGTACAAGTCGTACGTCGCCGAGGACGTGTCGATCCGCCGCATGCTGCAGAAGGGCATGGAGCGGGCCGGCATCTCCAAGGTGGAGATCGAGCGCACCACCGACCGCGTGCAGGTGGACATCCACACCGCGCGGCCCGGCATCGTGATCGGCCGGCGCGGAGCCGAGGCGGACCGCATCCGCGGCGACCTGGAGAAGCTGACCAAGAAGCAGGTCCAGCTCAACATTCTCGAGGTCAAGAACCCGGAGATCGACGCCCAGCTCGTCGCGCAGGGCGTCGCCGAGCAGTTGTCGAGCCGTGTCTCGTTCCGCCGTGCCATGCGCAAGGCGATGCAGTCGGCCATGAAGTCCGGCGCCAAGGGCATCCGTGTCCAGTGCTCCGGTCGTCTGGGCGGCGCCGAGATGTCGCGGTCGGAGTTCTACCGCGAGGGCCGCGTGCCCCTGCACACCCTCCGCGCGGACATCGACTACGGCTTCTACGAGGCCCGTACGACCTTCGGCCGCATCGGCGTGAAGGTCTGGATCTACAAGGGTGAGGCTCCGACGAGCCGCGCCGAGCGCGAGGCGGCCGCCGCCGGCGCTCGTGCCGGCCAGCGTCGTGACCGTGACGACCGTCGTGGTGGCGGCGACCGTCCGCGCCGTGGTGGCGGTGACCGTCCGCGCCGTGGCGGTGGTCGTGGCGACCGTGACCGCGCCCCCCGCACCGAGTCCCAGGCGGCACCCGCCCAGGGGACTCCCGAGACCGGCCCGGCTGCGCAGCCGGGTGCTGAAGGGAGCTGACCATGCTGATCCCGCGCAGGGTCAAGCACCGCAAGCAGCACCGGCCCGACCGTAGCGGCGCCGCCAAGGGCGGCACGAGGGTCGTGTTCGGCGAGTTCGGCATCCAGGCGATTGAGCACTCCTACGTGACCAACCGCCAGATCGAGTCCGCCCGTATCGCCATGACCCGTCACATCCGTCGTGGCGGCAAGGTGTGGATCAACATCTACCCCGACCGTCCGCTCACGAAGAAGCCGGCCGAGACCCGCATGGGTTCCGGTAAGGGCTCGCCGGAGTGGTGGGTGGCCAACGTCAAGCCCGGACGCGTGATGTTCGAGCTGTCGGGCGTGACGGAGTCGGTCGCTCGCGAGGCGCTTCAGCGTGCGATCCACAAACTGCCTATGAAGTGCAAGATCGTTAAGCGTGAAGTGGGTGAGGCGTGATGGCTAAGGGCCTGACCGCCGGAGAGCTGCGGCTCGAGGACGAGGAGACCCTCGTCCAGAAGCTGAAGGAGGCGAAGGAAGAGCTGTTCAACCTTCGTTTCCAGTCGGCTACCGGTCAGTTGGAGAGCCACGGGCGGCTGCGTGCCGTCCGCCGCGAGATCGCCCGTATCTACACCGTGATGCGCGAGCGCGAGCTCGGCATCGTCACGGTCGAGAAGGAGACGAGCGATGGCTGAGACCGAGACCACTGAGACCACGGAGACGAAGGACGCGCGGAACTTCCGCAAGGTCCGTGAAGGCCTCGTCGTCAGCGACAAGATGGACAAGACCGTCGTCGTCGCCGTCGAGGACCGCGTCAAGCACCGCCTGTACGGCAAGGTCATCCGCCGTACGACGAAGTACAAGGCACACGACGAGGCCAACGCCTGTGGCGTGGGCGACCGCGTGCTGCTCATGGAGACCCGCCCCCTCTCCGCCACCAAGCGGTGGAGGGTCGTGGAGATCCTCGAGAAGGCGAAGTAACGCTCCTTCTCGGATATACCGCGCCTCGTGGGGGCTCTCGTAGCCCCCATGACGGCGTCCAAGGACGCGGGGCCGCCAGGCCTCGCGTCGCCTGCGGTGCGGCCCTCCACGGAGGGTTGTGGCCGGGGGAACAAGACAACAGCAGGTTCCGCCAGGCTCGCGCGGAAGCTCGCTTCCGCGGCCTCGTGATGGGCGTGCGAAGCACGATCCGGTGGTCACGGGATTTCTCCCGCGACTTTCATGGAAGCGTGCGAAGCGCCATCTGGGGGTCGCGGGGGCAGCGCCCCCGCGTGAGAACCGGCGCGACTAACAGGAGTGAAAGTGATCCAGCAGGAGTCGCGGCTCAAGGTCGCCGACAACACGGGTGCCAAGGAGATCCTCTGCATCCGTGTTCTCGGTGGCTCGGGCCGACGCTACGCCGGTATCGGCGACGTCATCGTCGCCACTGTCAAGGACGCGCTGCCCGGCAGCACGGGCGTCAAGAAGGGCGACGTGGTCCGGGCCGTCATCGTCCGCACGGTCAAGGAGCGCCGCCGGCCCGACGGCTCCTACATCCGGTTCGACGAGAACGCCGCCGTCATCATCAGGGAGAGCGGCGACCCTCGCGGCACCCGTATCTTCGGCCCGGTCGGCCGCGAGCTGCGCGACAAGAAGTTCATGCGCATCATCTCGCTCGCCCCGGAGGTGCTGTAATGCCGAAGCTGCATGTGAAGAAGGGTGACCTGGTCCAGGTCATCGCCGGCAAGGACAAGGGTGCCAAGGGTCATGTCATCGCCACCTTCCCGCGCGAGGACCGCGTGGTGGTCGAGGGCGTCAACATGATCAAGAAGCACACCAAGGAGACGCACCAGGGCCCGCGCGGCGCCAAGACCGGCGGCGTGCAGACCATGGAGGCTTCCATCCACGTGAGCAACGTGAAGAAGCTCAAGGACGACAAGCCCGCCGACAAGAAGCCCGCCGAGGAGAAGTCCGAGGCCAAGGCCGACGAGACGGGTGAGGACAGCTGATGACTGCCACGACCACTGAGACAGAGCGCCCGACGCCACGGCTGAAGACGAAGTACCGCGAGGAGATCGCGGCCCAGCTTCGCGAGCAGTTCGGCATCGAGAACGTCATGCAGATCCCGGGCCTGACCAAGATCAAGGTCAACATGGGTGTCGGCGAGGCGGCTCGTGACTCCAAGCTCATCGAAGGCGCCGTCCGCGACCTCACCGTGATCACCGGCCAGAAGCCGGCCGTCGTCCGGGCGCGCAAGTCGATCGCGCAGTTCAAGCTGCGCGAGGGCATGCCGATCGGCGCGCACGTCACGCTGCGCGGCGACCGCATGTGGGAGTTCCTCGACCGGCTGCTGTCCCTCGCGCTCCCGCGCATCAGGGACTTCCGCGGCCTGTCGCCGAAGCAGTTCGACGGCAACGGCAACTACACGTTCGGTCTGACCGAGCAGGTCATGTTCCACGAGGTCGACCAGGACAAGGTCGACCGGCCGCGGGGCATGGACATCACGATCGTGACCACCGCGAAGAACGACGACCAGGGCCGGGCGCTGCTGAAGCTCCTCGGGTTCCCCTTCAAGGAGGCCTGATCATGGCGAAGAAGTCGCTGATCGCCAAGGCAGGGCGCAAGCCGAAGTTCCAGGTCCGGGCGTACACTCGTTGCTCGCGCTGTGGCCGGCCGCGCGCCGTCTACCGCAAGTTCGGGCTGTGCCGCGTGTGCTTCCGCGAGATGGCGCACCGGGGCGAGCTGCCCGGCATCACCAAGTCGAGCTGGTAGTCCCGACGAGCGGTTTTTCCGTCGGATAACCTGTGGGCGGCCTTCGTGCCGCCCGCGGGTGACCACCCGCTTCCCATATTTCCGAAGAAGACCAGGATGTTCCCTCACGGGAACGTCCATGACCACGCCGAAGGTCCACCGGCAGAGAGCCCCGGTCACGGGTGCTGCTTGGCCGACTGGAAACCGCGGCGAGGAAGGCCACTGGCCATGACGATGACCGACCCGATCGCAGACATGCTCACACGTCTGCGCAACGCGAATTCGGCGTACCACGAGAGCGTGGCGATGCCGTACTCGAAGATCAAGGCGCACATCGCCGAGATCCTCCAGCAGGAGGGTTACATCCAGGCTTGGACCGTCGAAGACGCCAAGGTTGGCAAGAACCTCGTGGTGGAGCTCAAGTTCGGGCCTACCCGTGAGCGGTCGCTCGCGGGCCTGCGCCGGGTTTCCAAGCCCGGTCTGCGGGTTTATGCGAAGAAGGACAACCTGCCTCGGGTCCTGGGCGGGCTGGGCGTCGCGATCATTTCGACGTCCGCCGGGCTCATGACCGACAAGCAGGCCGGCAAGCGTGGTGTGGGCGGGGAAGTCCTCGCCTACGTCTGGTAGAGGGGAGGAACACAGCATGTCGCGAATCGGACGGCTGCCCATCCCTGTGCCGAGTGGCGTAGACATCACGATCGACGGCCAGGATGTCCAGGTCAAGGGCCCGAAGGGCACGCTCACTCACACGGTCGCCGAGCCCATCGCGGTCGCTCGTGACGAGGACGGCAGCATCGCCGTCTCCCGGCCCAGTGACGAGAACAAGGTCCGTGCGCTGCACGGCCTGTCCAGGACGCTCATCGCCAACATGGTGCAGGGCGTCACCCAGGGCTACTCCAAGAGCCTTGAGATCGTCGGGGTCGGTTACCGCGTCCAGGCCAAGGGCCCGACGCAACTGGAGTTCTCCCTGGGCTTCAGTCACCCGGTCATCGTCGACGCCCCCGATGGCGTCTCCTTCCGCGTCGAGAAGCCGACCCTGTTCCACGTGGACGGCATCGACAAGCAGAAGGTGGGCGAGGTCGCGGCCAACATCCGCAAGTTGCGCAAGCCTGACCCGTACAAGGGCAAGGGCGTGCGTTACCAGGGCGAACAGATCCGCCGCAAGGTCGGAAAGGCTGGTAAGTAGGCATGGCTCCGAAGACTGCGTTCAGCAAGCACACGGCTGCCCGCACGGTCTCGCGGGCCCGCCGTCACCGCCGCGTCCGCAAATACGTCGTCGGCACGAGCGAGCGTCCGCGCCTGGTCGTCAACCGCTCGACCCGTCACATGTTCGTCCAGATCGTGGACGACACCGTCGGCCACACGCTGGTGAGCGCGTCCACCATGGACGCCTCGCTGCGCTCGCTGGAGGCGGACAAGACCGAGAAGGCCAAGAAGGTCGGCGAGCTCCTCGCTCAGCGGGCCAAGGACGCCGGGATCACCAAGGTCGTCTTCGACCGCGGTGGCAACCGGTATGCGGGTCGGATCGCGGCGCTGGCCGACAGCGCGCGCGAGAGCGGGCTCGAGTTCTGATGAGGGCCCGGGGATCGCAACTAATGGCAACTGAGATGAGGAACCACTGATGGCTGCAGCTCCGCGTCGCGGTGGCGGCACCGGTGGCGAGCGGCGGGACCGTCGTGACGATCGCCGCGGTGGCGCCGCCGACAAGGGCGTCTCGTACATCGAGCGCGTAGTGAAGATCAACCGAGTGGCCAAGGTCGTGAAGGGTGGTCGTCGCTTCAGCTTCACCGCCCTCGTCGTCGTCGGCGACGGCAACGGCATGGTCGGCGTCGGCTACGGCAAGGCCAAGGAAGTGCCCGCGGCCATCGCCAAGGGTGTCGAAGAGGCGAAGAAGCACTTCTTCAAGGTGCCTCGGATCCAGGGCACCATCCCGCACACCGTGCAGGGCGAGGAGGCGGCGGGCGTCGTCTTCCTCCGTCCGGCCTCGGCCGGTACCGGCGTCATCGCCGGTGGCCCGGTGCGTGCGGTCCTGGAGTGCGCCGGCATCCACGACGTGCTGTCCAAGTCGCTCGGCTCGGACAACCCGATCAACATCGTGCACGCCACCGTGGCGGCTCTGAAGGGCCTCTCGCGGCCCGAGGAGATCGCCGCCCGCCGTGGCCTGCCGATCGAGGACGTGGCCCCGGCCCGCATGCTCAAGGCGCAGCGTGAGGGCCTTGCCGAGGCCGCGGCCGCCAAGGCGGTGAGCTAGTCGTGGCACGCCTGAAGATCACTCAGGTTCGCTCGAAGATCGGTGGCAAGCAGAACCAGCGTGACTCGCTGCGTTCGCTTGGCCTGAAGCGAATCGGCGACGTCGTCGTCAAGGAGGACCGCCCCGAGATTCGCGGGATGGTCTCCGTGGTGACGCACCTCGTCGAGGTGGAAGAGGTCGATTGACGTGACTGACAGCTCCAACAACGCTGCTCCGCTCAAGATCCACGACCTGCGTCCTGCCCCTGGTGCCAACAAGGCCAAGACCCGCAAGGGCCGCGGCGAGGCGTCCAAGGGCAAGACGGCCGGTCGGGGCACCAAGGGCAGCCACGCCCGCACGACGGTCCCCCTCGGTTTCGAGGGTGGCCAGGTGCCGCTGCAGCGGCGTCTGCCGAAGCTCAAGGGCTTCTCCAACGCGCTGTTCAAGACGACCTACCAGGTCGTCAACCTGGACCGGCTCGGCGAGCTGTTCCCCGAGGGTGGCGAGGTCACCGTCGAGGCGCTGGTCGCCAAGGGCGCCGTTCGCAAGAACCAGCTGGTGAAGGTGCTCGGCACCGGCGAGATCTCGGTCGCGGTCAACGTGCAGGCCCACGCCTTCTCGTCGTCCGCGAAGGAGAAGATCGCCGCAGCCGGTGGTTCCGTTACCGAGCTGTAAGAGCTATTACGTGGCGTGGGGGCTTTGACAATGGGCCCCCACGCCCGTAGTGCGTTAGAGTTCGCCAGACGGCAGGATTCTGTCCGGCTCGTTTGACCTGAGACTTTCAGATGGCAGATCCCCGCACCATCGCATACTCACACCGCCGTAAAGGCGCGCAGGAGGGACCGTGCTGACCGCGTTTACCCGGGCGTTCCGGACACCGGACCTGCGCAAGAAGTTGCTCTTCACCCTGGGCATCATCGCGCTGTTCCGTCTCGGCTCGGTTCTTCCGACTCCGGGAGTCCACGTCGAGAACCTCGCCGCCTGTTTCGACCAGGCGCGCAGTGGAGAAACCGGCAACATCTACGGGATGGTGCAGCTGTTCAGCGGCGGCGCGCTCCTGAAGTTGTCGGTGTTCGCGCTGGGCATCATGCCTTATATCACCGCGAGCATCATTCTGCAGCTGCTCGTCGTGGTGATCCCGCGCCTCGAGGCGCTGAAGAAGGAAGGCCAGGCCGGTCAGACGAAGATCACGCAGTACACGCGTTATCTGACCATCGGGCTCGCCGTCCTGCAGTCGACCGCCTTCATCGCGCTGGCGCGCACCGGCCAGTTGTTCCCCAACTGTCAGCAGGACGTCCTGCTCGACCCGGACAACATCTTCGGCATCGTCACGATGGTCGTGATCATGACCGCCGGCACGTCCGTGATCATGTGGCTCGGTGAGCTCATCACCGACCGCGGCGTCGGCAACGGCATGTCCATCCTGATCTTCACCCAGATCGTGGCGGTCTTCCCCTCCGAGCTCGCCAACATCTTCCAGGCCAACAAGTTCACCTTCGCGGTCGTCATGGTGGTCGGCGTCTTCATGATCGCCGCGGTGGTCTTCGTCGAGCAGGGGCAGCGGCGCATCCCGGTCCAGTACGCCAAGCGGATGGTCGGCCGCAGGATGTACGGCGGCACGTCCACCTACATCCCGCTCAAGGTCAACCAGGCCGGCATCATCCCGGTCATCTTCGCGTCCTCGCTGCTCTATCTGCCGCAGCTGCTCACGTCGCTGTTCCAGACCAGCGACAACGTGGTCATCCAGTGGATCTCGCAGAACCTCGCGACGGGCGACACGCCGATCTACATGGCCACGTTCTTCCTGTTGATCGTTTTCTTCACCTACTTCTACGTGTCCATCACGTTCAACCCCACTGAAGTCGCCGACAACATGAAGAAGTACGGTGGTTTCATTCCGGGCATCCGCCCCGGCCGTCCGACGGCTGAATACCTGAACTTCGTGCTCACCCGTCTGACCGCGCCCGGCGCGCTCTATCTGGGTCTGATCTCCATGGTCCCGATCGTCGCGCTGGCGATCGCCGGTGCGAGCCAGAACTTCCCGTTCGGAGGGACGAGCATTCTGATCATGGTAGGCGTCGGCCTTGACACGGTGAAGCAGATCGAGAGCCAGCTGCAGCAGCGTAACTACGAAGGTTTCCTGAGGTAGTGCGTCTCGTCCTGGTCGGGCCCCCCGGAGCGGGTAAGGGGACACAGGCCCAGTACATCGCATCCAACCTGTCCATCCCGAAGATCTCGACAGGTGACATCTTCCGTGCCAACGTCTCGGGGGGCACGGACCTCGGCAAGCTGGCCAAGACCTACATGGACCGCGGGGACCTGGTGCCCGACGAGGTCACCATCGCGATGGTGCGTGACCGGCTGTCCGAGGACGACGCGCAGGACGGCTTCTTGCTCGACGGGTTTCCGAGGAACGTCGCGCAGGCCGAGATCCTGCGCGACATGCTCAAAGACTGGGGCCAGGCGCTCGACCTGGTTCTGGAGCTCGTCGTGGACGACGACGAGGTGGTCAGGCGGCTGGCCGGCCGGCGCACCTGCAGCCAGTGCGGTCGCATCTGGCATGTCGAGTTCGACGACAAGAAAGACGACAAGTGCGACGCGTGCGGGGGCGCGTTGTTCCAGCGTGACGATGACAAAGAGGAGACCGTCAGGCACCGCCTGGAGGTCTACCAGGAGCAGACGGCGCCGCTGGTCTCCTACTACGCGGACGAGGACATCCTGATCGGTGTGGACGCCACGGGCCCGGTCGAAGAGGTCACGCAGCGGGCCATGGACGCGATCAGGCCCTATATGGGCTGAGTTCCACTATCAACCGATTTGGGCGAGGTGGCACGGGATTCCGTGCCACCTCGCGGCTATTGTGGGGGAATTGGGCTCCCAGGTGGCCCGTTGAGACCCAGGGGGGCAGTACATGTTCAAGCGCAACCGCCACGGAATCCAGATCAAGTCGGCCGAGCAGCTCGAGAAGATGCGGGCGGCGGGCCTGGTGGTGGGTCGCACGCTCGACCTGCTCAGACGCTCTGTCGAGCCCGGCATGACACCCCTGGACCTCGACGTGATCGCCGAGAAGGCGATCAGGGACGAGGGCGCGATCCCGTCGTTCAAGGGATACCAGGGTTTCCCCGCGACGATCTGCGCGTCGGTCAACGAGGAAGTGGTCCACGGCATCCCGACGAACGCCCGCAAGCTACGCGAGGGTGACGTCATCTCGATCGACTGCGGCGCGATCCTCGAGGGCTGGCACGGCGACTCGGCAGTGACGGTGCCGATCGGCGAGGTCGACCCCAAGCTGACGGAGCTGATGCGCGTCACGGAGGAGGCCATGTGGCGCGGCATCGGCGCGCTGACCGTCGGCCGCCACCTGTCGGACATCGGCTACGAGGTCGAGCGGTACGTCAGGTCGCAGGGCCGCTACGGCATCCCTCAGGAGTACGGCGGCCACGGCATCGGCACCGAGATGCACATGGACCCGTGGATCGCCAACCACGGCAAGCCCGGCCGGGGCCCGGCGCTCGAAGAGGGCATGTGCCTGGCCATCGAGCCCATGGTCAACCTTGGGACCGACCGCACCCGCGTCCTGGCCGACGACTGGACCGTGGTGACCGTCGACGGTAAGCAGTCCGCACACTTCGAACACAGCGTCGCGGTGACACATAATGGTCCTTGGGTGCTTACCGCCCTGGATGGGGGCAAGGAGCGCCTTACCCAGCTGGGATTCTGACCGGGAGTGGTGGGATGGCGAAGAGCCCCGAGATGCGAGCGTCCGACGCCGACCGCGACCGGGTGGCCGCCGTCCTGCGCGAGCACACGGCGCAGGGCCGCCTCACGATGGACGAGTTCAACGAGCGGCTCGAGCAGCTCTACCAGACCAAGACGTACGGCGAGCTCGCGCGGCTGACCTCCGACCTGCCCGACGTCGACCTGCGTAACCTCCCGGCCAAGGTCGAATCCAAGTCCGTCAAGAAGGGCGCGCACGCCGGCCTGGTGGCGGCCTGGCAGACGTGGGCCGTGGCCAGCGGCATCAACTGGGTGATCTGGCTGATCGTGAGCATCACCTCGAGCGATCTGGTCTATCCGTGGCCGCTGTGGGTCATGGGCCCGTGGGGAGTGGTCCTGCTCATGAGCACCATCTTCGGCGCCTCCAAACCCAAGACGGAATAGGGCGCAGCGGCGAGATCGGGCGTGGTGGACCGGGGGCGCCGGGAAGTACGATGCGGCGGGTCGCCTCAACCGTAAGGAAAGCCTGATATGCCGCCTCGCCTTCAGTTGACCTCCGTGACCGTGGGCACGTCGCAGCCGCGCGAGCTCGCCCGCTTCTACGCCCGGCTGCTCGGCTACGAGGTGGTCGAGGAGGAGGGGCCCGGCCCCGACGAGCCCGAGCATGCGGCCTGGCTGCTGCTCCAGCCGCCGGCGGGCGGGAGCGGCCCGGGGGTGGGTTTCGAGTACGAGCGCTCCTACGTCCGCCCGGTGTGGCCGAGCGAGCCTGGCGCCCAGAACGCCTCGCAGCACCTCGACATCAAGGTCGACGACCTGTCCGCGGCCGTGGAGTGGGCGCTGGCCTGCGGGGCGGTCGAGGCGGCGTACCAACCGCAGGGGGACGTGCGCGTGATGCTGGATCCGGACGGGCATCCCTTCTGCCTCTACCTCTGAAAGAGCAAACAGACTGTTACCAAACCCGATATGTCGCTTTCTATTGGGTAGCTGGAAGGCCTCCCGCACTTTGGAGGCAAGCGACATGGGATGGAGCTATCGAAAGTCGATCAAGTTCGGGCCGTTCCGGCTGAACCTGTCCCGCCGCGGGGTGGGGCACAGCTGGGGCAACCGGCTGTTCCGGGTGACCCGCACGGCCGACGGACGCCGTACGGTCTCGGTCAACCTGCCCGGCGGCTTCCACTGGCGCAAGACCCGTAGCACTCGCTGACGGGTGGGGGATGTTGACGGGCCGGAGGCGCCGAGTCTCCGGCCCTTCCCCTACCCGTTCGGGTGGGCCTGCTCCAAACCGTTCGCGTGCTGGGCGTGCGGCTCCGGTCTGGCGGGCTGGGGCGCGGCAAACGTGGGGTACACTGACACGTGGTTGTGTCAGGACACCTGGCACGCATTTCGCGTTCTAGGCTCAGGTGTCGTACACTCCTTAGTCGGCTCACTATGACCTACATGCGTCGGCGGTCTTTGCCGATCGCCGCTCTCTTCGAAGCGTGAGGTCGCGGCTGCTTAGTGAACCGGAGCCTCAGACGATCGATCAGTGAAACGCGAGGAATTTTGGCCAAGAAAGACGGCGCCATCGAGATCGAGGGCACTGTGGTCGAGTCGCTCCCGAACGCCATGTTCCGGGTGCAGCTCGACAACGGCCATAAGGTCCTGGCCCACATCAGCGGACGGATGCGGATGCACTACATCCGGATCCTTCCGGACGACCGGGTTGTTGTTGAACTGAGCCCCTACGACCTGACTCGTGGGCGGATCGTCTACCGATACAAGTAAGACGTCTGAGGAACACAAAGGACAATGAAGGTAAAGCCGAGCGTCAAAAAGATCTGCGACAAGTGCAAGGTGATCCGCCGGCACGGTCGCGTCATGGTGATCTGCGACAACCTGCGCCACAAGCAGCGCCAGGGCTAGTCGCCGCAAGGCTTCTCCGAGTCCGCCCCGTCAGGGAGCGGGCTCGACGCATGAGAAGCCTGAGTCAGTAATCGCGTGTCACACCCGGGCAGGCGGGCCTTTCGCGAAAGGTTCGAACCACTCGGGAGACCCCCGGTCGGAGGCCGGGGCCCTCACCCCGGGCATTGGGGAGGGGCAGTGAGGCGCAAGACCTCCGCCACAGAAGAAGGAGAATGCCCGCCATGGCTCGCCTGGTTGGCGTCGACCTCCCCCGCGACAAGCGGCTGGAGATCGCTCTCACCTACATTTACGGAATCGGCCGCACCCGCGCCCAGGAGATTCTCCAGGCGACCGGGGTCAGCGGCGACCTCCGCGTCCACCAGCTCTCCGACACCGAGCTCGTCCCGATGCGTGACTACATCGAGGCGAACTACAAGATCGAGGGTGACCTGCGCCGCGAGGTCCAGGCCGACATCCGGCGCAAGATCGAAATCGGTTGCTACCAGGGCATCCGGCACCGCAAGGGCCTGCCGGTCCACGGTCAGCGCACGCAGACCAACGCGCGCACCCGTAAGGGCAAGAAGAAGACCGTCGCCGGCAAGAAGAAGCCCGGTAAGAAGTAGTCCTCGCAGCCGCGGGACCGAAGACCTCAGGAGTTATGGCAAACAATGCCTCCTAAGAGCCGCCAGGGTGCGCCGAAGAAGGTGCGCCGCAAGGAAAAGAAGAACGTCGCTCACGGGCACGCCCACATCAAGAGCACGTTCAACAACACGATCGTCTCGATCACCGACCCGCTGGGCAACGTGATCTCCTGGGCCAGCGCCGGCCACGTGGGTTTCAAGGGCTCCCGGAAGTCCACCCCGTTCGCCGCGCAGATGGCCGCGGAAAACGCCGCTCGCCGCGCCATGGAGCACGGCATGCGCAAGGTCGACGTCTTCGTCAAGGGTCCCGGCTCCGGCCGCGAGACCGCGATCCGCTCGCTGCAGGCCACCGGCCTCGAGGTGGGCTCGATCCAGGACGTGACGCCGGTCCCGCACAACGGTTGCCGTCCGCCGAAGCGCCGCCGCGTCTGACATCCCAGGAGATATAGAGAAATGGCTCGTTACACGGGCGCGGACTGCAAGCTCTGCCGTCGCGAGAAGACCAAGCTCTTCCTCAAGGGCAGCAAGTGCGAGTCCGCCAAGTGCCCCATCGAGATCCGTCCTTACCCGCCGGGTGAGCACGGCCGAGGCCGTCCGAAGGACACCGAGTACCAGCTTCAGCTTCGCGAGAAGCAGAAGACCCGCCGCATCTACGGCGTCCTCGAGAAGCAGTTCCACAACTACTACGAGGAAGCCGCCCGCAAGAGCGGCAAGTCGGGTGAGGTGCTGCTCCAGATCCTGGAGAGCCGCCTCGACAACGTCGTCTACCGCGCCGGCTTCGCCCAGTCGCGTGACGCCGCACGCCAGCAGGTGCGCCACGGCCACATCATGGTGAACGGCAAGAAGGTCGACATCCCGTCCTACCGCGTTCGCGAGCACGACATCATCGAGGTCCGCGAGACCAAGCGCAACCTGCTGCCCTACGAGGTGGCCCGCGCCACCGCCGGCGAGCGCACGATTCCCGCGTGGCTCGGCGTCGTGCCCGACAAGCTCCGCGTCCTGGTTCACCAGCTGCCGGTTCGCCAGCAGATCGACACCCAGGTCCAGGAGCAGCTGATCGTCGAGTACTACTCGAAGTAGTCACTCGCCTGCCCGGCCCGGATACGTTTCGCTGCCGTCGCGAGCTGCTCGCGGCGGCGCGTACCCGGGCTAGGCTGTTCATCGGAGTGGCGTCATATAGCGGGCGTCACACGAAAAAGGGGAGAACCCACACATGCTGATCGCTCAGCGCCCGACTCTTCTCGAAGAGTCGATCGACGACACCCGGTCCCGATTCGTCATCGAGCCGCTGGAGCCGGGTTTCGGCTACACCATCGGCAACTCCGTGCGCCGCACGCTGCTGTCGTCCATTCCGGGCGCGGCCGTGACGAGCATTCGCATCGAGGGCGTGCTGCACGAGTTCTCGACCGTTCCCGGGGTCAAGGAAGACGTCACCGACATCATCCTCAACCTCAAGGAACTGGTCGTCTCCTCCGAGCACGACGAGCCGGTCGTGATGTACCTGCGCAAGCAGGGCCCGGGTGAGGTCACCGCCGCCGACATCGCGCCGCCCGCCGGTGTCGAGGTGCACAACCCCGAGCTGCGCATCGCCACGCTCAACGGCAAGGCGAAGCTGGAGATGGAGCTGACCGTCGAGCGCGGTCGCGGCTACGTCTCCGCCGCCCAGAACAAGCAGCCGGGCCAGGAGATCGGTCGCATTCCGATCGACTCGATCTACTCCCCGGTGCTCAAGGTCACCTACAAGGTCGAGGCCACCCGAGTCGAGCAGCGTACCGACTTCGACCGCCTCATCCTCGACGTCGAGACCAAGCCCGCGATGAAGCCCCGCGACGCGGTGGCCTCCGCCGGCAAGACCCTCGTCGAGCTCTTCGGCCTGGCCCGCGAGCTCAACGTCGAGGCCGAGGGCATCGACATCGGCCCGTCGCCGACCGACGCCGCTCTGGCCGCCGACCTGGCGCTGCCCATCGAGGAGCTCAACCTCACGGTCCGTTCCTACAACTGCCTCAAGCGCGAGGGCATCCACACCGTGGGCGAGCTCGTCGCGCGCAGCGAGCAGGACCTGCTCGACATAAGGAACTTCGGCGCCAAGTCGATCGAAGAGGTCAAGCAGAAGCTGCACGAGATGTCGCTGGCGCTCAAGGACTCCCCGCCCGGGTTCGACCCGAGCGCGGTGGCCGGCGGTGGCTACGACGACGACGACAGCGCGTACGTCGAGACCGAGCAGTACTGACAACGTCCCGCGGTTCGTCAGCGCGTTCTCCGCGTGGACGGCGGCCGGTTCGCGGACCGGCCACCGCCCTCGCGAGGCGCGGGCGGGCGGGTGAACGTAACGGCGCCGCGCGACCGCGGCGCCGGCCCGACTCCGGTACCTGATACGGCCGGGGCGGGTTAATCCACAAGGAGAGATGACATGCCCAAGCCCACCAAGGGTGCACGTCTTGGCGGCAGCCCGGCGCACGAGCGGCTGATCCTGGCGAACCTCGCCACCGATCTGTTCCGCCACGGCAAGATCCGCACCACGGTCACCAAGGCCAAGCGCCTGCGTCCGGTGGCGGAGCGCCTGATCACCAAGGCGAAGAAGGGCGACATCCACAACCGTCGCCAGGTCCTGACCGTCGTCAGGGACAAGGGCGTCGTGCATCACCTCTTCACCGAGATCGCGACGACGTTCGCCGAGCGGCCCGGCGGCTACACCCGCATCACCAAGGTCGGCGCGCGCAAGGGCGACAACGCGCCGATGGCGGTCATCGAGCTGGTGACCGAGCCGATGAGCGGCGTCACCACCCGCCGCACCGAGGCTCCCGCCCCGGCGCCCGCCGCCGAGGAGACGAAGGCCGAGGAGACTCCGGCGGAGGAGGCCAAGGCTGAGGAGGCCAAGGCTGAGGCGCCCGAGGCCGCCGCCGAGGAGACCCCGGCCGCCGAGGCCGAGGCGAAGAAGGACGAGGCCTGATCGTTCAGATCGGCTGAAACGGGCCCGGACCCCTCTGCGGGGGTCCGGGCCCGTTCTCGTACGAAGGAGAATCATCGTGGTACGGCTCCGCCTCGACCTCGCGTACGACGGGACCGAATTCTCCGGGTGGGCACGGCAGCCGGGGCGGCGCACCGTCCAGGGCGAGATCGAGCAGGCGCTCGGCCGGATCCTGCGCCTCGGCGAGCCCGCCCAGCTGACCGTGGCCGGCCGTACCGACGCCGGGGTGCACGCGCGCGGCCAGGTGTCCCACGTGGACGTGCCGGAGGGCTCCATGGCCGAGCTGGACGGCAACAGGGGACCGCTGGGCATCGATGAGCGGCTCGCTGCGCTCGTCAGGCGGCTGGGCGGGGTTCTGCCCCCGGACGTACGCGTTCATCGGGTCTCGGTGGCCTCTGAGGGCTTCGACGCCCGGTTCTCGGCTCTCTTCCGGCGGTACGCGTACCGGGTGAGCGACGCGGTGGGCGGCGTCGATCCGCTGCGCCGCCGCGAGGTCGTCTGGCACAACCGGCCGCTGGACGACGGCGCGCTCGACGCGGCCGCCGCGCGGCTGATCGGCGAGCACGACTTCGCCGCGTTCTGCAAGAAGCGCGAAGGGGCCACGACGATCAGGGAACTGCAGCGCCTCGACTGGGTCCGCGAGCAGGACGGCACCCTTGTGGCGACCGTCGTGGCCGACGCGTTCTGCCACTCGATGGTGCGGGCGCTGGTCGGCTCCCTGCTGGCCGCCGGTGACGGGCGGCGGCCGGTGGAGTGGCCCGGTGAGGTGCTCGGCAGGGCCGTACGCGACTCGGGCGTGCACGTGGCGCCCGCGCACGGGCTCTGCCTGGAGGAGGTGGGCTACCCCCCGGACGCGGAGCTCGCCGCGCGGGCCGCGGCCACCCGGCGCGTGCGCACGCCGGCGGGCTCAGCCGCCGTTGACGCGGCGCTCGAGGACGAGTGACGTCTCGTCGCGGAACGCCCCGCTCACCTTGGGCAGCGTCCTCTCGCCGGCCGACGGGGTGTGGCCGTCGGCGTGGGTGGCGTAGCTGAAGACGAGGTAGCGGCCCCACACCAGGCCCGCCGCGTAGCCGCCCGCGACGTGCACCCGCTCGCCGCCCGAGCCCTCACCGCCGGGAAGCGGGCGGAACCAGACGTTGCGCGACAGGTTCTTCGCCTGGTCGACGGCCTCGGCCGCGGTCTTGTCAGGAAGTACGGCGATGCCCGTGGTCACCGCGTAGCGCCGTTTCCTGTCGACGTACGTGGCCCTGAGCACGCGGCTGCACTTCTGCTCCTTGAGCGCGTCGGCGAAAGCACCCATGGCCGCCTTGTCGCAGGCCGTCTCGATGCCGGCCTTGACCCGCGTGAATGTCGCGCCGGCCGCGCTCACCTTCTTGTCGGGGAACGCCTCCGACAACGACAACTTCTGCGGGTCGGTCCGCTCGGAGTCGAGCGCGGACGCGCCCTCGGCGGGTGGGGAGGCGGCCGGCTCAGAACTCGGCTGGACGGACGCGCTCGGCCGGGCGGCGGCGGTCGTCGGCGCGGGGTCGCTCACGGCCTGCCAGGCGAAGAACCCGCCGGTGGCCACACCCGCCAGGGCCAGCGCGCCGAGTGTGACGAGCAGGGCGCGCCTGCTCCTGCCCGGCGGCGCGGGAGGCGGGGGCGGGGCCTGGAACGGGGGTTGTTTGAACGCTCCAGCCGGGAAGGCGGGGCTGCCCACCGGTGGTGTGGGCGCGTCGAGCGAGACCGGTTGTCTCTGGCCCCAGGTGTCCCGGGGGAAGGGGAGATCGGGAAGTTTCTCCTCTTCTGGGGGGAGGGGCGGCCAGACGGGTACGTCGCCCGGTTCGGGCGCGCGCGCCGACGGGTCGCCGGGCTCGGACGCCCTCTCCTGACGTGCGGCGTCACGCCTGGCGGCTTTCGGGTCGAAGTAGTGGGCCGGCTTCTTGGACTTCGTGACTTCCTGCCCGACCGGGCGGGCGACGTCGTTGTGGGCGATGGGCCGGGTGTCGTCGCGTTCGGCGGCGACCGGTGCCGAAAGGGGAGGCTCGCCGGACGCGTCGCCGGTCCGGGGCTTCGCGGTGCCCGGCGGCTCTGCGACGTCCGCGTCCCCTGCGGGCTGGGCCGTGCCGGACGGGGTGGTTCCCGGGTCGCCCGCTTCGACGGGGCCGGGGGTGGTGGCTCGGGGTGCTTCTGGCCGGTCGGCGCCGGGCCGGGGGACTTCGGCCTGATCGGTTTCCGGGTGGCCCGCGTCGGCCGGGCGGGTGAAGCCCTCCGGGTCGGTGGCGTTCGGGTCGAAGGAGGCGGGCAGGGGGCCGGGCTCGTCGGGGTCGGGGTCGGCCACGAGCTCGCCGGTGGCGGCCGGCCACGGCGGCATGGCGTGGGGGTCGCCGGCGGGCGCGGGCCACACGGGCATGCCGGCCGCGGCGGCGGTGAACGCGGGTGGCGGCTCCCACGGCGGCGCGCTGGGCACCACCGGCTTGGCGGGCCAGCGGCCGGTCTCCTCCGGAGCGTCCCACGCCGGTGGGTCCTGCGCCTGCGGACCTCGTCCCTGTGCGTCCTGTTCGTGTGCGGACTGCATGCGCTCGGCCGGGGACCGGCGGGCCGTGGTGTGACCGGGGCGCGCGGGATCGGCCTGCTCGCGAGCGGTCCGCGGGCCGCTGAGGAGCTCACGCGCGGCCGAAGGGCGGCCGGGGAACGCCTGGTGGGCGTGCGGATGGTCGCCCCATTCCTGGTCGGCGGGGTCGACGCCGGTGTGGTCGGCGAACCAGTCGTAGGGCGCGGTGTCGTCGCCCGACACCTCCCACGGTTGGGCACCCGGCCGGTCGTCAGGCGCCGGCAGGTCGGGTGGCGGGCCCTGGAAGACGGGAATGGCGGGGCGCGCCCTGGTCGCCGCCGCTTCGCCGGAAGCGGCTCCGGTCGATGGGGTGCCGTAGGGGGCGCCGCCGTAAGGGATGCCGGTAGTGGTGTCGGATGGGGTGCCGGATGGGGTGCCGGATGGGGTGAACGCCGGTGGAACGTCTCGCCCGTCGGTCTGGCCGAAGCTCGGCGGTGGCGTCGCTGGTGCGGCCGAGTTGTCGGCTTCCCTGCGATCGTGCTCAGACCCGGGTTCCTGGCCACGCATAGGGCGAGCCTAGCGAGAGAGACGAGATCGTTACGTCGGTATGAGCGTTCCCGAAAGGATCCGGCATCCCGTTTGGGGCGTTACGCGCGCGAAGACGGGTTTCAGATTCGCGGGCTTCCGGTGACCGACCGGTTGTCCAGCGCCTCGAACACCGTGGCCTTGGTGATGTCGTTCACGGCGGCGAAGAGCTGCTTGCTGCCCTTGTTGTCGGGCTTTGTGCCGTCCTTGTTCTGGAACCACACCATGATCGCGTAGTGTCCGTGCGTCAGGATCCTGGTGCCGCCACTGCCCGAGCCGATGAACTTGGTGACACTGTCCTTACCCGCCAGCGGTTTGACGTAGTTTTCCGTGTCGCCGACCTTGGCCACCTTGCTCGCGGCCTTGGTGCTGGTGAGGTTGGCCACGCCGATCGTGCCGATCACCTTGCCCGCCTTGTCGCGGAAGCTGGCGCGGACGAGCTGGGTGCACTTGCCGGACTTGAGCGCCTTCTTGAGATCGTCGCCCAGGGCGCCGTCGGAGCACTTCTTGTCCTTCTTGGTGATCGTCCGCTCGTACGAACGCTTCGACACGGTGATCTTCTTCTTGCTGCCGAAGATCTCCTTCACCGAGATCGGGTCGGGGTCCGTGGAACGGCTGGCGGCGAAGCCGTACTCGCCGGGAGGCGCGGACGGCAGGGGCGCGGCGGTCATGCGGGGCCTGCCGGTTTCGGTGGCGACGGGGTCGTCGGCGTTCCACATGAGCACCAGGCCGCCGCCGAGCAGGCCGAGCACGGCCACGCCGCTGATCGCGAACCACAACGGGGCACGCGAGCGCGAGCCCTCGTCGTACGGACTCCACCCGACCTTGCTCTGCGGGCTCTTCGGCGCCTGCTCCTGGGGCTCGCCGGCGGCGCGTTCCTTGCGGCGCGGGCGGCGGAAGGCGCTGCCCGGCTCCTCGGGCGCGTTCCCCATCCCGTAGGGGGCGCCGCCCGATCCGCTCTCACGTTCCCCGTTGCCGTTGGAAACCATGGGGCGACATTACCGTGATGTTCGTCATCGGGTTCCGAAGTCCTGGGTCCACCACGGGCCGTTGGGGCCGTCGGCGACGCCGACGCCGATGGCCTTCAGCCGGCAGTCGAGGATGTTCCTGCGGTGGTCGCGGCTGTCCAGCCAGCCGCGTACGGCCTCGTCGGGCGTGGTGTAGCCGGCGCCGATGTTCTCGGCGGCGCCCCAGTGGTATCCCGCGCGCTCCATGCGGTCCCACGGGGAGCCGCCGTCGGGGGAGTTGTGCACGAGCCGACCGGTGCGGGCCATCTCCAGCGAGTGCGTACGGGCGGAGCGGGTGAGCCCGCGGTCGACCCTGAGCGCCCCGCACCCATGCCTGACCCTGGCGGCGTTGGTGAGCGAGACGACCCTGGACGCCATGCCCGCCATGACGCGCACGCCCTCGCCGTCGCTGCGGAGCTCGGCGGAGCCGTCGCCGTCGCTGGTGAACCCGGGAATCTGCCCGTCGGGCTTCTTGGTGACCTTGGGGGTCGTCCTGCCGCGCGGCGTGGGTCTGGTCGTGATCTCCCTGGGGATCCGCTGGGCGTGCGGCCGGGCCTTCTTCGAAGCCTTGGGCGTGGCGTGGCCGGTGGCGGCCGCGGGCGGGACGGTCTCTTCGAGGTAGACGTGGCGGGCGGGCTCGGCGTCGTCGGTCAGCCGGCCGATCAGCACGCCCGTGAACAGGACCGCCATCAGGCAGGTCAGCACACCCAGGTGATTCCGGCGCCGAGCGCCCCGCTGGGTTGGCCGGGTGTGAGAGTTCTGCCACATACCGCCATCAACGATAGGGATGTCTGGTCCTGGGAAAGAAGAGGTCCCAGGGAAACGAAATCGAACCGTTCTGCGGTCGGGTAGACTCGTCCGAGGTTACCGGTCTTTTGACCAGCGCGCCTCCGGGCGGGTAGCCTAATCGTTCGTTGTGTGCATAGGTCCAGCGTGACCAATGCGCGGCGCGTCCGGCGTCATCTCCCGTGTTGCGGAGACGGAAGGTCCGGGCCGTCGTGTGCCCGCACCGACCGACCAATGTTGCTGTCGCATCCGACAGCGCCGAAGACGCGAGCATAAAGAAGGCTACGACCGTGCGCACGTACTCACCGAAGCCCGCCGACGTCCAGCGTCAGTGGTACGTCATCGACGCGACCGATGTCGTGCTGGGCCGGCTGGCCAGCCACGTCGCGACCCTGCTCCGCGGCAAGCACAAGCCGATCTTCGCCAACCACGTCGACACCGGTGACTTCGTCATCGTCATCAACGCGGACAAGATCGCGCTGAGCGGCAACAAGCTCGAGCAGAAGAAGGCGTACCGTCACTCGGGTTACCCGGGCGGTCTGCGTTCCGTCAGCTATGGCGAGCTCATGGAGAAGCGGCCGGAGAAGGCCGTCGAGAAGGCCGTCAAGGGCATGCTGCCGAAAAACTCCCTGGGCCGGAAGATGGCGAAGAAGCTGAAGGTCTACGCGGGCTCCGAGCACCCGCACCAGGCCCAGCAGCCGGTGCCGTTCGAGATCAGCCAGATCGCCCAGTAAGTAGACCCGCGGGGGAGACCCCGTCGCATGCCCCCGCAAGGGGTAGCGCCGAGTTTCGAAAGTAAGAGGAGAACCGTGGCTGAGCCCACCGGTGTCGAGACGGCCGTCGAGACGGCCGAGGCGGAGGACTTCTCCAGCGAGGAGTTCCCGTCCGAATACACCACAGAATCCACCGCCAGCGCTGACGCTCCCGTGCGCAAGCCCGTCACCACGGGCAACTCGTACGGCACCGGCCGCCGCAAGGAGGCGATCGCCCGCGTGCGCATCGTCCCCGGCACCGGTAAGTGGACGATCAACGGTCGTTCGCTGGACGTCTACTTCCCGAACAAGGTCCACCAGCAGATCGTCAACGAGCCGTTCGTGGTGCTCGGCGCCGAGGAGGCGTTCGACGTCATCGCGCGCATCGACGGCGGCGGCGTCACCGGTCAGGCCGGCGCCCTGCGCATGGGCCTGTCCCGCGCCCTGGCGATCCTGGACGTCGACGTCAACCGCCCGCCGCTGAAGAAGGCCGGCTTCCTCACCCGTGACGCCCGCGCCACGGAGCGGAAGAAGTACGGCCTCAAGAAGGCCCGCAAGGCTCCGCAGTACAGCAAGCGCTGAGTTGGCGCGCCTTTTCGGCACCGACGGGGTACGCGGGGTCGCGGGTCGCGACCTCACGGCGGAGCTCGCCATGGACCTTTCGGTCGCGGCGGCTCATGTCCTCGGCGATGCGGGCGCGTTCTCCGCTACCGGCCCCAGCCGTAAGAGCAGGCCGGTAGCGGTCGTAGGCCGGGACCCACGCGCCTCGGGAGAGTTTCTCGAGGCCGCGGTGGTCGCCGGCCTCGCGGCGTCTGGAGTGGACGTGCTGCGCCTCGGCGTGCTGCCCACCCCGGCCGTCGCCCACCTCACGGCCGCGCTCGGCGCCGACCTCGGCGTCATGTTGTCGGCGTCGCACAACCCGGCGCCCGACAACGGCATCAAGTTCCTGGCCCGTGGCGGCTTCAAGCTGTCCGACGCGGTCGAGGACGAGATCGAGCGGCGGCTGGGCGAGGAGTGGAGCTTTCCCGTCGGCTCGGCCGTGGGCCGCGTGCGCGACGCGTACGGTGAGGCCGACCGCTACATCTCCCACGTGCTGACCACGATGAGCGCCTCACTCGACGGCCTCGACATCGTGGTCGACTGCGCGCACGGCGCCGCCCACATGGTGGCGCCCGAGGCGCTCGTCCGCGCGGGGGCCAGGGTCGAGGCCATCGGCTCCAGGCCTGACGGGCTCAACATCAACGCCGGCCACGGCTCGACCCACCTGGACAAGCTCCAGCAGGTGGTCGTCTCGCGCGGCGCCGACCTGGGCGTGGCCTACGACGGCGACGCCGACCGTTGCCTGGCCGTCGACCACACCGGCTCGATCATCGACGGCGACCGCATCATGGCCGTGCTCGCCGCTGCCATGCACGGCGAGGGGCTGCTGGCGAAGGACACCGTGGTCGCGACCGTGATGTCCAACCTCGGTTTCAAGCTGGCGATGCGCGACGCGGGCATCACCGTGGTCGAGACCGCCGTCGGTGACCGCTACGTGCTGGAGCGCATGAAGCACAACGGATACAACCTCGGCGGCGAGCAGTCAGGCCACGTCATCATGCTCGACCACGCCACCACCGGCGACGGCCTGCTCACCTCGCTCCACCTGCTGGGCGTGGTGGCCAGGACGGGCGTGCCGCTGAAGGAGCTGGCCTCGGTGATGACGCCGCTGCCGCAGATCCTGATCAACGTCAAGGACGTCGACAAGGGCAAGGCCTCCGTGCCCGAGCTCGTCGCCGCCGTCCAGCAGGCGGAGGCCGAGCTGGGGGAGACGGGGCGGGTGCTGATCAGGCCGAGCGGCACCGAGCCGATGATCCGGGTCATGGTCGAGGCCGCGTCGGAGGAGCACGCCACCCTGGTGGCCGGCCGCCTCGCCGACGTGGTGCGCACGTCCTGCGTCTGAAGGTTTCTCACGTCGGGTACGGCACGCGGTGCCGTACCCGACGCTCATGAGCGGGACCTGAGCTGCGCGTCCCGCCCGCCAGGCAACCGCGCGATATGGTTGCCGGCCCCGATCACTGTGGTCACGGGGCTCAGACGGCAGTCGCGGGAGCAGATCAAAGGTGTCTACTCGTCGCCGGTGAGGGAGAAGGCCCGCAGCCTGCGGCCCGCCCAGAAGACGGCGGCGACCGTGACGATGATCAGCGCCGGCACGGCGAAGCCGAGCGTCACGTCGGCCTTGAGGAACGCCGAGTCGGAGATCTGGTCGGCGATCGACTTGCCCCACTGCTGGATCGAGAACTTGCGGGCACCCGGCAGGAACCCGCCCACCAGGGTCTCCCACACCAGGGCGTAGATGATGCCGATCGCCACCGCGTGCCGCGTCAGGACGCCCAGCAGGAGGAAGACGGCTGCGTAGGCGATGCCGGCCAGCAGCGCCCCCAGGGCGAACCCCGAGGCGATGCCGTCCTCGTTGCTGACCAGGAGCCAGGCCGACACGTACGTCGGGATCGCCCCGAACACGGCCAGCAGCGACGCCGCCACCAGGAACTTCGTCCGGATGATGACAGGGCGGGAGATCGGCTTGGACAGCAGGTGGATGATGGTGCCGTCGTCGATCTCCGGGGCGATGACGCCCGTGCCCGCGATCAGGCCCAGGAGGGGCAGCATCGTGTTGATCGCGAAGTTGTCCATCAGCAGCATGGCCGAGCGCTGGCCGGTCTCGCCGAACAGGCGCAGCAGCACCGCCAGGGCGATGAGACCCAGCGGCAGCACCAGCAGCAGGATGATGCGCCGGCGGCCCAGCAGGGCGCGGTACGTGATGCCCGCGACCACGGTGTTCATCAGGTGCTCCTGGTGATGAGGTAGGAGAAGACACTTTCCAGGTCCTCGTCCGCGGGGGAGATCTGGTGCAGGTGCACGCCTTCCTCCTTGGCGACCCTGGGGAGGAGCCGGGCGAAACGGCGGAACTCGGTGGCCTGGACCTCCAGGCCGTCGGGGCGGAGGGTGATGCCGCCGGCCGAGGGGTCGCGGATGAGCGCGGCTGCGAGCTTCCTGTCGTCGCTCGAACGGATCATGAACAGGTGCGGCCGGTCGGTCATCAGGCGGCGGATCTCGCGGAAGTTTCCCGAGGCCGCGTGGCGGCCCGCCACCAGGACCTCGATGTGCTGGGCTACCCGCTCGACCTCCTCCAGGATGTGGGAGCTGAACAGGATCGTCTTGCCCCCCGCGCCCATGGAGCGGATGAGGTCCATCAGCTGGAGGCGCTGGCGGGGGTCCATGCCGTTGAACGGCTCGTCGAGCAGCAGCACCGGCGGGTCGTGGACGAGCGCCGCGGCGACCTTGACGCGCTGGCGCATGCCCTTCGAGTACGTCTCGACGCGGCGGTCCTTCGGCTCCTCCATCTCGACGGTGGCCAGGGCTTTGCGGGCGGCTTCCGCGGGGTCGGGCAGGCCGTGGAGCCGGGCGGCGGAGAGCACGAACTGCCAGCCGGTCAGGAAGCCGTACACGCCCTCACGTTCCGGAACGAGGCCGATATTTCGGTAAATGCGGTGGTTCTTCCAGACCTTGGTCCCGTCCAGCGTGACCGAGCCGCCCGAAGGGGCCAGGAAGCCCGCCATCATGTGCAGGAGCGTCGACTTGCCCGCGCCGTTGGGCCCGAGCAGGCCGGTGACGCCTGGGCCGATCGTCATCGTCACGTCGTTGACCGCCACCACGTTGCCGTACCAGCGGGAGACCTGCGAGAGCTCGATCTTCATCGCGCGGCCGCCTTCCTGTAGCGCAGCGCGAGGGCGGCCAGCCCGGCGCAGATCAGCACGACGAGGATCGCCGCCGAGGCGGGGCCGTTCGGGTAGTCGCCCTCGATGGAGTGGGGCGGCGTGCCGAACACCCACGACTGCACGGAGTCGACCAGCCAGAACGGGTTGATCAGCCAGGCCCAGGCGGCCTGCGACTCGTTGCCGGTGGAGGCCAGCGTGCCGTAGATCACCGGGACAGCCGCGAACGACAGCAGGTAGACGGTGATCACCGACGCCACGCCGAGTCCGCGCCGGGGCGTGAACGAGGCCAGTGCGAGGCCGAAGGCCGACAGGAGCAGCGCCAGCACGAGCGCCATGGTCATGGAGCCGGCGTATTCGCCGGTGGCCGGCGGGCCGGGGAGGTCGATCACCAGTTCGCCCACGTACATCAGCGTGAGCGGCGCGGCGACCAGCAGGAACACCGCCGCGGTCATCGCGGCGACCTTGGCCCCGACGTACTCGTTGATCGCCACGGGCCGTGACAGGTAGAGCGGCAGCACGCGGTAGCGCAGGTCGGGGGCGACGACGGTGGGGGCCTGCGAGGCCAGGAAGATCGCCACCACGGCCTGCATGATGACCGCGTAGCCGCTGTAGGGGATCTCGCTTCTCCTGAGCAGGGCCATCAGCGCGATGTTGACGATCGCCGGCACCAGCATGATGGTGGCCAGGGAGAACGGCATGATCTTGCTGCGGGCCGGGCGGCCGAGGCCGAAGATGCCGCGCAGGCTGTGCAGGGTCAGGGCCCTGGTGGCGTAGCCGCGGCCGAGCCGGGGGCCGTCGTAGTGCCGGTAGCCGATGTCGTAAATTTCAGACACTTGTGCTCTCCTCCCGGAAGACGTCCTCGATGCGGTGACGTCCCTGTTCCAGGCGGATGAGGCAGAGGTCCAGGTCGACGGCGGCGTCGCGGATGGCGTCGTACGTCTCGGGCCCGAGCACCTTGACCACCAGCATGCGGCCCTGTGGCGAGACGGTCTGGCCGTCGCCGGTCAGGCGGGCGGTCAGCGCGTCAAGGCCCTCGTCGACCTCGACCGTGACGGTCTGCGTCGCCTGGGTGAACTCGCCGATCGTCGAGGAACGCAGCAGCCGCCCCGCGTCGATGACGATCACGTGGTCGCAGATGCGCTCCAGCTCGCCCAGCAGGTGGGAGGTGACGAGCACGCTGATGCCGAACTCGGTGCCGATGCGCCGGATCAGCGTCAGCATCTCGTCGCGGCCGCGTGGGTCGAGCCCGTTGGTGGGCTCGTCGAGGAAGATCAGTTTCGGGTCGTGGACCAGGGCCTGGGCCAGCTTGACCCGCTGCTTCATGCCGGTCGAGTAGCCGCCGACGGGACGGTAGCGCTCTTCCGCCAGGCCGACGTGGCGCAGGACGTCGGCGGCGCGCTCGCGGGCCGCCGTGCGCGGCAGCCCGGACATCTGGGCGAGGTGGACGACTAATTCGGTGGCGGAGACGTCGGGCGGAAGACACTCGTGCTCGGGCATGTAGCCGACGAGCCTGCGGATCTCCGCGCCCTGCGCGGTCACGTCCAGATCGAGCACCCGCGCGGTGCCGCCGGAGGGCGGCAGCAGACCGAGCAGGATCTTGATCAGTGTCGACTTGCCCGCGCCGTTCGCCCCGACCAGGCCGGTGACACCGGGCCCCACGGTGACGGAGAGCTGATCGACCGCCGTGACGGTGGGAAAGCGCTTGGTCAGCCCCTCGGTAGCGAGGATGTGCATGTGCCGGACACTACCGGGCGATCAGCGCCGTGGCCTCGTTCAGACGGATGAACGGCGTCCTACTTGAGGCCAGAATTTCCGCTGGACCATCAGGGTCGTGGTGCCCGCCAGGATCATGCCGGCCACGTTCATCGACAGCTGCGACACCGAGCCCGCGACCTGCGCCCACTGGCCGAGCGCGAGCGCGACGGCCAGGTAGCCGGCGGCGGGCACCGTGGTGACCGAGATGAAGACGCCGATCAGGGCCGTCGACTTGCCCGCCGTGATCGACAGCACTCCGGCCACGCCCGCGAGCAGCGCCACGATGAACGACCACCGGTCGGGCGTGACGATGAACCTGACCTCCTCGCCGGTGGCGAGGTCGCCGGGGCCGATCCAGCCGAGCCAGTGGGAGACGAGCGCGCAGGCGAAGGTGACGGCGATCGCCGCCGCGAACCCCGTGATCAACGTACGGAGCGCGTGGACGACCAGCCGCCACCTGCGGCGCAGCAGGCCGAAGCAGACGGCCGCGATCGGGCCGAACTCCGGGCTGAGCACCATCCCGCCGATGATGAGGATGACGGAGTTCTGCAGCACGCCGATGCCCGCCAATTGCGTGGCGATGGCGAGGAAGACCAGGAACGCCCACGTGATGCCGGACTCGCCCTGCACCCGGTGCGCGAACTCCTCCCAGATGACCGCGTCGTCGGGCTCGCCCGGCGCCTCCTCGACCGCCTCCTCCGCCGTCCTGGACAACGACAGGTCGACGTGCTCGATGGCGATCGAGCCCTCCTTCTCCAGCCACTTGAGCCGGCCCAGCACCTCGTTGGCCGACTCCCTGGCGGCGTCGCAGAGGATCACGTCGCCGCTCGGCAGGCGGGCCGCCCCGGAGAGGACGACGATGTTGGTGACGCCAGGGCAGTCCTCCAACACCGCCGTCACCTCCTCCGCGCGTGAGGGCGGGCTGATCAGCCGTAGATGGAGCATCCGGCCATTGTCGTCGATCGGACGTTGACGTGGTTTTGACACGTGTGCGCGAGGGTTTCCCGCATGTGCCGCTTCAGCTGCCACGACCACGGTGAGGAGTGCTGGTTCGCCGGCATCGACGACCAGGAGTGCGGGGGCAGGTTCGCGCGTTACCTGTACGAGGAGGCGTTCAGGTCTGGCGAAGCCGTACGCGCTGCACCGAGTGATCGGCGCCCTTCTTGAGCACGAGGTCGGCGCGGCCTCTGGTGGGGGCGATGTTCTCGACGAGGTTACGTTCGTTGATGTCGCGCCAGACGTTGACCGCGAAGTCCGTGGCCTCGTCGTACGACAGCTCCGCGATGTGCCGGAAGTACGACTTCGGGTCCTCGAAAGCGGTCCGGCGAAGCTTGTGGAACCGTTCGACGTACCAGGTGCGGATGTCCTCGACCTTGGCGTCGACGTAGATGGAGAAGTCGAAGTAGTCGTTGACGGCGAGGGAGGTGGGTGGGGCGGGCTGGAGGACGTTGAGGCCCTCGATGATCAAAATGTCCGGACTTTTCACGGTCTGGTGTGCGCCGGGGACGATGTCGTACTCGAGGTGGCTGTAGACCGGCGCCCGCGTCGCCGCCGCCCCGGCCTTGACCTCCGCCACGAACCTGACCAGCGCCCGCCGGTCATAACTCTCGGGGAAGCCCTTGCGATGCATGATGCCCTTCTTCTCCAGCACCGCGTTCGGGTGGAGGAAGCTGTCGGTGGTGACCAGTTCCACGTGCATGTGCTCGGGCCAGCGGGCGAGCAGGGTGTGCAGCAGCCGCGCCGTCGTCGACTTGCCGACCGCGACGCTGCCCGCGATGCCCAGGATGTACGGCACCCGCTGCTCGTCACGCCCGAGGAAGGCGCTCAGCACGCTGCTGCGCTGTTTGGACCCGGTGAAGTGCAGGTTCAGCAGCCGGGTCAGCGGGAGGTAGATGTCGGTGACTTCGGTGAGGTCGATGGGGTCGTCGACGCCGCGCAGCTCTTCCAGCTCGTCTGCGGTGAGAGTCAAGGGCGTGTTCTTGCGGAGCTCGCTCCACTGCTCCCTGCTCAGTTCCACGTAGCCGTTGTTCACCTAGGCAGCGTAGCGATGGAGGAAAGAGCGGATCTTGGCGGGTCCTGACCGGTCGTCCACAGGTTGTGGACGACGGCCGGAGATTACCGCTGATTCCGGTATGCGAAGGTTTGTCGAGGGCTACTGTTGCTGGCGGGAGGCTTCCGTGGACCGTCGTCGTTTCATCACCAGCGTGGTCGCCGCTGCCGGCGTCGCGGGCCCCTTCGCCGGGGTCGCCTGCGCGGGCGCCCAGGGAGGGGCGAAGCCGGTCCGCGCGTACGGGCCGCCGCGTCCCGTGAAGGATCTTCGTGACGGCAAGGTGCGCCTGCACCTGCCCGGCGGGTTCAAGTACCGCTCGTTCAGCCCCGCCGGCGACCGGTTCGGCGACGGCTCGGCCGTGCCCGGCAGGCACGACGGCATGGCGGCCTTCGCCGGCCCCGGGGGCAGCGCCGTCCTGGTCCGCAACCATGAGGTCAACGGGCCTGTCGGCGCGTTCGGCGACAAGGGCAGGGCGTACGACCCCATGGCA
Source organism: Nonomuraea sp. B10E15 (assembly GCF_039871615.1). Classification (NCBI taxonomy): domain Bacteria; kingdom Bacillati; phylum Actinomycetota; class Actinomycetes; order Streptosporangiales; family Streptosporangiaceae; genus Nonomuraea; species Nonomuraea sp. B10E15. The sequence continues at coordinate 41,860 of NZ_JBDPMB010000010.1, forward strand.
GGGGGAGGCACCTCGACGCTGCAGGTCACCCGCTACGGAGAGGTGATCAAGAGCGGCCCCTCGCTCAGCGGCACCATGATGAACTGCTCGGGCGGCCCCATGTCGTGGGGGGCCTGGGTGACCTGCGAGGAGACGGTCAACGGCCCCGACGTGGGCGACGACTTCTCCGGCGGCGACAACTCCAAGCTCACCCGCCCGCACGGCTACATCTTCGAGGTGCCGCTCGACCGCCCCGCCGCCGCCCGGCCGATCAGGTCCGCGGGGCGTTTCCCGCACGAGTCGGCCGCCTTCGACCCGTCCACGGGCGCGATCTACCTCACCGAGGACAACTTCGGCTTCCCGTCCGGCTTCTACCGCTACCTCCCGCCCAGACATCCCGCTGTGGCGGGGCGGCTGCTCGACGGCGGCAGGCTGCAGATGCTCGCCGTCAAGGGCGCCAAGCGCAAGGATCTGTCCGAGGGCCAGGAGCCGGGCGCCTCGTACGCCACCACGTGGGTGGACATCGACGACCCCGATCCCCGCTTCACGGGCACGCCGTCCAACGACGACGCCGTCCAGGCGGTGGGCCGGCAGGGCAGGGCGGCCGGCGCGGCGATCTTCTCCCGGCTGGAGGGCGCGGTCTACCACCAGGGGACGGTCTACTTCGTCTCGACGCAGGGCGGGGCCACCGCGTCCGGTGACACGCCGCCCGACGGGTTCGGCAAGGGACGGGGACAGGTGTGGGCGTACGAGACGTGGAGCGGCCGGCTCAAGCTCGCCTACGAGTCGCCGCGCTCGGAGGTGCTCGACCTTCCCGACAACGTGACGGTCAGCCGCCGCGGCACGCTGGTGTTGTGCGAGGACGGCGACGGCGCCAACTACCTGCGCGGGCTCAGCAGGGCAGGGGAGATCTTCGACTTCTGCCGCCTGGAGCCGATCCCCGGCGACGCGGGAGCCGAGTTCGCCGGCTCCACGTTCGGGCCCGGCGGCCACACGCTCTACGTCAACATCCAGGCCGAACACGGCATGTCGATCGCCATCTGGGGGCCCTGGGAGAAGGGGCTGTTCTAGGCTTGGTGCGGTGATCCTGGGCATCGGGGTGGACATCGTGGACATCTCCCGCTTCGAGGCGACGCTGCGCCGCACGCCGCGCCTGCGCGAGCGGTTGTTCACCGAGGCCGAGCGGTCGCTGCCGGTGCACTCGCTGGCCGCCAGGTTCGCCGCCAAGGAGGCCGTGGCCAAGGCGCTCGGCGCTCCGCAAGGGCTGGGGCACCAGGAGGCCGAGGTGCGCTGCGACGACCTCGGCAAGCCCGAGCTGGTGATCACCGGGCGGGCCGCGGAGGTGGCGTACGAGCTCGGGATCAAACGCTGGCACCTCTCACTCAGCCACGACGCGGGCGTCGCCGTGGCCTACGTGATCGCGGAGGGATAGCTTCGGATCATGCGCACCGCCTACACCGCCGACCAGATCCGTGGCGCCGAGCACGCGCTCATGGCCCTCCTGCCGGAGGGCACGCTGATGCAGCGGGCCGCGTCGGGGCTCGCCGCCGTCTGCGCCGACCTCCTCGGCCGGGTGTACGGCCGGCGCGTCGTGCTCCTCGTCGGCAGCGGCGACAACGGCGGCGACGCCCTCTACGCGGGCGAGCGGCTGGCCCGGCGAGGCGCCAGAGTAGGCGCGGTCCTGGCCGGGTCCAAGACCCACGAGGCGGGCCTGGTCGCCTTCACGCGGGCGGGCGGCCGGGTCGTCGACCGGGCGGCGATCGACGACGCCGACCTGATCATCGACGGGCTCGTCGGCATCGGGGCGGCGGGGGCGCTGCGGGAGCCGTACGCGGAGCTCGCCGCGCAGGCCAACGCCGCCCGCGCCGCGATCGTCGCCGTGGACGTGCCGAGCGGAGCCGACGCGAGCAGCGGCCGGGTGCCGGGCGCGGCCGTGCGGGCCAAGGTGACCGTGACGATGGGGGCGTACAAGACCGGGTTGCTCGTCGATCCCGGCGCGGCCTGCGCGGGCGCGGTCGAACTGGTGGACATCGGGCTCGGCGACCACCTGCCCGATCCCGACGTGGCCGCGCTGACCGGCTGCGACGTCGACGTCCTGCTGCCGCGGCCGGCCACCGAGTCGGACAAGTACCGCAGGGGAGTCCTGGGGGTCGCGGCGGGCAGCGACCTCTACACCGGCGCCGCCGTGCTCGCCGTGGGCGGCGCGCTGCGCGCCGGGGCGGGCATGGTGCGCTACGCGGGACGGCACGCGCCCGTCGCGCAGGTGCGTGCGCACTGGCCCGAGGCGGTCGTCACCGAGCTGGACCGGCCCTCGATCGACGGCGTCGGGCGGGTGCAGGCATGGGTGCTCGGGCCGGGGCTCGGCACCGATGACTGGGCGCACGAGCTGGCGGCCAAGGTGCTCGCCTCCACCGTGCCCGTACTGATCGACGCCGACGGGCTGACGCTGGTGGCCAGGGACCGCGGGCTGCTGCGCCGCGGCGCGCCCGTGCTGATCACCCCGCACGCGGGCGAGCTGGCCCGGCTGATCAGGGCCGAGCGCGACGACATCGAGGCGGCCCGGCTGGAATACGCCCGCAGGGCGGCGGCGGAGCTCGGCGTGACCGTCCTGCTCAAAGGCTCCACCACGGTGGTGGCCGAGGACGCGCGGCCGGTGCGGGTCAACGTCACCGGCTCGCCGTGGCTGGCCACAGGGGGTACGGGCGACGTGCTGTCCGGGGTCGCGGGCTCGCTGCTCGCGCAGGGTCTGAGCTGCTACGACGCCGCGTCCTGCGGCGCCTACCTGCACGGGCTGGCCGGAGGGCTGGCCGCCGTGGGCGCGCCGCTGACGGCGGCCGACGTGGCCACCGCCGTCCCCGCGGCCATCCGCGCCGTGAGCGGCGGCCCACCAGGCGGCCCATCAGGCGGCCCATCAGGCGGTACGGCCTGGCGGGCGGCGGGGGTCGTGGGAGAGGATAATCGCGCTCGACCACGTGCGTGACCTGCCACACTAGAAGGATGTACTCCCCGATGACCACGCCCGCGCAGGCTCGGGTCGACCTGGCCGCGATCAGGCACAACGTGGCCCTGCTCAAAGAGCTGGCCGGCGGCGCGGAGCTGATGGGCGCCGTCAAGGCCGACGCCTACGGCCACGGTCTGGTGCCCGCCTCCGAGGCGGTCCTGCAGGGCGGCGCGAGCCGGCTCGGCACCGCGTTCGTCGGGGAGGCGCTCGCGCTGCGCGAGGGCGGCGTGACGGCGCCGATCCTGTCCTGGCTCCTCACCCCGGGAGAGCCGCTCGACGACGCCGTGCAGGCCGACGTCGAGCTGTCGGCCTCCGACGAGGGGATGCTCGGCGAGATCGCCGCCGCCGCACGGCGCACGGGCCGCACCGTGAAGCTGCACCTGGAGGCCGACACCGGCATGAGCAGGGGCGGCTGCCCGCTCGCCGCCTGGCCGGCGCTGCTGGCCGCGGCGCTGCGGTTGCAGGCCGAGGGCGCCGTCGCGATCGCCGGGCTCTGGTCCCATCTCGCCTGCGCCGACATCCCCGGCCACCCGTCCATCGGGCGTCAGCTGGAGGCGTTCGAGGCGGCGCTGAAGCTCGCCGAGCAGGCGGGCGCGGCCGGTTCCCACGTGATCAGGCACATCGCCAACTCCGCCGCCACCGTGACCCTGCCCGAGGCCCGCTACGACCTGGTCAGGCCCGGCATCGCGATCTACGGCCTGAGCCCCATCCCCGAGCTGGGCGACTTCGGCCTCAGGCAGGCCATGACGCTGGTGGCCCGGGCCGGGCTGGTCAAGCGGGTCCCCGAGGGCTCCGGGGTGTCCTACGCCCACCTCTACGTCACCGGACGCGAGACCACGCTCGGGCTCGTGCCGCTCGGGTACGCCGACGGCATCCTGCGGCACGCGACGGGAAAGGCCGAGGTCCTGGCGGGTGGGCGGCGCAGGACGATCGCCGGCCGGGTGTGCATGGACCAGTTCATGATCGACATGGGCGACGACGCGCTGTCGGCGGGCGACGAGATCGTGCTGTTCGGGCCGGGTGACGAGGGCGAGCCGACCGCTCAGGAGTGGGCGGATACTCTCGGCACGATCACGCATGAGATCGTGACCAGGATCGGTTCGCGTGTGCCGAGGGTCTACGCGCACAGGACTCGGAGCACCTCGCGGCGGGCATGAGCGGGAGAAGGGTCGGGGAGATGACGACGACAAGACGGCGCAGGGTGGGGATCGCCGGCGCGCTCGTCGGTGCGGCTTCCGCCGGTGTCGCGGCGGCGGCGCTGGCCAAGCGCTATGCGGTCGGCCGCATCAGGCTGCGCCCCGACGACGAGGCCAGCGAGCCGTTCGGCGAGTTGCGGGGCAGGGAGCGCACGCTCGTCACCTCCGACGGCAAGGCGCTGCACGTCGAGATCGACGGGCCGGACGACGCGCCGCTGACCATCGTCTTCTGCCACGGCTACTGCCTCAGCCTGGAGTCCTGGCACTACCAGCGTAAGGATCTGCGGGAAAACTACCGTCTCGTGCTGTGGGACCAGCGCTCCCACGGCCGCTCGCAGCGCGCCGGCTCCGACGACAGCACGATCGACCGGCTGGGCGACGACCTGGCCGAGGTGATCGAGGCCCACGTGCCCGGCCCGTGCGTGCTGGTCGGCCACTCCATGGGCGGCATGACGATCATGGCCCTCGCCGACCGCCGTCCTGAGCTGTTCGGCGAGAGGATCCGCGCGGCCGCGCTCGTCGCGACCTCGGCGGGCAAGCTGGCCGAGCTCACCCTCGGCCTGCCAGCGCTGCTGTCCAAGGTCGTGCACAAAATGGCCCCCACCACGGTGTCGATGCTGGGCAAGCGGGGCGCGCTGGTCGACCGCACCCGCCACGCGGGCAGCGACATCGCCTTCCTGATCACCCGCTACATGGGTTTCGGCGACTCCAAGAACGTCAGCCCGACGCTGGTCGACTTCGCCGAGTCGATGATCAGGGCGACGCCGACAGAGGTGGTCGCCGACTTCTACCCCGCGCTGATGAACCATGACAAGCTCTCCGCGCTGCACGTCCTCGACCCGGTGCCCACCGCGATCCTGGTGGGCGACAGCGACTGGCTGACGCCGCCCGAGCACAGCAGGGCCATCGCCGCCGCGCTGCCCAAGGCGCAGCTCACCGAGGTGCCCGACACCTCCCACCTGATCCAGCTGGAGCGCCCGGGCATCGTCAACGACGCGCTGCGTGACCTGGCGAAGAGGGTGGAGCTCTAGTGCGGCTCGCGACCCCTGAGGACATGCGCGCCTATGGCGCCCGCCTGGCCGCCCGGCTGCGCCCCGGAGACCTGCTGGTCCTGTCGGGCCCGCTCGGCGCGGGCAAGACCACGCTCGTGCAGGGCATCGCGGAAGGCCTCAAAGTACGCGGCCCGATCACCTCGCCCACCTTCGTGATCGCCAGGGTGCACCCGTCGCTGCGCCAGGGGCCGCCGCTCGTCCACGTCGACGCCTACCGGCTGGGCGGCGATCTCGAGGTCGACGACCTCGACCTGGACGCCTCGCTGGAGGAGTCGGTCACCGTCGTCGAATGGGGCGAAGGGCTCGTCGAGGGCCTGGCCGACGACCGGCTGGAGATCCACATCGACCGCGAGGCGGGCGACGAGGCCCGCCTCGTGACCCTGCGCGGCGTGGGCGAAAGATGGGCCGACACGCCGTCTGAGCCGCCGGAAGAGTAAAACGGCGGTCAAGCTCCGGCAATGCTGGCACCCTTGACGTACCCGGCCGATGATGTAAATCATGATCGTTGACTAGGGTTCGCCCAGAATTTCTGGGTATCAGGAGGGGCGACATCCATCTCTTTGGTGGATGCTGGGGTGTAACACGGCAAAGTGGGGTGCGGCCGGTGCTCAGGGTCAGGCGAGTCGCGTACGCGGGAGCCATCGTCATTCTCGGTCTGACCGGCTGCACAGCCTCGGCCGAGACCGATCCGACAACGACACCCTCGCCCACGGCCAGCGGCACCACCGCCGCCCCGACCGCCAGCGGCAGCCCGAGCCCCACGGCCACCAGGCAGACCATCTCGGTGCAGCTCAACCCCGACCGCGTCACCGCGGGCGAGACGTCCACGGTGTGGATCCTGGCCAACTGCCCGGTTCCGACCGGCGGCCCCGCCCACACCGGCACCGCGACGTCCAAGGCCTTCATCAACGGCGTCACGCTCAACCCGGTCCCCGCGGCGTCGGTGACCCCCACCCCGACCGCCACCCCGGCCAACGGCTCGCCGTGGGTGCGCGGCGAGGCACAGGTCTCGGGGACGGTCAAGCGCGGCAGCTACCGCGTCGACGTCAAGTGCGACGGCACCAACGACATGGGCAGGGCCACGCTCAGGGTCGTCGCGGCCGAGCCCGACGACGACCCGACCGGCGTGCCCACCAAGGCGCCCAAGGCAGGCGGGGGCGGCACGTACGCGAAGGACGCCGACGAAGAGTCGTCCATCCCGCTCGGCCCCGCCGGCGCGCTGGTCGCGCTGGCGCTGGCCGCCGGCGTCGGCATAGCGGTCAAGCGCCGTAAGGCATAGACCGTGGCCCGCCCAGGACGGGTGGTGCTCGCGGGCGCCGTGACGGGACTGCTGCTGGTCGCGTTCGGCAACAACCTCAAGACCGGCACCACTCCAGCACAGGCCGTCGTTCCGGAGAGCATCGACATCCCGTCGATCGACGTCGAGGCCCCGCTGATGGAGCTCGACCTGCTGAAGAACGGCGAGGTCGAGCTGCCGCCGTACGAGAAGCCGAAGACGGCCGGCTGGTTCACCGGCAGCGCGGTGCCCGGCGAGAAGGGCGCCTCGGTCATCATCGGCCACGTCGACACCAAGACGGCGCCCGCCGTGTTCTACAAGCTCAGGAACTTACGCAAGGGCGAGACCGTCAAGGTCGAACGCAGCGACGGCAAGACCGTGACGTTCAAGGTCGACGGGATCGAGCAGGTGCACAAGGACGACTTCCCCGCCAAGCGCGTCTACGTCGAGGACGGGCTCAAGCTCGTCACCTGCGGCGGCAAGTTCGACTATGCCAAGGGCGAATACCTGGACAACATCATCGTGTACGCGTCCCGGGCCTGAAATCCGCTTGCGTCCCCCGGGACGATGAAGACATGAGTGCGGACACCATTCCGCCCGCGTCCGGCGCCCGCGTGCCGTGGCACGACGTGCACCCGCCGGTACGCGCGGCGGTCGAACGTTTCCTCGGCGGGCGCGTGGCGGAGGCGACGACGCAGCCCGGCGGCTTCACGCCGGCGGCCGCCGTCCGGCTGCGCACCGAAGGCGGACGGCGGGCGTTCGTCAAGGCCGTCGGCCCCGAGCCGAACGCCGACAGCGTTCGCATGTACCAGAACGAGCTCGAGATCGCGGCAGCCCTGCCCGCGTCCGTGCCGGCGCCCCGCCTGCTGACGGGTTTCGAGCTGGACGGCTGGGTGGCGCTGGTCTTCGAGGACGTCGAGGGCGCGCATCCCGAGCTGCCGTGGCGGCGTGACCAGCTCGACCGGGTGCTGGACGCCCTCGACGAGATGTCGGCCGCGCTCACACCCTCACCGATCGACGTGCCGCGGTTGGGCGAGACGTTCGGCTCGTTCGACGGCTGGCGCAGCCTGCTCGACGAGGACACCACCGGCCTCGACCCGTGGGCGCTGCGCCACCTCGATGAGCTGGCCGGGCTGGAGTCGGGCTGGGCGGCGGCCGCGGCAGGAGACACCCTGGTCCACGCCGACGTGCGGGCCGACAACATCCTGCTCACCGACGAACGTGTCTACTTCGTCGACTGGCCGTGGGCCTGTCTGGGCGCGCCCTGGGTCGACCGGGTCTACCTGCTGCCGTCGGTCGGCATGCAGGGCGGGCCGCCGCCGTACGAGCTGTGCACCGACCCCGATCCCGCCGTGACCGCGACCGTCGCGGCCATGGCCGGCTATTTCGTCCACCACGGCCGCCTGCCCGATCCGCCGGGGCTGCCCACGGTCAGGGCGTTCCAGCGGGCGCAGGGCGTGGTGGCGCTCGACTGGTTGCGGCGGCGTACGGGCTGGGCCTGACACTGTCCCGCACCGGCTTGTCGCCGGGCGTGCCGGTAACGGCCGGGAGAGACCTTTACGGCGGGTACGCTAGACAGTCGTGCTGGTCCTGGCCTTTGATACCGCGACACCCGCCGTCACCGCCGCCCTCCACGACGGGGAGCGGGTGCTCGCCGAGTCGACGACGATCGACGCCCGGCGCCACGGCGAGTTGCTCGCCCCCACCATCGAGCGTGTCCTGGCCGAGTCGGGGGCGTCGCTGCGCGACGTCACGGCCGTCGTGGCGGGCAGTGGCCCCGGGCCCTACACCGGGCTGCGTGTCGGCCTGATGACCGCGCAGGGGCTGTCCACGACGCTGGGCGTGCCCTCCTACGGCGTGTGCACGCTCGACGCGGTCGCGTTCGGCAGTGGCCTGGCAGAGCCGTTCCTGGTGGCCACCGACGCGCGGCGCAAAGAGGTGTTCTGGGGGCGTTATGCCGACATGCGCACCCGGGCCGAGGGCCCGTTCGTCGACCGGCCCGCGGAGGTGCCGGTGGAGGGGCTGCCGGTCGTGGGAGCGGGTGCTGCGCTATATCCCGAAATTTTGGGAAACGGGGGCGACGTGCCCCCGTACCCCAGCGCGGGGGCGCTGGCCGCGCTCGCGGCCGAGCGGCTCGCCGAGGGCGCCCCGCTCGGTCCGCCCCGGCCGATCTACCTGCGCAGGCCCGACGCCGTGGTGCCGGGCGCGCCGAAGAGGGTGACGGCGTGAAGCTCAGGCCGATGACCGAGGCCGACCTGCCGGCGGTCATGGCGATCGAGCAGGCCACCTTCCCGCTCGACGCGTGGAGCGAGGGCATGATGCGCGGCGAGCTGGCCGACATGCCGCGCACGCGCCACTACGTGGTGGCCCTGGTCGACAGCGAGATCGTCGCCTACGCCGGGCTCGCCGCCGCGGCCGACCAGGCCGACGTCCAGACCATCGCCGTGCTGGAGAAACACCAGGGCACCGGCATCGGCAGCGCGATGCTCACCGAGCTGCTGGCCGAGGCGCAGCGCAGGGGAGCGCGGGAGATCTTCCTGGAAGTACGCGCCGACAACGCGCGCGCGCAGACGGTCTACCGGCATTTCGGGTTCGAGGAGATCGGCACCCGCCGCCGCTACTACGACGACGGCACCGACGCGATCATGATGAGAAGGAAGCTCGATGGCTGACGAACCGCTGGTCCTGGGGATCGAGACCTCCTGCGACGAGACCGGCATCGGCATCGTCAGGGGTCACACGCTGCTGGCCAACACCATCGCCTCCAGCATGGAGGAGCACGCCAGGTTCGGTGGCGTGGTGCCCGAGGTCGCCTCGCGCGCCCATCTGGAGGCCATGACGCCGACCGTGGAGGCCGCCCTTGCCGAGGCCGGGCTGAGGTTCTCCGACATCGACGCCGTCGCCGTGACCGCGGGCCCAGGGCTCGCCGGCGCGCTGCTGGTCGGGGTGGCCGCGGCCAAGTCCTACGCGCTCGGCCTCGGCGTGCCCCTCTACGGCGTCAACCACCTGGCCGCCCACGTCGCCGTCGACCAGCTGGAGCACGGGCCGCTGCCCAAGCCGTGCGTCGCCATGCTGGTCTCGGGCGGCCACTCGTCGCTGCTGCTCGTGCCCGACGTCGCCGAAGACGTGATCTCGCTCGGCTCCACCGTGGACGACGCGGCCGGTGAGGCGTTCGACAAGGTGGCGCGGGTGCTGGGGCTGCCCTTCCCCGGCGGGCCGTACATCGACAGGGCCGCGCGCGAGGGCTCCGGCGAGGCGATCGCGTTCCCGCGCGGCAAGCTGGACGACGGCACGCTCGACTTCTCCTTCTCCGGGCTCAAGACGGCCGTGGCGCGCTGGGTCGAGGCCCGCGAGGCGTCAGGGCAGGCCGTGCACGTGCCCGACGTCGCCGCCTCGTTCCAGGAGGCCGTGGTCGACGTGCTGACCCGCAAGGCGCTGCAGGCGTGCAGGAAATACGGGGTGGACGATCTGCTGATCGGCGGCGGTGTGGCGGCCAACTCCCGGCTGCGCGCGCTGGCGCAGGAGCGCTGCGAGGCGGCCGGTGTGCGCCTGCGGGTGCCGCGGCCCGGGTTGTGCACCGACAACGGCGCCATGGTCGCCGCCCTGGGCTCCGACCTGGTCGCGGCCGGCATCACCCCCTCGACCCTGGAGATCCCGGCCGACTCCTCGCTCCCGATCACGACGGTGCACGTGTAGGGCGCGGGCAGGCCGGCGGGTGCCCGCGCGAGCGGTCAGTCCTTCGCCCTGGTCGGGCGGAGCAGGGCCTCGGCCAGCGCCAGCATGGTCTCCTCCAGGGCGCCGAGACGCTTGTTGAGGTCTTCGGCGGCGGGCTGCACGATGCCGGTGACCGTCTCGGCCAGCTCGTCGCGGTCGGGACGTGTCCTGACCAGCTCGGTGAGCGCGGTGGCGGCGGTGGTCAGCCGCTCGGCCTGGTCGCCGGTCTGCGAGCGGATCAGCTCGCCGATCCGCTCGGGGATGGCCAGGGTGGCGGGCAGCTGGCCGACGCGCTGGTTGACCGACTCGATGCGGTCGTCGACGGACTCCAGGTGCTCGCTGGCCTGCTCGGCGCGGGTGACCAGGCCGTTGACGTGGGTGTCGAGGACGTTGAAGCGGCTGTCGAGCCCTCCGAGGTGGCCGTCGATGGCGTCGAAGCGGCTGCTCAGGTGCTCTTCGGCCTCGCCGAGGCGCTCGTCGATGGCGTCCATCTGGCCGTCGAGCCGGTTGAAGCGGCCCTCTGCGCGGGTGGTGCTCTCGCCCACGCGCTGCTCGGTGCCGGACATGCGCTCGTCGAGGGCGGTGAAGCGGGCGTCGACGCGTACGTCGAGCGCGTCGAAGCGGTCGTCGTGGCGGCCCAGATGGCCGTCGAGGATGCCGAGGCGCTTGTCGACCGCGCCGAGCTGGCCGTCCATCGACGCGAGGCGCTTGTCGACGCCGCCCACCCGGGTGTCGAGGCCGTCGATCCTGGTGTCGATGTCGGCCAGGCACTCGTCGGCGGACTCCAGCCGGCCGCCGAAGTCGGCCACCCTGGTGTCGAGGCCGGAGAGCGCGCTTTCCGCCCGGTCGAGCCTGGCGTCCACGCCGCCGAGCCGGGCGGTCAGGCGCTGCTCGCTCTCGCCGAGTTGGACGGCGAGGTGGCGGTCGGTCTCGTCGAGCCTGGCGGCGAGCCGCTGCTCGATGTCGGAGAGGTGGCCGGTGAGCTGGTCGTCGGCCTCCTTGAGCCGGATGGCGAGCCGCTCGTCGGCCTCGACGAGGCTCCTGGCCAGCCTCTGGTCGGTCTCGTCGAGCCGGGCGGTCAGGCGCCGGTCGGTGCCCTCCAGGCGCACGGTGAGCCGCTCGTCGGTGTCGTCGAGCCGGGTCGTGAGGTGCTGGCCCGCCTCGTCGAGCCGGGCGGTGAGGCGCTGGTCGGTCTCGTCGAGGCGGGCAGCCATGCGCTGCTCGGCGGCGTCGAGGCGGGCCCGCGTCTGCTCGGCCGAGTCGGCGATGCCCTCGGACAGGTCGCTGATCACGCCCTCGACGCGGTCGGTGCGGGTGGCCAGCTCGGCCATCGACCGGTCGAGCCTGGTGAAGCGGCCGGCGGCGGCCTCCATGCTGGAGCTGAGCGTGGTCAGCCTGGTGGCGAAGTCGGACATGCCCTTGGTGATGCCGTCGGCGGTGTCGAGCACCGCCTGCAGGCGGTTGAGCGCCTCGTCGACGCCCTCGCCGACGGTGCCGACGCCGGCCTGCAGGCCGGGCAGCTCGGACATCGGGGCGACACGGGCGTCGACGCCGCTCACCCGCTCGCCGACGGCGTCGACGTGGTCGCGGACCGCCTCCACGTGCTGCGCCAGGCCCTCGGCCCACATCGGCGGCTTGGCGGTGATGTCGTCCAGCCGTCCGTTGACCGCCTCAAGGGTGCCGCTCAGGCCGCCGAGCTCGCGCTCGCGCACCTCGCGCAGGAGCCACTCCATGCCTTCGAGCCGCTGGCGGATCTCGTCGAGCATGGCGCCCTGGGTGCGCTGCTCGTAGACGTGATCCTGGGAGGCGCGCTGCAGCAGGTCTCGCATTCTCTCTGAAATGGCCAGATGGCCGCCTGCCTGAAGAAGGGTGGTGTGGTTGGAATGATCCACCGAAAGCTCCTTCGCTCGCCGACGGTCTGCCGCGCAGCGGTGGGGTAGGTCAGGTTTGCAGATGAAAGAGCGAGAACACGGTTAACCGCACTGGGGAGAACTCCCGCCCGCCCACCTTAGCCTTTTGATCAAGGTCCGTCAGCGCCGAATGGAAAGATCGCTCGAAACCGAAGAATGCCCGAGATGCCTGCTCAGCGGGGTGATGGTGGATTGCAGATGATGACCGATGGTTTATCAAGAATGCGGGTCAGGATGACGACGGCTGTTCTGTCCCCGTTGAGTCGCAAATCGCTGCGCAGGCGTTCGATGTCGACGGCTGAGGCGCGCTTCTTGATGGTGACATTTCCGATTTTCCGCTCTCGAAGTGCGGCGCGTAGTTTCTTCAGCGAGAACGGAAGTACGTCGTCTATCTCGTACCTCGCCGCCCATGGGGTGTCCACGGGGTCGTCGCCCGTGATGTACGCGATCATCGGGTCGAGCAGGCGGCCGCCGACGATCTCGGCCACCTCGCCCACGAGGTGCGCGCGGATGGCGGCGCCGTCGGGCTCGTAGACGTACCGGCCCGGCGGGCCCGTGGCGGCCCGGACGCCCGTGGCCGTGAGGGTGTGGCCGCCGGGCAGCAGGGTGGCCCGGCGGTCCGCCTTCCGGCCGGCCCCGGTCCAGAGCGTCGCCTCCTTCACCTCGCCCTTGAAGGACACCCACTCGGCCTCCGCCCCTTCGGGGATGAACGTGTAGGGGATGCCGGGGGCGACCTTGAGACAGGCCGCACGAGCCCTGGAGACGAGGTCGAGCACCACCGGCCAGGGCGGCGAGTAGGCCATGGGGTCGAACGTGCGGCCCCTGCTCGTACGCCGTGCCGGGTCGGCGAAGAGCACGTCGTAGCGCTCCGGCTCGACGCCGGCCGCGTCGGCCACGCGCACCGTCACCCGGTCGCCAAGCCCGAGCGCCTCGGCGTTGGCCCTGGCCACGGCGGCGGTCAGCGGGTCGGTGTCGACGGCCTCCACGGCGCAGCCTGCGCGGGCCAGCGCCAGCAGGTCGCCGCCGATGCCGCAGCACGCGTCCGCGACTCTCGGCTCCGGGGCGCGGGCGGCCACCAGGCGGGCGGCGCGGTGCCCGGCGACCTCCGTCCTGGTGGCCTGCTCAAGGCCGTGCGGCGTGAAGTACATCAGCCGGGCGTCCTCGCCGAACTTGGCCGTGGCGCGCTCCCTGAGCCCCGCCTGGGTGAGCGCCGCCGAGGTGAGCGCCGCGTCATACGTCCTGCGCAGCCTCGTGGCGGCGGCCACCGGGTCGGCGCCGGCGAGCTCGCCGGCCTCCGCGAGCGCCCGCCGCCCGCGCGGGGTCAGCAGCTCGTTGAAGGCGTCGAGGTCCACGTCACACGACGTTAGCGGCACCGGGGACGTACCCGCGGCGCGGGGATCCGGCCGGAGCGGTGGGGCGCGGGGGATAGCGTGGAACGGTGGCCCGGTCGCTTACCAGAAGATGCCGGGTCGTCAGGACGGCGCGACACGCGCGCTCGCGAATCTCGCGGCAGGAGGATCTTTACTAACCCCTGTATGACCGGCCATTACGCTGATAGCGCCTTGTTGCCGGCACCCTGATCGCTCTCAGCAGACGCGTTCGTGTTGACTGTCAAGCCCCTCTTGCATATGTTTCCTGTTGGCACTCTCCCCTTGAGAGTGCCAACGTGCGACGAGGCAGGTCTGACACCCGCGACGGCAGGCCCAGCTGGTCGCCTCTTCTAGATCATTCAAATCTGAAGGGGAGGTCCGATCGTGACGACCGCCACCAAGGTTCCCGTTAAGCCGCTCGGCGACCGCATTGTGGTTCAGCCGCTTGAGGCCGAGCAGACCACCGCTTCCGGCCTGGTCATCCCGGACACCGCCAAGGAGAAGCCGCAGGAGGGCAAGGTCCTCGCGGTGGGCCCCGGCAACTGGGACGAGGACGGCGACAAGCGGATTCCGCTCGACGTCTCCGAGGGCGACATCGTCCTCTACAGCAAGTACGGCGGCACCGAGGTCAAGTACGGCGGCGAGGAGTACCTCGTGCTCTCCGCCCGCGACGTTCTCGCGATCATCGAGAAGTAAGCCGGTGCGTCGAGCCCCGGGCGCTCCAAGGGGCGACCGGGGCTTTCGACGCTAGGAGAGGACTTTCAGCTATGGCGAAGATCCTGGAGTTCGACGAGGACGCCCGCCGCGCGCTAGAGCGTGGCGTGAACGCCCTCGCGGACGCCGTGAAGGTGACCCTTGGCCCGCGTGGCCGCAACGTCGTCATCGACAAGAAGTTCGGTGCGCCGACGATCACGAACGACGGTGTGACCATCGCTCGTGAGATCGAGCTGGACGAGCGCTACGAAAACCTCGGCGCCCAGCTCGCCAAGGAAGTTGCCACCAAGACCAACGACATCGCCGGTGACGGCACCACCACCGCGACGGTGCTGGCCCAGGCGATGGTCCGCGAGGGCCTGCGCAACGTGGCGGCCGGCGCCTCGCCGCTGTCGCTCAAGCGCGGCATCGACAAGGCCGCCAAGGCGATCAGCGACAAGCTGCTCGCCACCGCCCGGCCGGTCGAGGACAAGAAGGAGATCGCCAACGTTGCGACGATCTCCGCCCAGGACGCGCAGATCGGCGACCTGATCGCCGAGGCGTTCGACAAGGTGGGCAAGGACGGCGTGCTCACCGTCGAAGAGTCCAACGCCATGGGCATGGAGCTCGAGTTCACCGAGGGCATGCAGTTCGACAAGGGCTACCTGTCGGCCTACATGGTGACCGACCCCGAGCGGATGGAGTCCGTCCTCGAGGACGCCTACATCCTGCTCACCCAGGGCAAGATCGCCTCCATCGCGGACTTCCTGCCGCTGCTGGAGAAGATCGCCCAGACGAAGAAGCCGCTGCTCGTGGTCGCCGAGGACGTCGAGGGCGAGGCCCTGGCCGTTCTGGTGACCAACAAGATCCGCGGCACCTTCACCTCCGTGGCCGTCAAGGCCCCGGGCTTCGGCGACCGCCGCAAGGCGATGCTGCAGGACATGGCCATCCTCACCGGCGGCCAGGTCGTCAGCGAGGAGATCGGCCTCAAGCTGGAGCACGTCGGTCTCGAGGTGCTCGGCCAGGCCCGCCGCGTCGTGGTGACGAAGGACAACACCACCATCGTCGACGGCGCCGGCGACGCCCAGGCCATCGAGGACCGCGTCAAGGAGATCAAGATTGCCATCGAGCAGTCCGACTCCGACTGGGACCGCGAGAAGCTGCAGGAGCGCCTGGCCAAGCTCGCCGGCGGTGTGTGCGTGCTGCGTGTCGGCGCCGCCACCGAGGTCGAGCTCAAGGAGAAGAAGCACCGCCTCGAGGACGCGATCTCCGCGACGCGCGCCGCGATCGAGGAGGGCATCGTCTCCGGCGGCGGCACCGCGCTGATCCACGTCGCCAAGGGCCTCGACGACCTCGAGCTGTCCGGCGACGAGGCCACCGGCGTCGGCATCGTGCGCCGCGCGCTGGTCGAGCCGGCCCGCTGGATCGCCGAGAACGCCGGTCTCGAGGGTTACGTGGTCACCCACAAGATCGCCGAGCTGGAGGCCGGTCACGGCCTCAACGCCGCGACCGGCGAATACGGCGACCTGCTCGCGCAGGGCGTCATCGACCCGGTCAAGGTCACCCGGTCGGCGGTGCAGAACGCCGCTTCGATCGCGGGCATGCTGCTCACGACCGAGGCGCTCGTGGTGGACAAGCCCGAGGAGGAGGCCCCGGCCGACGGCCAGGGTCACGGTCACGGCCACGGCCACTGACCGCTTCTCCCGTTTCGCGACACGGCCCGCATCCCCAGGGGGGTGCGGGCCGTTCGCGTTCGCTGAGCTCCTGGCCGGCCCCGGCGACGACGCCCTCCGGGCACGGGCGATCCCCGCGTCGACGCGGTCAGTGGCGTTCATGGCGGGTTGTCCCGGGGTGGAGCGTGGGTCTGTCCGCGGAGGCGGCAGAGGCGGCCCTGGAAGGCGGTGGGCCTGCGGTGTCCTTGTCGTGCCCGCCTGGGACGTGCCGTGGTGGGTCTCGCCCTTGCTCGTTCGGATGGGGGCGGTGGTGAGGGCTCGCGGCGCGGGTGGGCGCAGGGTTCTGGGGAGAAGTGGGGGAAAAGGTGGAATAATGCAGTAAACCGGGAGAGGGTGATATGCGTCGGCGGTCTGACAAATGTCGTGCATTCCCGGTTATGGGATGAAACATTATGCCAGCCGTTTCGCCGTAGTGTGCCCATTCGATTACCGATAGTTATCGTCGCTTCAATGTGACCAATCCGTAGCCGTTCGCCATGACGACAGGCCGGATCAGTGCGGGCATCATGCCTATCGTGAGCGAGGGAAGCGTCGCCGACGCCAAAATTGGGGTAAGGCTCGCGTCGAGACTTCCGGCACGGACGGATGACTCCGACCTTAGGGAACTGACGAGCCTCGCCGTGCAGGGAGATCGCAGTGCGATCGAATCTCTGCTCGGCGAGTTGCGTCCGATGGTGGTGCGGTATTGCCGTGCCAGGCTGGGCAGGGTTTCTGGGCAATATCACATTGCCGATGACGTCGCCCAGGAGGTGTGCATCGCGGTCCTGTCCGCGCTGCCGCGTTACCGCGACATGGGGCGGCCGTTCGCCTCCTTCGTGTTCGGGATCGCCTCGCACAAAGTGGCCGACGCGCTGCGGAGCTCCGTGCGCTCGGCCGTTCCGACCCAGGACCTGCCCGACGGGCCTGACGACGGGCCTGGGCCCGAGGAGACGGTGGTCCGCTACATCGAGGTGGAGCACGCGCGCAGGCTGCTGGCCAGGCTGCCGGAGAACCAGCGGGAGTTGTTGCTGCTGCGGGTGGTGTCGGGGCTTTCGGCGGAGGAGACCGGTAATGTACTCGGCATGTCACCGGGTGCGGTCCGCGTCGCCCAGCATCGGGCGCTGGCCAGGTTGCGGCAGATGGCCGAGCTGGAGTCGGCTTGACTCCAGAGCACGAGACCGACGCGCTGCTCGACGCGCTCGGTCGTGGAGAGATGCCTGACCCAGGCGATCCGGCCGCACGGTTGCTGGCCGTGCTGCTCGACGACGTGGATCAGCGGCGCTCCTCCGTGTCGATGACACCATCGACATAGCCTCTGGCGTATTCCCAGCTGACGTAGTCGGCCGGGTCAGGGTGGAAGGCCGGCTCGTGGACCTGCGGCTGGCCCTTCTCGATCATCTGTCGCAGGTTGCCGCGCAGCAGCTCCCAGTCGAAGAAGTGCTGCTCGCCGCATTCGGGGCAGTCGAGCACGAGGCCCAGCACTCCCTGCGGTTCGAGCAGGGAGCGGAAGACCTCGACGTCGGCGAGGTCGGTGATGGCCTCGTCGCGTTCGGCCGCGGTGAGTGGTTCGGCGTCGTCTAGGGCGCCCATCGCCGAGGAAGGGTCGTTAGGGTCGTCCGCGAACGGGTCGCGGGGGACGTCTTCCAGCACCTTCCCACCATATGACCGATGCGGCCCGAGCGGTGGATATTACCTCAGCCATCCGCGCCTGGCGGCCTCCACGCCTGCCTGGAAGCGCGATTGGGCGCCCAATTCGGCCATGGCGCCGGCGAACCTGGCGCGTACCGTCCTGACCGAGATGCCGAGCTGGCGGGCTATCGACTCGTCGCACAGGCCCTGGGCGGCCAGGCGCAGCACCTGCGCCATCCCGTCGATGCCGCGCCCCCACGGCAGGGGCGTGGCGCGGCCCCACAACTCGTAGAAGAGCGCGCGGAGCATGCCCACCACGATCGGCGTGCGTACGAGGTAGAAGTGGTAGGCGTGGTCGGGCAGGTTGCCGCCCCAGAACGCGGGCAGGCCGGCCACGTCGGCGCCGGCGGCCATGAACCAGGTCGGCACGCGATCCAGCGTGCGCACCTTGCCGCCGGCTTCGACCAGGCGGGTCAGCAGATCGCGTACGCCTGGGAGTGTCAGTGCGGAAACCGGCAAGATCACATGAACGGCAAGAAGATTTCGTTGCTGCGCATCAATCCATGGATCCGCAAATTTACGAGCAAAATCGCTCATCGTTCGTTCATCCGGGATTGCTGTGTGCAATTCCAGCGTCGGTGACTGCACGGCCATGCCGACCACGCTTTCGAACAGGACGTCGGCCCCGTTCAACATCTCCACCGTGAATGGACCGCTCTGGTAGTCGCGTCCGGCGTCGTAGTCGTGGATCAAACCCCGGATGGAGGCGAGCGCCGAATCGATCATCCGGCTCTCCTCGGCCAGCCGATCGAGCCGCTCGGCGATCACCTGCCCGAGCGCCGCCGCGGGGTGGCGGGCCAGGTATTCGCCCGACCGTTCGTCCACCACGCCCAGCTTGACCAGGTCGTCGAGCTGGCTGGTGACCTTCTCGACGGGGCCGTCGATGGCCTGCGCGAGGTCGGTGCGGGTGGCTCTGTGCAGGCGCAGCACCGTCGAGTAGAGAGCCCTCTGGGCAGGGTCGAGGCCCAGCGTCTCGTAGGGGTCAGACGCGGCTCTGGGCTCGTTGCGCATCGTGGGCGGCTCCGTAGGGGGGACACGGGCGTGCCGCGAGAATAACGCCGCATTGCGCCCGTGTCCGCTCGTTCCGCCGACTGGCCGGGGAGAGTGTGCAACTTCGTGCAGTTGCACGTTTTGACCTTGCGATGTGCCGGTGAGTGACCCAGGCTTTACCTAGCGTCGGCATCCCGAAACAGGCATGGCTGCGCCGCCCATCAGGACGCGGAGGGGGGTTCGGTGGTGCGTACGCGCCGCCACGCCTGGATGCCGGTGGCTGGGGGATGGGACGGGTCACCGACCGTTCATCGCCCAGCGCTGTGAGATGCCGGGAGTACGACGGACCGTGGGGGTCATCGTGCTCCCGGCGCCAGCGCCGAGCCGTGAGGCCGGGAAGACTTTCTCCCGCGCCGGGCCCGAGGCCATGAACGCGCTTTTGGAGGCAGGCCCTAGACTTGGCTGCATCAGCGCATCGGCAGGAGGGGCCGCAGCATGTCCAAGTTCACCGAGACCGGTCTGACCTTCGACGACGTGCTGCTGGTGCCCGGCTATTCCGATCTCCAACCAGGTGACGCCGACACCAGGTCCCGCCTGTCCCGCGGGGTCACGCTGTCCATCCCGCTGGTCTCCGCCGCCATGGACACCGTGACCGAGGCCCGGATGGCGGTCGCCATGGCGCGGCAGGGCGGCATCGGCATCCTGCACCGCAACCTGTCGGTCGACGAGCAGGCCCAGCAGGTCGATCTGGTCAAGCGCTCGGAGGCCGGCATGGTCACCAATCCGGTGACGTGCAGCCCCGACGACACGCTGGCCGACGTCGAGCGCTTGTGCGCGACCTACCGGATCTCGGGGGTGCCCGTCACCGACGTGTCGGGCACGCTGGTCGGCATCGTGACCAACCGCGACATGCGCTTCGAGACCGACCAGTCGCGGCCCGTGCACCAGGTCATGACCAAGATGCCGCTGGTCACCGCGCCGGTGGGGGTGTCGCGTGACGACGCCTTCGCCCTCCTCAGGAAGAACAAGATCGAAAAGCTGCCCCTCGTCGACGCGGAGGGCAGGCTGCGCGGCCTGATCACGGTCAAAGACTTCACCAAGAGCGAGCAGTACCCTCTCTCCACCAAAGACGCCGACGGCCGGCTCATCGTGGGGGCGGCCGTCGGCGTCGGCGGTGACGCGGAGGTGCGGGCCAAGGCGCTGATCGAGGCCGGGGTCGACGTGGTGGTGGTCGACGTGGCCCACGGCCATTCCAAGGGCCTGGCCGAGATGATCGCCAAGATCAAGGCCAACAGCAAGGTCGAGGTCATCGGCGGCAACATCGCGACCAGGGCGGGCGCGCAGATGCTGGTCGACGCGGGTGTCGACGCGGTCAAGGTGGGCGTGGGCCCTGGCTCCATCTGCACCACGCGGGTGGTCGCCGGGGTCGGCGCCCCGCAGGTGACCGCCATCCACGAAGCCTCCAAGGCGTGTGCGCCCGCGGGCGTGCCGGTGATCGGCGACGGTGGCCTGCAATACTCCGGTGACATCGTCAAGGCGATCGCCGCCGGCGCCGACACGGTCATGCTGGGCTCGCTGCTCGCGGGGTGCGAGGAGTCGCCCGGCGAGCTGATCTTCATCAACGGCAAGCAGTTCAAGTCCTACCGGGGCATGGGCTCGCTCGGCGCCGTACGCAACCGCGAGCGCGGCGGCGCCTCCTTCAGCAAAGACCGCTACGCCCAGGCCGACGTCGGCGGCGAGGACAAATACATCCCCGAGGGCATCGAGGGTCAGGTGCCCTATCGCGGACCGGTGGCGGCCGTCGCCCACCAGCTCATCGGCGGGCTGCGCCAGGGCATGTGGTACGCCGGCTGCCGCACGATCTCGCAGATGCACACCGACTGCGAGCTCATGCCGATCACGGCGGCAGGTCTCAAGGAGAGCCACCCCCACGACATCCAGATGACGGTGGAAGCTCCGAACTATCACAGAAGGTAAGTTGATGACTCAGCAGGTGGAGATCGGCCGGGGCAAGACCGGGCGGCGGGCATACTCGCTTGACGAGATCGGGCTGGTGCCCTCGCGGCGCACCCGTGACCCGGAGGAGGTCTCGATCGCCTGGCAGATCGACGCCTACCGGTTCGAGTTGCCCGTGGTGGTCGCCCCCATGGACAGCGTGGTCTCGCCGGCCACCGCCATCGCGATCGGGCGGCTGGGCGGGCTGGCCCCGCTCGACCTCGAAGGGCTCTGGACCCGCTACGAAGACCCCTCGCCGCTGGTGGAGGAGTGCGCGGCGCTCGACGCGGCGGCGGCGACCAAGCGGCTGCAGGAGATCTACGCGGCGCCGATCCAGGAGGAGCTGATCGGCCGGCGGATCGAGGAGATCCGTGCCTCCGGGGTCACGACCGCCGTGCGGCTGTCGCCGCAGCGCACGGTCCAGTACCACAAGGCCGTGATCGACGCGGGCGTCGACATCTTCGTCATCCGCGGCACGACCGTCTCCGCCGAGCACGTGTCAGGGCGGGCCGAGCCGCTCAACCTCAAGCAGTTCATCTACGAGCTCGACGTGCCGGTCATCGTGGGCGGCTGCGCGACCCACACGGCCGCCCTGCACCTGATGCGCACCGGCGCGGCGGGGGTGCTGGTCGGCTTCGGCGGCGGCGCCTCCCACACGACGCGCAACGTGCTCGGGGTGGCCGTGCCGATGGCCACCGCGATCTCCGACGTCGCCGCGGCCCGGCGCGACTACATGGACGAGTCGGGCGGGCGCTACGTGCACGTGATCGCCGACGGCGGAATGGGCACGTCGGGCGACATCGCCAAGGCCATCGCCTGCGGAGCCGACGCCGTGATGGTGGGTTCGCCGCTGGCCCGTGCCGCGGAGGCGCCCGGCCACGGGTTCCACTGGGGGTCCGAGGCGCACCACCCCGATCTGCCCAGGGGGCGGCGGGTGGAGTTCGGGACGGTGGGGACGCTGGAGCAGATCCTGCACGGGCCGTCGAGCGTGGCCGACGGCTCGATGAACCTCATGGGCGCGCTCAAGCGCACCATGGCCTCCACCGGCTATTCCGACATCAAGGAGTTCCAGCGAGTCGAGGTCGTGGTCGCCCCGACTCATCCCTGACCAGTCACCGTCCCGTCACCGCGGCCCTGCCCGCCCGGCCGCGGTGAAGCTAGTGTTTCGGGCATGGAATCCCTCGAAGAGAGAATTGCCCGGCTGGAGACGCAGATCGCCTACCTTCAGCGGCACCTCGGCATCGACCCCGCGCTGATCGACTCCGTTGACCAGGGTTCGCAGTTGCCGCCCGACTTCTACGTGGCGTTGCGGAAGGGGAAGACGATCCAGGCGATCAAGATCTACCGTGAGGCCACCGGGGCGTCGCTGCTGAACGCGAAGAACGCGGTCGAGCAGATGGAGCGGCAGGTCTCCGGCCGGAGGTGAGCTGTTCCGAGGCTGAGCGGGTCTTCCGGGAGGAGTACGGCCGGGCCGTCGCCGTGCTCGTCCGCTCCTTCGGCGACATCGACCTCGCCGAGGAGGCGGTCCAGGAGGCCTTCACCGTGGCGGTGCGCCAGTGGCCGTCCGCGGGGCCGCCGCCGAGCGCGGCCGGGTGGATCATCACCACCGCGCGCAACTGGGCCATCGACCGGCTGCGCAGGGAGTCGGCGCGGTCCGGCAAGCACGCGCAGGCCGCGCTGCTGAACACCGCCGGCGAGCCGGTCGAGCAGGGTCCCGTGCGGGACGACCGGCTGCGGCTGATCTTCACCTGCTGCCACCCCGCGCTCGCGCCCGCCGCCCGGGTGGCGCTGACGCTGCGGCTGCTGGGCGGGCTCGCGACGGCGGAGATAGCCCGCGCGTTCCTGGTGCCCGAGCCGACCATGGCGCAGCGGATCGTGCGGGCCAAGCGCAAGATCAGGGACGCGGGCATCCCTTACCGGGTCCCGTACGAGGCCGACCTGCCCGAGCGGTTGCGGGCCGTGCTCGCCGTGATTTACCTGATCTTCAACGAGGGGTACACGGCCAGCTCGGGTGACCGGCTCGTCCGCGACGATCTCTGCGCGGAGGCCATCAGGCTGGGGCGGTTGCTCGCCGGGCTCATGCCGGAGGAGCCCGAGGTCATGGGGTTGCTGGCGCTGATGTTGCTGATCGAGTCGCGGCGCGCCGCGCGTACGGGGCAGGCCGGCGAGCTGGTGCCCCTGCCCGAGCAGGACCGGACGTTGTGGGACCGGGCGCTCATCGACGAGGGTCAGGCCATCGTGCGGTGGTGCCTGGAGCGGGACCGGCCGGGCCCCTACCAGATCCAGGCTGCCGTCAACGCCGTGCACGGCGACGCGCGAACCGCCGAGGACACCGACTGGCGGCAGATCGTGCAGCTCTACGACCTGCTGACGGACTTCGATCCCGGGCCGGTCGTGGCGGTGCACCGGGCGGTCGCCGTGGCCGAGGTGGAGGGTGCGGAGGCGGCGCTGAAACTGCTGGACGGGCCGGCGGCGGACGACTATCACCTGTTCCATGCCGTACGCGCCGATCTGCTGCGGCGGCTGGGACGCGAGAGGGAGGCGGCCGAGGCGTACGCGGCGGCGATCGAACGGGCGGGCAACGAGGTGGAGCGGGACTTCCTGCGGAGCAGGGCGGGAGGGCCCTTCCGCGGGTGATCCGCGAGACCGCCCGGCGTGCGTCAGCGGGTGTAGGTCGTCAGGAGAATGCCGCTGCTGAACGTCTCGGCGCCGGTCAGGGTGAACGTCGTCGGCCGGAACCCGCCGTGGAAGGCGGGGATGCCCGCTCCCGCCACCACCGGGTAACACTTGACGATCAGCTCGTCGATCTCGGGCAGGAGTTGTGCGGCCACGTTGCCGCCGCCGCACAGCCAGATGTCGAGCCCGTCCTCCTGCTTCAGCCGCCGCACCAGGCCGAGCGGGTCGTCCGCCACCAGCTCGACGGCCGGCTCGTCGACGCTCTTGATGGTGCTGGAGATGACGTACTGCTTCATGTGGGCGTAGGGGCTGGTCACGCCCGCCGGCAGGCCGAGCTCGTACGTGCCTCTGCCCATGATCACGGTGTCGAACCGCTGGTTGGGGGCGTCGATGCCGGCCTGGGCCCGGAGCTGGGTGGGCACCGTCTCCGGCATGCGCGTGTTGATCCAGGTCGCCAGGTCGTCGGCCACCGGGTAGAAGTCGTATTCGCCGTTGGGCCCTGCGATGTAGCCGTCGATGGAGGTCGCGACGTAATACGTGAGCTTGCGCAAAACTACTCCTTTTAAAGTACTATGTCTGAAGTGCTTCAAACATAGTACTACAAATGGAGTGATGTCAAAATGGTCAGGCAGAACGTCGCCCGGCGGGCGGCACTGGTCGATGCCGCGATCGAGGTGCTGGCCGAGGAAGGGGCCCGCGGGCTGACGTTCAGGGCGGTGGACGCCCAGGCCGCCGTGCCGACCGGCACCGCGTCCAACTACTTCGCCAGCCGCGACGACCTGCTGACCCAGGCGGGCGGCCGGATCTACGAGCGGCTGCAGCCCGACGCCGCGACCATCGCGGCGAGCCTCGACGGGCCGCGCGACCGCGGCCGGGTGACCGCGCTCATGCACGAGCTCGTCGACCGCATCTCGGCGTTCAGGTCCGGCTATCTGGCGCTGCTGGAGCTACGGCTGGAGGCGACCAGGCGGCCCCGCCTGCGCGAGGTGCTGACCGAGCGGATCCGCGCCGACGTCGAGGCCAACGTGCGCCATCACCGCGAGGCGGGCCTGCCCGGCGACGACACCACCGTGGTGCTGCTCTACCTGGCCCTCAACTGGCTGATCGTCGAGCGGCTGACGCTGCCGGACGTGTTCGGCGAGGGGGAGGTGCACGCGCTCGTGAGCGCCGCCGTCGAACGGCTGCTCCCCTAGCATGCGGGGATGGCTGATCATCGGCACACGCACGAGCTCGTCCAAGAAGGCGATCTCATCACCAAGCGGTACGTGGACGGCAAGCCGGGCGCGGGCGAGCGCGAATGGCGGGCGCTGACCCTCCTGGCCGAGCACGCTCCGGGGCTGGCCCCCGAGCCCGTGGCCTTCGACGGCCGCTCGGTCACGATGACCAGGATCGACGGGCTGCCGATGCGCGGGATCGAGGTGCGGGCCGAGCACGTCGCCGCCATGGCCGAGGCGCGCGCCCGGCTGCACGCCGCCATCCCGTACGGAGTCCTGCGGGACGTTCCCGTGCGCCCGTGGTCGAACACGGCGGTCGCCGACTGGATCAGGCGACGCGCCGCGGCCTGGCAGCCCAGGGGACCGCTGGACGGCAAGGCCGTCGACGAGGGATCGCGGTGGCTGGAGAGCTGGTCGCCGGGCGAGTCGGGGGTCACGCCCGCGTTCGGCGCGGGAGACGGCAACCTGGCCAACTTCCTGTGGGACGGTTCCCGCGTCCGCCTGGTCGACTTCGAGGACTCCGGGCGCAGCGACGTGGCGTACGAGGTGGCGGAGGTGGCCGAGCACGTGTCGATGTGGGTGGACGGCGAGGTGGAGATCGCGTCCGCGTTCGGCCTGAGCCCGCAGGAGGAGCGGCGGACCCGCGAGCATCGCAGGCTGCACGCCCTCATGTGGTTGTTCCTGCTGTCCCGCGACTCCCCCGACTCGCCGCGCAACCCGCCCGGCACCTTCGAGCGGCAGGCCGAGCGGGTGCTGGCGCGGCTGGGAGCGTGAGCGCGCCTCAGCCCGTGAGCACGCCCAGCAGGTGCGTGACCTCCCTGGACACCGCGTCGCGCCCGGCCTTGAGATATTTCCTGGAGTCGACGACCCGCTCGTCGTGGGCCAGATAGTCGCGGACGGCGCCGGTGAACGCCTTGTTCAGGTGGGTCGCTATGTTGATCTTCTTCATGCCCTTCCCGACGGCCTCGCGCAGCACGTCGTCAGGCACCCCCGACGAGCCGTGCAGCACCAGCGGCACCGGTACCGCGGCCCGCAGCTCGGCGATGAGCTCCAGGTCGAGCACCGCGTCCTTGGACGTCATGGCGTGCGAGGTGCCCACCGCGACGGCCAGCGCGTCGACGCCCGTCCTCGCCACGTAGTCGACGGCCTCATGGGGTTTGGTGCGGGCGCCCGGCGCGTGCACGCCGTCCTTGCCCCCGACCTCGCCCAGCTCGGCCTCCACCCACACGCCGCGCTCATGGCACCAGGCGGCCACCTCGGCCGTGGCGGCGACGTTCTCCTCGTCGGGCAGGGCCGAGGCGTCGTACATCACCGAGCCCAGCCCGAGCTCCACCGCCTCCTCCACGAGCGCCCTGTCGGTGGCGTGGTCCAGGTGGACCGCGACCGGCACCTCGGCCCGGCGGGCGACCGCGAGCGCGGCCAGCGCGACGGGCTCCAGCGCGCCGTGGTAGCGCACGCAGTTCTCGCTGATCTGCAACACGACCGGCAATCCCAGCGCCTGCGCGCCGGCCACGATGGCGGTGGCGTGTTCGAGCTGGATCACGTTGAACGCGCCCACCCCTGCGGGCGACTGGCTGACGATGTCGCCGATGGCGGCGAGGGGCATGGCACGTGCTCCTTTACGTGATGATGATCTTCGATTGGATGTCGGCGTACACGTCGGGGTCGAAGTCGCCGGCCACGGGCGCGGCCACGGCCGCCGCGCCCAGTGCCGCGGCCCGCCTCAGCCTGTCCGGCCACGGCGCCCGCTCCACCAGCCCCAGCGCCAGCCCGGCGACCAGCGAGTCGCCCGCCCCGGTCGGATTTCCCCCCACGGTGTACGGCATGCGAGCCCTGAACGTTCCCTCCCCGGTGACCGCCAGCAGCCCGCCCGCGCCCATGGACACCACCACGGCCTCGGCCCCCCGCTCGCGCAGCGCCTGGGCGCTCTCGGCGGGGTCGCCGCCGGGCACCGCCCTGGCCAGCTCCTCCGCGTTGGGCTTGACGACGGAAGGGCGGCCCTCGGGCGCGTGGCGCAGCGGCTCGCCGTCGGCGTCGACGATCGCGGGCACGCCCTTGCCGGCCGCGATCGCGGCGAGGGCGGCGTACGTGTCGAGGGGCACGCCGCGCGGCAGGCTCCCCGACAGGACGACCGCGTCGGCGGCGGCCACGAGCGGCTCGTAGCGCCGCACGAAGCTCTCCAGCTCGCCGGGGGTCACCTCGGGCCCGGGCTCGTTGAACAGCGCCGTACGTTGTGTCCCGGCCTCGCCCGCACCGGCGGGTGCCTCCGTGACGGCCAGGGTGGTGCGGGAGTCGGCGGCGATGGGGGTCAGGGCGCTCGGCAGCCCGGCCGCGCGCAGATCGCCTTCGATCGCCTGCCCCGTCGGCCCGCCCGCCAGGCCGGTGACCAGCACCTCGTGGCCCAGCGTCGCCAGCACGCGGGCCACGTTGACACCCTTGCCGCCGGCCCGCCGGTGCACCGCGCCGACCCGGTTGACGCCGTCCCAGTCGACCTCGGGGAGCCGGTAGGTCACGTCGAGCGCGAGGTTGAGCGTCACGGTGAGGATCATCCGGGCTCCGTCACCCAGACGCCGTCCTTCATCACTCCGCTCACCTCCAGCGCGTCGGACATCACCACCAGGTCGGCGGCCTTGCCGACGGCGATCGAGCCGATCCGGTCGGCCAGGCCGAGCACCCGCGCGGGCGTCAGCGA
The DNA here is from genome assembly GCF_039871615.1 of Nonomuraea sp. B10E15. Classification (NCBI taxonomy): domain Bacteria; kingdom Bacillati; phylum Actinomycetota; class Actinomycetes; order Streptosporangiales; family Streptosporangiaceae; genus Nonomuraea; species Nonomuraea sp. B10E15. The sequence continues at coordinate 69,019 of NZ_JBDPMB010000010.1, forward strand.
GGCCACCTGCACGGCGTCGGGCAGCGACATGCCCACCTCCCGCACGCTGCGCCGGAACGCGACGTCCATGGTCAGCGTGGAGCCCGCGATCGAGCCGCCCTCGACGAGCCTGGCCACGCCGCCGTCCACGCGCACCGCCATCGAGCCGAGCACGTAGTCGCCGTCGCCGAGGCCGGTGGCCGACATCGCGTCGGTGATCAGCGCGGTCCGGCCGGGGCCCGCCACCTCGTAGGCCAGCCGCAGCATGGCTGGATGCACGTGCACGCCGTCGTTGATCAGCTCGATCGTCACCCGCTCGTCGTCGAGCAGCGCGGCGATCGGCCCGGGGGCGCGGTGCCCGAGCGGCGGCATCGCGTTGTAGAGGTGGGTGGCCACGCTCGCGCCGGCCTCGATGCCGGCGATGGCCTGGTCGTAGCCGGCGTCGCTGTGGCCCACGGCGGCGATCACGCCCTCGGAGACGGCCAGCCGGATCGTGTCGAGCGCGCCGGGCAGCTCGGGCGCGATGGTGACCATGCGCACATGGCCGCGCCCGGCCTTGACCAGCTCGGCGAACTCCTGCGGCGAGGGCTCGCGCAGCAGCGCGGGGTCGTGCGCGCCGCAGCGGGCCCTGGAGATGTAGGGGCCCTCGAAGTGGATGCCGGCCAGCAGCCCCTCGTCGCAGAGCTCGGCCAGCGCCGACGCCGCCCTGAGCAGGTTGTCCGGGGTCTCGGTGACCAGGCTGGCCATCGTGGTGGTGGTGCCGTGGCGCCGGTGCAGCGCCACGGCGTCACGGGCCCGGTCGAGCTCGCCGGCCGGGAAGGAGCCGCCCGCGCCGCCGTGGTTGTGGATGTCGACGAATCCGGGCACGACGTGCTTCCCGCCCACGCTCAGGCCGGGACCGGGGGCGGATCCGTGGCCGACATGCGTGATGCGGCCGTCTTCGATGGTCAGCCACCCCTCGTGAACTCCCGCGGGTGTCACGATCCTGGCGTCGGCAAGAGTAAGGCTCATGGAGACAGAATCACAGATCGCGTGAGGTGCATGGGTTCGTCGGGGTTCAGCTGCTGGGCGAACGCGCGCGCGACGGCCACCCGCTGGGCGCGGATCAGCTCGGCCATGGGGTCGAGCCCGCTCTCGAAGAACGTGCCGCCCGCCTGCTCGACCTGCTCGCGCAGGCCGGCGGGCGCGGTGCCGAGCATCCAGGTGACGCGCCCGGGGCCGGCGATGCTGATCGGGCCGTGCCGATATTCCATCGCCGGGTACGCCTCCGTCCACGAGCGGGACGCTTCGCGCATCTTCAGCGCGGCCTCCTGGGCCAGCCCGACCGTCCAGCCGGCGCCGAGGAAGCTGAACTGCTCGGCCTTGACCAGCTCGTCGGGGAGCGGCGCGGCCACGGCCTGCCCGGCGTCCTCGATCGCCTGGGTGAGGTCCTCGCCGAGGCTGGCCCGCAGCAGGGCCAGCTGCGTGGTGGCGAACCTGGTCTGCACGACCGAGCGCTCGTCGGCGTAGTCGAGCACGACGACCTCGCCGGCGGCCCGCATGATCGGCGTTTCCGGGTCGGCGGTGATGGCCGTGGTCTTCGTGGCGGGGCTGGTGCGGGCGAGCAGCTCCAGCACCTCGGTGGTGGTGCCAGAGCGGGTCAGCGCGAGCACGCGGTCGTACGAGCGGCCGGAGGGCGCCTCGGAGGCGGCGAAGGCGTCGGTCTCGCCGTGCCCGGCCCGCTCCCGCAGCGCCGCGTACGCCATCGCGATGAACCATGACGTGCCGCAGCCGACGACGGCCACCCGCTCCCCGTGGCGCGGCAGCGCGTCGGCGGGAACGTTCGCGACGGCGCGGCGCCAGCAGGACGGCTGGGACGCGATCTCGGCCTCGGTATGGCTGGTCACCACGTGCCTCCCCATGATTGATTATTTCTGCGTTTTTTATACCAGGTAAGAGCATAAACGGACACTGGTGGCTCCGGCTCTCCAGGGTGTGCGACGCTTGCTCCTGACCTCGTCCATCAGGGAGGCCCCGTGTCCCGCTACGACCGCTGGAACGCCATCCTCGAACTGCTCTCCCAGGAGGGCAGGCTGTCGGTGGAGGAGGCGTCGCAGGCCCTCGACGTCTCCACCGCGACCATCCGGCGGGACTTCGACCAGCTCGCCCAGCAGCAGATGCTCATGCGCACCCGGGGCGGCGCGGTGGCCCAGAGCGTGAGCTACGATCTGCCGCTGCGCTACAAGACCGCCCGGCACGCCGACGAGAAGCAGCGCATCGCGGCCGCCGCGGCGGAGTTCGTGACGCCGGGCGGCGTGGTGGGGCTCAACGGCGGCACCACCACCTCCGAGCTGGCCCGCACGCTCGCCACGGCGCCCGCGCTGGAGAGCGGCTTCACCATCGTCACCAACGCGCTCAACATCGCCGCCGAGCTCACCGTCCGCCAGCACGTCAAGATCGTGGTGACCGGGGGTGTGGCCAGGCAGCAGTCGTACGAGCTCATCGGGCCGCTGGCGACCGGGGTGCTGGAGCAGGTGACGCTGGACGTGGCGTTCCTCGGGGTCGACGCGCTGGACATCGGGCTGGGCGCGTCGGCGCACCACGAGGGCGAGGCGAGCGTCAACAACCTGCTGATCAGCCGCGCCGGGCAGGTCGTCGTGGTGGCCGACTCCTCCAAGGTGGGCAAGCGGGCGTTCTCCCGCATCTGCCCGATCGCACAGATCGACACACTCGTCACCGACGCCCAGCTCTCCGACGATCTGGCCGGTGAGCTGACAGAGGCGGGGGTAAAGGTCGTACGCGCCTGACCCGCTCAGGCGTTACAGGATGATGTCGGTGAGGGTAGGAACGGGACACAGGCGACAAAGCCATCCCAGGGGGAAATATGGCGTCGGGAAGGACTGTGGCCCGTCTCGGGCCTGCCGAGCGCGCCGAGGCGCTGGAGAGCATGGCCGCGCGAGAGCTCGACGTGGTCGTGGTCGGCGGGGGCATCGTGGGAGCGGGGGTGGCTCTCGACGCCGCCACCCGCGGGCTCGACGTGGGGCTGGTCGAGGCCCGTGACTTCGCCTCGGGCACCTCGTCGCGCTCCTCCAAGCTCATCCACGGAGGCCTGCGCTACCTGGAGCAGCTCAACTTCGAGCTGGTGCGCGAGGCCCTCCAGGAGCGGGCGCTGCTGCTGCAGCACATCGCGCCGCACCTCGTCAGGCCGGTGCCGTTCCTCTTCCCGCTGACCCACTACGCCTGGGAACGGGCCTACGTCGGCGCCGGCGTGGCCCTCTACGACACGCTCGGCTTCGCCTCGGGGCTCGCCCGCGGCGTGCCCGGCCACCGGCACCTGTCCAGGTCGCGGGCGCGGCGACTGGCGCCCGCGCTGAAGAAGAGCGCGTTCACGGGCGCCATCCAGTACTGGGACGCGCAGGTCGACGACGCCCGATACGTGATGACCATGCTGCGCACCGCGGCCACCTACGGCGCCCACATCGCGCCCAGGGCGCAGGTGGTGGGGTTCCTGCGGGAGGGGGAGCGGGTCACCGGCGTACGCGTGCGCGACCTGGAGAGCGGCGAGGAGTTCGAGATCCGCGCCCAGCAGGTCGTCAACGCCACCGGGGTCTGGACCGACGACATCCAGGAACTGGTCGGCGGCCGGGGCCAGATCCACGTACGCGCCTCCAAGGGCATCCACCTCGTGGTGCCGCGCGACCGGATCCAGTCGCTGACCGGGATCATCCTGCGTACGGAGAAGTCCGTGCTCTTCGTGATCCCCTGGGGACGGCACTGGATCATCGGCACCACCGACACGGAGTGGACGCTCGACAAGGGCCACCCGGCCGCCTCCAGGGCCGACATCGACTACCTGCTCGACCACGTCAACGCCGTGCTCTCCGTGCCCCTGAGCCGCGACGACGTCGAAGGCGTCTACGCGGGGCTGCGCCCGCTGCTGTCGGGCGAGTCGGACGAGACGTCCAAGCTGTCCAGGGAGCACGTGGTCGCCCATCCGGTGCCGGGCCTGGTGATGACCGCCGGCGGAAAATACACCACCTACCGGGTCATGGCGCGGGACGCGGTCGACGCCGTGGCGCACGGCCTCGACCAGCGGGTGCCCCAGTCGTGCACCGACCGCATCCCGCTGGCCGGCGCGGAGGGGTACCAGGCGCTGTGGAACTCGCGGCACCGCATCGCCCACACCTCCGGGCTGCACGTGGCCAGGATCGAGCACCTGCTGCAGCGCTACGGCTCGCTGATCGACGAGGTGCTGGAGCTGATCGAGCGTGACCCGTCGCTGGGCAGGCCGCTGAGCGGGGCCGACGACTACCTGCGCGCCGAGATCGTCTACGCCGCCACGCACGAGGGCGCCCGGCATCTCAACGACGTGCTGACCCGGCGTACGCGCATCTCCATCGAGACCTTCCACCGCGGCGTGGCCGTGGCGCAGGAGTCGGCCGAACTGCTCGCCGAGCCGCTCGGCTGGGACGGCGAGCAGGTCAAGCGGGAGGTGGGATATTTCACCAAACGCGTGGAGGCCGAGCGCCGCTCCCAGGAACAGGACTCCGACCAGGAGGCCGACGCGATCAGGCTGGGCGCGCCGGAGATCGTCCCCGTGGTCGCGCCCGAGTCCTAGCCGGTCAGCCCGTCGGGATCCACGCCTGCTCGGCGAGCGTGGTGGCGTCGTTGACCTGCACGCCCTGCGGGGAGACCGTCCACAGGGAGTCGCCGATGACCACCGAGCGCTGGATGCCGGGCTGGAAGCCGCGCTCGTTCTCCTCGCGCTGCGCCGGATGCCTGATCATGCCGAGTTTCGACACGCCCGAGTCGTCGATCTTCAGCGCGAGCGCGCCCGACTCCCCTTCGCTCCTCAGCGGGATCACCGCCAGGCCGGTCCTGGGCCAGTAGAGGAAGGCGTGCGGATCCCACTCGGCCTCGGAGCCCGAGTCCTTCTGGAACAACTGCGACAACCTGCGCGGTGAGGCGGGGTCGCTGACGTCGAACAACGACACCTGCGTGCCCTGCGTCCTGCCCTCCTCGTTCGCCTCCTGGCCGATGCCGATCAGCCGGCCGTCGCCGGCCGGGTGCAGGTAGGCGGAGTAGCCGGTGATCTTCAGCTCGCCGGTCACCTTGGGCGCCGCCGGGTCGCGCAGGTCGAGCGTGTAGAGGGGATCGACCTGCCTGAACGTGACGGCGTAGCCGACGGGGCCGATGAACCGGACCGAGTAGATGCGCTCGCCCTTGCCGAGGCCGCCGACCTCGCCCCTCTTCTCCATGGTGGAGGCGTCGAGGACGTGGACGGTGCTCGAACTGCTCTGGCCGTCCCCGGAGTTGAGCGTGGTGGCGACGCGGAGATGGCCTTCGTGCTCCGACAGCGAGTACTGGTTCAGCAGGCGTCCCGCAACCTTCCCCGACGCCACGTAGGCGGGCGGGCCCGGCTTCGAGACGTCGAACCGGTGGATCTGCGTCTCCTCGGGCGGGAGCGTGGGCGTCGGCCGGGGCACGGGAGGCGACGTCGCCGTGACCGTCATCGTGGTCGGCGGGACTTCGACCACGGATCCCGTCACGGCGGGTTCGCTGGGGGTGGGCTCCTCGGCCGGGGCCACGCCGCGCGAGGTGGCGGAGGCGTCCGGCGAGGTCGTGCGGCCAGGCGGGGTGGCGGGGTCAGGGGCGGCGGGGTCAGAAGAGGGGGTGGAGGAGCCCGGCGAGCTGGTGGGAGCGGGCGAGGCGGGGGCGCTCCGCGAGGTGGTGGGGGCGACCGGCAGCGGGCGGAACGGCATGCCCCACCAGAGCGGGTTGCTGGCCACGTAGAGGCTGCCGCCCGTGCCGTACACGATGTCGCCGTCGGCCGCCAGGGCGATCGGGTCGGTGCCGGCGACGCCCCGGGCCAGGTCGATGGTGTGCACGGTCAACATCGAGGTGCCGGTGTAGTCGGCGGGGTGGCTGACCCGGTCGCACGCGACGGTGCTCTCCTTGGCCGTCCCCGAAGCATCCGTGATCTTGATCTTGGGCAGCCAGGCCTCGGCCGGCGCCTTGCGCACGGCCTCCTGGTTCTGCTTGACGCGCTCGGCCTCCGGGATGTCCCCCCGTCTGACCTGCGGGAACGTGATGTCCGGCTGGCTGCGGGTGACGAGCCTGACCGTCGAACCGACCATCCTGGCGTCGACGTACGTGCCCTGCGGCTCGACCGTGCTCAGCACCTCGGGCTCGCCGGCCAGGTCGACCAGCACGTACCGCGTGTCGCGCGGCGGCCCGAAGGATCGGTGCACGGCGCCGCCGCCGCGCATCATGACCAGCGCGCGGTCCCCGGAGATCAGCAGGTCGGCGGGGACGCCGGGCCCGTCGCCGCCGGTCAGGTCGAGGGACTCGGTGACCTTCCTCGTGGCGGTGTCGATGATCCGCAGGGTGCCGTCCGTGACCGTGACGAGCCGGTCGCCGTCCGTCTTGACCAGGTCGGGCTCGTCCACCCCCGCCTCGTGCACGTTGGTCGTGGAGTGCTCGGAAGTGTCGGCCCCGGTGTCGGCTCCGGTGTCGGCTCTCGCCTCCGCCCTGGCGGTCATGGGCATGACGTTGCCGAAGCCGTACGGGCCGACGTTCCTGGCGGCCTGCTCGCGCAGGCCCGCGAGCAGGTCGTCGCATCCGGTGTAGGCCACCAGGCGGACGGCGCCCAGGCCCGTCCTGCTCGGCGGCGCCCCTTCCGGCGCGGAGGCGCAGGCGGCTGCCGCCGTCGCCAGCGCCGTGGCGGTCACGACCGTACGGATCAGCGTCTTCATGCCCTCCATCACGGTTGTGCGGGCAGGATGGTTCAGGAGACTCTGTCCGGATTGATGGTGAACGCCGGGCTGAAGTTGATGTCGTCGGGCACTTCCAGCAGCTTGCGCAGCAGTTTCCCGCTGAAGTCGATCACCTGGACCTCGTCGTTGGCGGCGTTGTCCTGCTCCCAGCAGTAGAGGTGCTTCTCGTCGTAGAAGCCGAGCACCTTGTCGCAGTCGGAGGAGAACTTGCGCAGGCGCTCGCCCGACTCCGAGTCCCAGATGCAGTGGTCCCCGCCACCGCCGTTGGGGCAGTCGGTGACGAACGCGCGGCCCGAGGGCGAGAAGATGTCCTGCGTGCCGGCCGACATCGTGCCGATGCCGGGGAACGAGCGGGTGGCCTTGCCCTCGGAGTCGAAGAAGCGCAGGCCCTGGTTCTTCTCGTCTCCGTAGACGTTGACCGTGCCCTCGTCGGCGCCGTCGAAGCCGAAGGCGGTTTCGCGGATCGAGGTGTCGGCCACGTCGATGGTGGTGGTCTTCTTCGTGGCCACGTCGATGATGGTGAAGCCCAGGTGGAGCCAGTCGTCGCCGTTCTTCTTCTCGGTGTTCAGCAGGATGCGCTCGCCGTCCTTCGACCAGGCCCTGATGGTACTGATCAGGGGGTCCTTCACGGTCTTGATCGTGGAACGCTCGCCGGAGTCGCGGTCGGTGATGACGATGAAGTCGAAGTCGTCGGAGCTGTAGCTCCTGCCCCGGTGCGCGAGGTGGCGGCCGTCGGGCGAGACCATCGACTCCCAGTTGCCGGCGTACTTCGTGAACGAGCCGTGCAGGGAGTTCCTGGCGTAGTCGATCCAGTCGTCCTTCTTCTCGTCCTTGACCTCGTAGGAGGTCAGGAAGATCGCGTCGGCGCGGTTCTCGTACAGGTGGATCTCGCCGCCGGGAAGTCGCGTCTTCGTGCCGGTGGGCGGCACGGCGACCCGCGTGGTGCCCGGCGACGGGTCGCGCGTCGCGGTGGTCCGCGACGGCCCGGGGGTCCTGGTGCGGGACGGCTCGGCGAGCGAGGCCTGGTTGACCTGGATGGTCACGACCACGCCGGCGAGCAGCAGCAGGGCGACCGCCACCGTGACGCCGACGATCAGCGCGGTCCTCTTCCTGCGCTGAGGTCGCGTGGCGATCTGCTCCTGCCACGCCGGTGACCAGGGCCCGGGAGGGTGCGGGGGCGGCACCGTGGCGGCGTGTGGTCCGGGCGGCGCGACGGGGCCGTGCCCGAAAGGCGGCCCGGAGTGCGGCCCGGAGTGCGGCGCTGAGTGCGGCCTGGAGGGTTGTCCTCGGTGATGGGCGAAGGGCGGCTGGGGCGCGGCCTCGGCGGCGGCCTCGGCGAGGATGCCGGCGTTGGGCGCGGGGCGCTGCAGCAGCCGCATGATGACCTGCTCCGCGGTCGGCCGTTGCGCGGGGTCCTTGACCAGGCACGCGACCACCACGTCGCGCAGCTGGCCGTCCAGCATGCCGAGGTCGGGGTGCTGGTTGAGCACGCGGTTGATCACCGCGGGCATCGTGTCGCTGCCGAACGGAGCCCGGGCGGAGGCGGCGAAGACCATCGTGCTGGCCCACGAGAACATGTCGGCGGCCGGCCCGGCGGTGTGGCCCATGATCTGCTCGGGCGCCATGTACGCGGGCGTGCCCACGATCGTGCCGGTGATCGTCGCGGTGGCGTTCAGCGCCCTCGCGATGCCGAAGTCGATCACCCTGGGCCCGTCGGCGCCGATGATCACGTTGGCGGGCTTGAAGTCGCGGTGCACGATGCCGGCCTGGTGGATGGCGGCCAGGGCGGTGGCGGTGCCGATGGCCAGCCGGTGCAGGACGGAGCCCGAGCGCGGCCCCTCCTCCATCACGACCTGGTGTAACGACGGTCCTTCGATGAACTCGCTGATGATGTAGGGGCGCTCCTGCTCGACGCCGGTGCCGAGGACGGCGGCGGTGCAGAACGGCGCTACCTGCTGGGCCACCTCGACCTCGCGCAGGAACCGCTCGATGCTCACCTGGTCGCCGGCCAGGTCGGGACGCATCCACTTGACGGCCACGCGGGTGCCCGACGGGTCGCTGGCGAGGTAGACGACGCCCTGGCCGCCCTCGCCTAGCCTGCCGGTGAGATCCAGGCCGCCCAGCCGTGGCGGATCTCCGGGTCGTAGCGGAGCGATGGATGCCATGGGGGAATTGTGTCCCCATGCCATGCATCGGCAAAAACTACCAGTCGGTAGCGATACCGAATCTTCTTCCTCCCGGCACCGGCGTCCGGCGGGGCGCCGCCTTCCCGCTCCTGCGCATACGCTGTAAACGTGACGGGTGCTGGCACGGCCGAACGCATCGTGACCGTCGCGCAGCGCATCCTCCACGAAGAGGGCGCCGCCGCGGTCAGCATGCGGCGCGTCGGCGACGCCGCTGGCATCACCGCCATGGCCATCTACCGGCACTACCCCAACCGGGACGCGCTGCTGCGGGCCGTCGCCAACCGGAGCGCGAGCGAGCTGGCCGCGGAGTGGCGGCGGCGATCCCCCTCGGGGGATCTCCTGGAGCGGATCTCGGCGGCGCTCGACGACTTCCTCGACTTCGCGCTCGGCAACCGGCACCTGTACCAGTTCCTGGTCCTCGACGCGTGGACGGGGGCGCGCCGCTTCCCCGACGACTTCCGCGACGGGCAGGGGCCGCCGTTCGCCGTTCTCGTGGAGCTCGCCGAAGAGGGCATGCGCACGGGGGTGTTGCGCGAGGACGACGTGCTCGAGACCGCGCTGACCGTCTCGTCGTGCACGCAGGGCCTGGTGCAGCAGTTCCTGAGCGGCCGCATGGGGATGGACGAGGACGACTTCCGCGCGCTCTGCCACCGGTCCATGTGGCGGATAATCGAAGGGCTGGCTCAGAACGTGGACAGGTGACGGCCATGGAGATTCGATACGCAGGAGGGCCGACGGCGGTCCTGGAGATCGGCGGGGTGCGGCTGCTGACCGATCCCACGTTCGACCCGCCCGGCGACTACCCGATCGGCGATCGGAAGCTCGCCAAGACCGTGGGGCCCGCCTTCGCCGCCGAGGAGGTCGGCCCCGTCGACGCCGTGCTGCTCTCGCACGACCAGCACCCCGACAACCTGGACCGCTCCGGCCGGTCTCATCTGGCGTCCGCGTCACTGGTGCTCTCCACCGAGTCGGCGGCCGAGCGACTGGGCGCGCCAGTGCGGGCGCTGCCCAACTGGACGTCCGTCGAGGTCGGGGCCGTGCGCGTGACCGGGGTGCCGGCGCAGCACGGGCCCGACGGGACCGAGCACCTGGTGGGCGAGGTGACCGGGTTCCTGATCGAGGGCGAGGGAAAAACCGTCTACGTGAGCGGCGACAACGCCTCACTCGACGTCGTGCGCGAGATCGCCGGGCGGACCGGCCCCGTGGACGTCGCGGTGCTGTTCGCCGGCGGGGCCAGGACACCGCTGGTGGACGGCTACCTGACGCTGTCCAGCGCCGACGCGGTCACGGCCGCCGAGATCCTCGGGGCGGGGCATGTGGTGCCGCTGCACTTCGAGCACTGGGCGCACTTCACCCAGGGCAGGGACACGGTGGAGCGGGCGTTCGCGGGATTCGGCGACCGGCTGCGCCTGCTCGCCCCCGGCGAGCGTACGCGCCTTGCCTGACCTCGCGCTACAGCGGGTGCCTCACCCAGACGTTCGGCTCCACGTAGACGGCGTGGTCGTGCTCCACGTCGCAGCGCACGGGATTGAGCGCCCCCGGCACCTCGACGGGCCCCGTACGGTCGAACGGCAGGCCGGTCCACCCTCGCCACTCCGCGAGCGTGCCCGCGATCACCATCGAGCGCGGCGCCACCTTGACGATCTTCCCGCCGGCCCGCACGTGCACCCGTAGCCAGGCGTCATGGGGCAGGCCGTCGGGGCGGGTGCGGAAGGCGTACTCGCTCATGGGGGTGTGGGGTTCGAGGTGCTTGAGGTTGGGCCTGACCGGCGCGACGAGCTCGTGGAAGCCGCGGTCGGCGGCGTGGCGGCGCATCGCCGCCACCATCGTCGAGGAGAGCCCCGTGCCCTGCAGGTCGCGCCGCACGGTGATCTCCAGGGCGGAGACGGCGTCGGGCCTGGTGCCGCGGTCGCGGGCCAGCCGGCCCGAGCGGATCACGGCGTCCCAGCCGTCGTCGGGCAGCTCGGGCCCTTTCGCCACGAACGGGATCATGCACGCCCGCGCCACCAGCCGGCCGGGTTCGGCGTCGTCGTCGGCCACGAGCACGTAGTCGGCGTAGGTGGTGGTGGCGACCGCGTAGAACAGGTCGGCGATCGGGTCGTTGAGCATGAACTCCTGCCACGTATGGTCCATGTCCCACAACGCCGACGCGAGCTCCGGACGCTCCGCGAGCGTCGTGATCTGGAGGGCCATGCGGTCCAGTTTCGCACCCTGGTCCACAGGGACGCGCGCCATTAATCCGGGCAAAAGTTGTGCGCTAGCGTCGGCGGCATGACCGAACTTGACGCCAGGTTGAGAGCCGTCGCCGACCTGATCGTGCCCGAGGCGCGCGAGGGCGGCGGCAGGCACGAGTACGACGGCCGGATCCAGGACCTGTCACCCGACGGAGTACGCGCCGGACTGGCCCGGCTCGGCGAGGGAGCCGCGCCCGCCGACCCGCACGACGCCAGGCACCTGGAGGTGTTCGAGGAGGGCCTGCGCACCCAGCTCGGCGAGCTGGCCCTGCACCGCAGGAACCCGCTGCTCCACCTCTCCAACCTCGACCTGGCGTGCTACGACCGCGACTACGCCCCGGCCGGCGACCGCGTCGCGGCCAAGGCGGCCCACCTCGCGCTCTGGCCCGAGGCCGTGAGCAACGCGCTCGACGCGCTCGACCAGGTCCCGGCCCCCGTCGCGAAATCCCTGGCGAGCACCGCCAGGGGCCTGGCCGCCGGGGTCACGGACGAGGTCGCGCTGCGGGCGCACGGCAGGCTCGTCGCCCACATCGAGAGGGCGGCGGACGAGGGCGACCCCGACGCGGCGCTCGGCGGCCAGGCCCTGGCCGGCCTCATGGGCACTTCCGAAGGGCTCCCCGTCGACCTGGGCAGGCTGGCGGAGCGGGCCGACGCCGAGCGTGACCGGCTCATGGCGCTGCTCGCCGAGTCCTGCGCCAAGCTGGGGGAGCGGGGCCGCCCGCCGCTCGACGTCGTACGCGAGCTGGTCAAGGACCATCCCGACGCCGACGGCGTGATCGAGGCGGCCAGGATCGGCACGGAGAAGGCCATCGCGTTCACCCGCGAGAAGGACCTCGTGCCCTACCACGACGGCGAGTGCCTGGTCGGGCCGGCACCCGAGTCGCGCCGCTGGGCGATGGCCATGATGTCGTGGAACGCGCCCGGCGAGCCCGAGGGCCCGTCCTGGTACCACGTCACGCCGCCCGACCCGAGCTGGCCACGGCAGGACCAGGAGGAGTGGCTGGAGGTCTTCAGCCGCACCACGCTGCCCGCGATCAACGTGCACGAGGTCGCCCCCGGGCACTTCTCGCACGCCAGGGCGCTGCGGCGGGCGCCGTCGGAGGTGCGCAGGCTGCTGCAGTCGACCGCGTTCATCGAGGGCTGGGCCCACTACGCCGAGGAGCTCTGCGTCGAGGAGGGCTTCGAGGCGGGCGACCCCCGCTTCGAGATCGGCGTCTGGCTGGAGGCGCTGATCCGCGTCACCCGGCTGGCCTGCGCGATCGGCGTGCACACCGGCCAGATGACGGTCGAGGAGGGCGCCAGGCGGTTCGCGTCGGACACGCACCTGGCCGGCCCCGCCGCGACGGCGGAGGCGGAACGCGCGTCGTTCGACCCGACGTACGGCCGCTACACGTGGGGCAAGCTGCTCATCCGCGACCTGCGCGCGCAGGCCCGCAAGGAGTGGGGCGCCGGCTTCACCCTGCAGCGCTTCCACAAGTCGCTGCTCGATCTCGGTTCGCCGCCTCTGGGCTTGATCGGAGGCATCCTGTAGCGTCTGGTGATCCGGAGCACCCTGCAGTGCCGGTCGCTGAGGAGGTCTGTCCGTGCGCGAGCTCTCCGGCAAGGTCGCCGTGATAACGGGCGCGGGCAGCGGCATCGGGCGGGCGCTTGCCCTCAGGTTCGCGGCCGAGGGCATGACGCTGATGCTCGCCGACGTCGATCACGGGGCGCTCGCCGAGACGGCCGCGCAGGCGGGCGACGCCGAGGTGCTCACGCAGATCACCGACGTGTCCGACGCGTCCTCCGTACGCCACCTGGCCGACCGGTGTTTCGGGGAGCTGCGGGCCGTACACGTGTTGTGCAACAACGCGGGCGTCTTCCAGGGCGGCCACCTGTGGACCCGCGGCGAGGAGGACCTCGCCTGGCTGCTCGGGGTGAACCTGTGGGGCGTGCTGCACGGCATCCGCGAGTTCGTGCCGCGCATGATCGAGCAGGACACCGAGGGACACATCGTCAACACGGTGTCCGCGGCCGGGCTGTTCACCACGCCGGGGACGGGCGGCTACTCGGTCGGCAAACACGCCGCGCTGGCCGCCTCCCAGGCGCTCGCCCACGACCTGGCCGATGCGGGTTCCAAGCTGCGCGTGACCGCGCTCTGTCCCGGCGCGGTCAGGACGCGCATCGCCGACTCGGCGCGGCTGCGCCCTGCGAGCCTGGCCACCATGCCCTGCCGGGACGAGGCGGCCGCGCAGGAGGCGGTGAGCAGGGCGGTCGAGCGCGGCATGGAGCCGTCCGAGGTCGCCGGCCTGGTGGTGGACGCCATCCGTGACGAGAGGTTCCTGCTGCTGACCGACCAGGAACACGCCGCGCGGTTACGCCTGCAGACCGAGACGCTGCTCAGCGGGCGGCTGCCGGTTCACCACTGACGTTCGTGGGCCAGCACCCGTACCACCGTGCCGCTGCGCGGCCTGACCAGCAGGCGTACGGAGTCGCCCGGCAGCACGTCCTGGTAGACGCCCTGCTTGACCCGGAACGCGACGGCCGTCTCCGAGCCGCCGTCGTGCACCGCGATGTGGTAGGTGTTCTCGCCGTCCGTGTGAACCTCGACCCAGCGCTTGACGACGTGGCCGCTGAGCTCCTGCCGCTTGGGCCCCTGCGCGACGGCGGCCGCCGGCACGATCTCGACGCCGCGCCAGCCGCTGCCCGTGAAGATCCATTCCTGCTGCGGGTTCGCCTCCACGTGCCCCGGCCCGGCGACCTCGCGTCCGGCGGGAGTCAGCAGGAACCCGCGGCCCGCCAGGAGCAGCCCGGGCCCGGCCACGAACGACACCATCGTCGCGATCATCCCGGGCCACGACAGGCCGGCCGCGGACACGGTGGCGAACCACGGGACCACCAGCCCGCAGGCCAGCAGCACCGGAACGATCATGCTCGACCAGCGCCGCCGCGCCAGCCCGAGGTCGATGGCGCACTGCCGGACCAGGGGGAGGAACTCGCGGTCGAGCACCTGCCCGTCGGGCATGAGCGCGATCACCGGGGCCCGCGGAGCCCCGCCCATCCGGGTGCTCACCTGATCGAGCACCCACTGCTCGTACGGCCGGAGGTGCTCCGCCCGCCGTGGCGTCAGCGACAGCCGGTCGCCCTCCACGACGGCCCACCCGCGCCCGGCCAGCTCGAACAGCGCCGAATGGAACACGTCCTGCACCCGCATGCCGCGTAAGAGCTCCGCCACGGGGGCGGGCGCCGGATGGCGCGGCTCCCGCTCCGGGGTCCTGTCGCGACCGGACACCTTGAAGGCGGCGGCCAGGGTGGCGACCCAGAGAGCCCAGGTCGTCGCCGGCCAGACAAGATCCATTGTTCTGTGTTAGCACGAGAGCGGGAGCCAGGCCAGGCGTAATGCACAAGGCCGATAGACTGTACTCACCGCGTTCCGCCTTCTGGAGGGTCTTCAGTGTCTGAATTCGACACGGTTCTGGTGGTCGACTTCGGCGCGCAATATGCGCAGCTCATCGCCAGGCGGGTGCGCGAGTGCCACGTCTACTCCGAGATCGTCCCCTCGTCGATGCCCGTCGAGGAGATGATGGCGAAGAATCCGAAGGCGATCATCCTGTCCGGCGGCCCCTCCTCGGTCTACGCCGACGGCGCGCCGCCCGTGCCGCACGGGCTGTTCGCGACGGGCGTGCCCACGTTCGGCATCTGCTACGGCTTCCAGGCCATGGCGCGGGCGCTGGGCGGCGAGGTGGCCCGCACGGGCGTCGCCGAATACGGCGGCACCGCGCTCGAGGTGCTCCAGGAGGGCGTCATCTTCGCCGGCCTGCCGAGCGCCCAGAAGGTCTGGATGTCCCACGGCGACAGCGTGGCCAGCGCCCCCGAGGGGTTCACGGTGACCGCCTCGACGAGCCAGACGCCGGTCGCCGCCTTCGAGCACCCCGAGAAGGGCCTCTACGGAGTGCAGTTCCACCCGGAGGTGCTCCACTCCGAGCACGGGCAGGCGGTGCTCAGGCACTTCCTCGAGGCGGCCGGCTGCCGCCCGTCCTGGACCATGCTCAACATCGTCGAAGACTCCGTCGAGGCCGTGCGCCGCCAGGTCGGCGACGGCCACGCGATCTGCGCGCTGTCGGGCGGCGTCGACTCGGCGGTGGCCGCCGCCATCGTGCAGCGCGCCATCGGCGACCGGCTGACCTGCGTCTTCGTCGACCACGGCCTGCTGCGCAAGGGCGAGGCCGAGCAGGTCGAGCGCGACTTCGTGGCCGTCACCGGCGTCAAGCTGCGGGTCGTTGACGCCGCCGACCGCTTCATCAAGGCGCTGGAAGGCGTCACCGACCCCGAGGAGAAGCGGAAGATCATCGGCCGCGAGTTCATCCGCGTCTTCGAGGACGAACAGCGCGCCATCATGGCCGACAAGCCCGTGGAGTTCCTCGTCCAGGGCACGCTCTACCCCGACGTGGTCGAGTCGGGCGGCGGCACCGGCACCGCCAACATCAAGTCCCACCACAACGTCGGCGGCCTGCCGGACGACCTGCGGTTCACTCTGGTGGAGCCGCTGAGGGCGCTGTTCAAGGACGAGGTCCGCCGGGCCGGCGAGGAGCTCGGGCTGCCCGCCGCCATGGTCTGGCGCCAGCCGTTCCCCGGCCCCGGCCTGGGCATCCGCATCGTCGGAGAGGTGACGCGCGAGCGCCTCGAACTGCTGCGCGAGGCCGACGCGATCGCCCGCGAAGAGCTGTCCAGGGCGGGCCTCGACCGGCAGATCTGGCAGTGCCCCGTGGTGCTGCTGGCCGACGTGCGCTCGGTGGGGGTGCAGGGCGACGGGCGCACCTACGGCCATCCGGTGGTGCTGCGCCCGGTGACGTCGGAGGACGCCATGACGGCCGACTGGGCGAAGGTGCCCTACGACGTGCTGTCCCGCATCTCGACCCGGATCACCAACGAGGTCCGCGAGGTCAACCGCGTGGTGCTCGACGTGACCAGCAAGCCCCCCGGCACGATCGAGTGGGAGTGACGCTTTCCGTCCGCGGCGGTTCCGCGGGACCATCCTTTACGGCACGGCCAAGGTCACCCGCCCGCCGCACGTGGCTG
This sequence comes from Nonomuraea sp. B10E15, assembly GCF_039871615.1. NCBI lineage: Bacteria > Bacillati > Actinomycetota > Actinomycetes > Streptosporangiales > Streptosporangiaceae > Nonomuraea > Nonomuraea sp. B10E15. The sequence goes on from NZ_JBDPMB010000010.1 coordinate 85,228, forward strand.
AGCGCCTCCAGGGAGACGCCGTCTGACCCGCGCGTGGCGGGCCGCCGCGACGGCGCTCCCTTGACCGTCCGAGCGGTGAAGCGTTGCCCCGAGCCGCCCGGAAGAGACGGGGCAGGAGGGGACGCGGGTAGGGGAAGACCGCCGGTCAGCGTGTCGTCCGGGTCCAGCGCCGGCTTCGATGTGCCTGCGCACCGGGGTGGCCGGTCGGAGAGAAGCGTGGAACGGCGTTGAGCCCCGGCGCTTGTGTGCTCTCAGGGCTGGTGCCGGCCGAACCTGTCTGTGTCGGGGACCCGTCAATCACCCGGTGAAGCGGATCGTGGCGCCCTTGCTGGTGATGGCCAGCACGCGGAAGGAGAGGGTGTTCTTGCCGTTGCTCTGCATGTTGCCCCGAGCCCCTTCACCCAGGGAAGTCGTCAAGCCGGGGGCCCGCACCACGACCATGTCCTGGTTGAAGATGCCGCCGACGAACTCCTTGGAGACGTACACCCTGGAGAAGCCGTAACGCTTCGCGGAGATGCGGAAGCTCACCTTCTTCGAGAACGTGAACTTGCACTTCCCGTCGTAGCAGCCGCGATAGCTGGGCTTGGCCGTGGCGGCGGCGGGGGTGGCGGCCACGGCGGGCGTCACGACCATGGCGCACGCAAGGGTCAGGGCGCTGATGGCCTTCCTGTGCATGGTCTTACCTTTCATCGGTTTCACGGCATATCGCCGCAGGGGTGGGATCTTTATATCGGGCATCCGGCGGGAGGGGTCCCGACATCGCGGTACGACACTGGTGCTGATGTCGTCGCGCGAGCGAGGGAGCAGAGATGCCAGGCGTACCGACCAGGCGGATGGCGCTGGTGAGCGCGGTGACCGTAGCCGGACTGCTCACCGGCTGCGGTTCCCCGGCTGAGAGGACGGCCACGCCGGCGACGTCGCCGCCGCCTTCCGCTCCCGAGGCGAGTCCCCCGTCCTCCACCCCCTCCCCGTCAGCGACCCCGACGGCGTCGGCGCTCCCGAAGGCCAGGAACGGCACGAAACTCCGGGCGTGCCGGGACGCGAAGTGCGAGGTGCTCATCTCCGACGGGCGCACCATTAGGCTGGACGACAAATGGGGCTTTATGCCCATCAACGTCACCGTCGAGGACGACTCGGTCACCTTCCACGCCTCCACCGCGTCCGGCATGCAGGTCACCATGTCCGAGCAGACACCGGACCAAGGAGGCCCCAGCACCGTCAACGACGTCAGCTTCGAGGTGCTGGCGGTCAAGGGGAGGAAGGCCGTCATCAAGATCACGCATTAGGAGCGGTCACCAGGCGTCGAAGACGTGCAGCAGGCTGTACGTGACCCACCGCGACGACCGTCGGAGGACAGACCATAGGAAGCTTTCGATCGACGCGACCCCCGTACCTGCGGGATCCAAGACCTGCCGGGTACAGCTGGCTGTACCCGGCAAGCTCCAGCGCGCGGGATCGTTCGAGGGTGGGTCCGGACGACATGCTTGTTCGTGTCCGGAGCGGACACCACCCCCGAATGCAGGAGCGTTTTCCCCATGTCGCGTCTCACTTCCTCCTCCTCGACCCCCCGGCGCATGCGCGTTCTGGCCGCGGCGGCGCTGACGGCGTTGACCGCGATGAGCGTGGCCGCCGCCCCCGCCGCGGCGACGGTCACGCGGCACAACCCGGCCGACGAGTTGCAGGCCGAGCTGGACGAGATGCGCGACGAGGTGAAGGACGCCAAGCGCAACCGCCGCAACGACGCCCTGCAGAAGCAGCTGGACACCCTGGTCAAGAAGCACAAGTTCCCGGGTGCGCTGGCCACCGTCCAGGACCGCGAGGGCCGGACCCGCTACTACACCGCCGGCGTCGGCGACCTCAGGACCAAGGCCGAGGTGCCCGTCGACGGACAGGTGCGCATCGCCAGCAACACCAAGACCTTCACCGCCGTCACCGTGCTCCAGCTGGTCGGCGAGGGCAAGGTCGAGCTGGACGAGCCGATCGAGACCTACCTGCCGAAGCTGCTGCGCGGCAAGTCCGGCGACGGCCGCACGATCACCGTGCGGCAGCTGCTCCAGCACACCAGCGGCCTGCCCAACTACACCCGCTGGATGCCCAACATCCTGGACGTCCGCAACAAGTACAGCAGCCCGAAGGACCTGCTGAAGACCGCCTTCGCCCACAAGGCGTCGTTCAGGCCGGGCAAGAAGTGGGAGTACAGCAACACCGGCTACATCGTGCTCGGCCTGCTCATCGAGAAGATCGACGGCAAGCCCGTCGGCGACGCGATCACCGACCGGGTCATCAAGCGCATCGGCCTGCGCGACACCTACTGGCCGGCCAAGCGCGTCAAGACGATCCGCGAGCGTCACCCCAAGGGCTACGCCTCCAGGAAGCCCGGCGGCAAGCTGATCGACATCACCCATCTGGACCCGTCATGGGGCGGCGCGGCCGGCCAGCTCATCGCGACCCCCAGCGACCTCAACCGCTTCTGGCTCGCGCTGATGAACGGCAAGCTGCTCAAGCCCGCTCAGCTCAAAGCCATGAAGAAGACCGTCAAGGCACCCGGCATGCCGGCCGGCTGGGAGTACGGGCTCGGCCTGATGAAGATGCCGGTGAGCTGCGGCACGGCATGGGGGCACGGCGGCGACATCGACGGCTACGAGACCCGCGGCGGCGTCACCGACAAGGGCCGGGCCGCCACCGTCGCCGTCACGACTCTCCCCGCCACCGAACCCGCCGCGATGAGCGTCATCAAGGCCGCCGACACCGCCCTGTGCGCCAAGAAGTAGGTTCAGGCAGCCGCGTCGCCGGTGACGGACCGGCTAGCGGCGGGGCGGCTGTGCCGCTCTCCCACGCCTGTACTGACTTCGTGCACGCGGGCGTCCGGGCAGCGGACCGTGTGCACGTACGTGGTGCTCCGCCCGCTACGCGTGCGGCGGGTCTCCTTGTCGACGTCGGTCACCGTGCAAACGTGCTTCTCGCCCAGCCCGAGAATCACGGTGACCACCGTCTGGTGCGGGGGGAAGACGTGGATCAGCGTGCTGACCAGGGTCAGTGCCGCGCCGATGACGATGAAGAGGGTCCCGTTGCGCTTCATTGCCCGTGAGCATAGAGGGGCGCGATATAGCGCCCGTATGGCGTGACGCCGGACCCGGGTGCGCGCTGGAGCGGCTAGCTCGGGCGCACGAAGTTGACCCGCTCCAGGTGCGGCTCGTAGTCGGCGGGGCCGACGACGAGCCTCTCCTTGATCAGGTCGAGGCCGGCGCGTCCGGAGAGGTGGACGCGTTGGAAGAGTTGCGTGAGGCCGTGCACCCGCTTCACGATGATGTGCTCGTCGTCGTACCAGCCGGCGAAGGCGCGGACGTCCTTGCCGATCCGGTGGAGGATCTTCCCGGTCGAAGCCTCCACGATGCCGATCTGAACCCTGTCGCCGTCCTTGCGGACCACTGTGGCGAACAACCGCCCCGAGGGCGAGGAGACCGTCACGGCGGACCACTCGTCGAAGGCGCCGACGCCTGAGTAGGACCTGCGCAGCTTCCCGCGCAGGTCGTAGACGGCGATGCGGCTCCTGGCCGACGAGGGGTCCGCGTCGTTGTGCGTGGCCAGCACCCGGCCGGACCTGCCGGCGAAGTAGAAGCGGAAGGCACGTCCGATGGACCAGTCGGAGACGGTGTGGCGGGGCCCTGCCCTGACCAGACGGGGAACGCGGTCGGCCACGTTCAGAGTGATGAAGCCGATGATGGTCAGGCTTCCGTCGCGGTGCTTGTCGTACGCCGTGAGCAGGAGCGTGCGGCCGTCCGGCGACCACTCGGGCGACGTCACCGGCGCGGGCAGGGAAATGGTGTGTGTCCGGCGGCTCTGACGATCGATCAGGTCGATCTTCTTCATGGGCAGCCACAGCCGGTGGTCCGGAATCCCGGCCACCCACCGCTGCCCGGGCGCTACCAGCGCCTCGCGGTACGGCGTCCTGACGAACCTGTCGCCCTCGCGCAGGTAGCCGTAGTAGCCCTGGCCGGCGTCGAAGATCAGGGAGTACGAGGCCAGGCGGACCGCTCCCCGCTCGTCGTTGAGCCTGCCCGAGGTGCCCGCGAGCTTGATCCACGGTTTCGACGCGATGGACCGGACGTGAACGGTGGGCGTGCTCGTCCCCTGCGCGCTCGCCGGCTGGACGGCGGCCATGGTCAGTGCCAGGGCCATGAACGTGGTGGCAACGGGTCTGGTGGGCATGCGAACCTCCTCGCTCTCTTCATCAGACAGGTTGTCCGGGGATTTGGTTCGCCGCCGTCCGCGTGGCAGTGCTACGGGGCCGCGTTTGCCGGAGGCGTTCGTGAGCAGGTTGGCCTTGAGAGACAAGGTACGACGGGGAACGCTCGGCGAGCGGGTGTGGGCCTGCTCGGGGGAACCGCGATGGCCGCTCGTCGCTGACCGGGCCGAGCCTGGTCGCGCGCACCTCCGGACGCCCGGGCGACGGCGTCCGGACGCGGGCCGCGTACCACGTCGAATGGAGGAACTCATGCCGCTCATCAGTGTGAAGGTCATCGAAGGGGTGTTCACCGAGGCGCAGAAGGCCCAGATCGTACAGAAGCTGACCGACGCGATGGTCGAGATCGAGGGCGAGAACATGCGCTCTCTGACCTTGGTCATCCTCGAGGAGGTCAGGAGCGGCGACTGGGGAATCGGCGGGAGGCCGGTGACGACCGCGGACGTGAAGGCCATGGCCGCCGGCGCGCCACCCGGGTGACGGGGACCAGCCGCCGCCCCTCCAGCGTCCGCGTACTAGGGTTGTGTGGGAACGATCCCACACTGCGGACGGAAGGCGCTCATGGATCAGGGATGGGAGCTTCGGGGTTTCCTCGGGGACGACTGGCAGTTGCACCGGGCCCAGCTCCACGCCAGGGACGGCGGCGGCTCGGGCGGATGGATCCCCGCGAGGGTGCCGGGCAGCGTGCTGGCGGATCTGCTGGCCGCCGGCCAGGTGCCGAGCCCGTACGTCGGCAGGCAGAGCCTGCTCTCCGAGTGGGTGTCGCAGCGGACCTGGGTCTACCGCACCCGGCTGAACGCGCCGGACATGGCACCCGGCGAGCGGGCGTTCCTGGAGTTCGACGGCATCGACCACTCCGCCTCCGTCTATCTCGACGGCGAGCGCATCGCCACGCACGAGGGCACGTACGTCCCGCTGGTGGTCGAGGTGACCGGGCTCATCACGGGCGAACACAGTCTGGCGGTGGTCGTGGACCCGGCGCCCGTCAGCGAGCCGCAGGTCGGCTACACGGCCAAGGTCAGCGTGCACAAGGGGCGGATGGGGTACGGGTGGGACTTCTGCCCGCGAATCGTGCACCAAGGACTGTGGCGGCCCGTACGGCTGCGCGTCACCGGGCCCACGAGGCTGGCCGACGTCTGGGCCCGGCCCGCGGGCACGGAGATCGTCGTGCGAACCGAGGTGGACGGCCCGCAGGCGGACGTCGAGCACACGCTCAGGGACGCCGACGGCCGGGTGGTCGCGACGGCCACCGGCGAGCACGCGGTCCTCGAGGTCGGGCAGCCCCGCCGATGGCGTCTCAACGGCCACGGCGAGGCCCACCTCTACGAGCTGACCACCGCGGTGAAGGGCGACGAGCGCCGGGTCCGCGTCGGCTTCCGCGACGTACGGTTCATCGCCGAGCAGGCGGGCGCGCTCCCGTACCGGCTGACCGTCGACGGGGAGCCGGTCACGATCAAGGGCTGGAACTGGGTGCCCGCCGACGCTCTCTACGGCGCGGTCGAGGAGGCCAGGGTGCGGCACCTCCTCACGCTGGCCCGCGACGCCGGCGTGACGATGTTGCGGGTGTGGGGCGGCGGGCTCATCGAGAGCACCATGTTCTACGACCTGTGCGACGAGTACGGAATTCTGGTCTGGCAGGAGTTCGCCCAGTCCAGCTCCGGCATGCGCAGCGTGCCCAGCGAGGACGAGGCGTTCGTCGCGCGGATGGCGTGGGAGGCCGAGCGCATCGTGCCCGCCCGCCGCAACCACCCCAGCCTGGCCGTCTGGTGCGGCGGGAACGAGTTGCAGCGAGCCGACGGCGTCCCGCTGACCGACGCCGAATCCCCGGTGCTGCAGGCCCTGCATGACGTCGTGGCGCGGCTCGACCCCGACCGGCACTGGCTGCCGACCTCCCCGTCCGGGCCGGTGTTCGGCAACACCTTCGAAGGCCCGAGCCCGCACGACGCGCACGGCCCGTGGGAGCACCAGGGTTTGTCCGATCACTACGGCTTCCACGACCGCGGCCGGTCGTTGCTGCTCAGCGAGTTCGGGGTCGAGGGGATGAGCAACGTACGGGCGATCGAGTCGGTCGTGCCCGAGCAGGCGCGCCGACTTCCGACGACCCGCCACCCCGTCTGGGACCACCTCGGCCGGTGGTGGAACAACGAGCCGCTGGTCCAGGAGGCGTTCGGCGGCGCGATCGGCGACCTCGCGACCATGTCGAGGGCCAGCCAGTTCCTCCAGGCCGACGGGCTGCGGTACGCGGTGGAGGCCAACCTGCGCCGGCCCGAGAGTTGTGGCGTGCTGCCGTGGCAGCTCAACGAGTCCTTCCCCAACGGGTGGTGCACGGCCGCCGTCGACTACTTCGGCGAGCCCAAGGCCGTCTACCACTACGTGCGCCGGGCGTACCGGAACGACCACGTCTGCGCGGCGCTCCCGGCTCAGCGCGTGGACGGCGAGGTCGCCGCCACGGTCTGGGCCTGGTCGGACGGCCCGGCGGAGGTCACGGCCCGCTTCCTCCGCCTGGACGGGAGCGAGCTCGCCAAGGAGCGCTGGACGACCGAAGGCGGCCCGCCGCGGCCGCTCGGTGAGATCCGGTGCGCAGGTGACGGGGAACTGCTCCTCCTGGACCTGTCCACCGGCAACCGCTACCTGCTGACCTCCGGCCCCGACTTCGCCGGGTTGCTCACCCTCCGCGAGGCCAGGGTCTCCACGCACCTGGAGACCGCCGGCACGAGGTGGACGTTGCGCGTGCGGCACGAGGACGGGCCGGCGGCGCCGTTCCTGCGCCTGCTCGACGCGCGGCCGGCCGCCGCCCAGGGCTGGATGCGCTGGGACGACAACGCCGTCGACCTCCTGCCCGGCGAGGAACGGGTGCTCCGCTGCGAGTGGGACGGCGTGCCGTCGGAGGAGCGCCGCGTGCTGCTCGACGGCTGGAACGTCGGCCCCCAGCTGATAACCCCGCACCTTCCGGCAAGGCCGGGTGGCTAGCGTTTCCGCAGGGGCGTGACGTCAGGCCGTCTCCCTGGTCAGGTCCTCGCAGAGAGCCCAGATCGTGTCCTGGTTGCGCCGGTCGAGCGCGCTGGCCGGCCAGGGAGCGCGGCGGCACTTGCTGCTGAAGTACGTCCCGGTCACCCCCTCCACGTCGCCGCTGGAGGCGAGGTGCACGCTGGAGCGGGACGGCTTGCTCAGGTCGCCGAAGACCCGCGGTGTCACGGCCCGCAGCAGCGGGACGATCGGGCGGTACACGTAGGGGAACCCGGCCGCCGTCATCGACTCGTTCATCGGCGTGTGACCGTGGCCGGGGTAGGCGACGTTGACCGTGACGCCGCTGCCGGCCACCTGCTCCCGCTCGGCGAAGCGCAGGCTCATCGCCATGAGCATCGTCTTGGTGTGGTTGTACTGGCTGAACGTCCACCCCAGGTAGCGCCGCTCCGCCTGCAGGTTGTCCAGCTCGATCGGCCCGCCGGGGATGCCTCCGGTGAGGTTGACGACCCGGCCGCCGAGCAGGGGCAGGAGGAGGCGGGTGAGCGTGAACGGGGTGAGCACGTGGGCGGCGAAGGTGGCCTCCACGCCGTCTTCCGTGAGGGTGCGGCGTGGCGGGTTCGTACCGACGTTGTTGATCAGTACGTCCAGCCGGTCGCAACGTTCGGCCACCTGAGCGGCGAGCCTGGCGAGGTCGCGCTGCCTGGTCACGTCCGCGGCCAGGGCCTCGACCCGGCCGCCGCCCGCGCCGAGCTCGTCCGCCGCCCGCCGCGCGCGTGCGGGGTCGCGGCCGACCAGGATCACCCGGGCGCCGCGCGCGACCAGCCCGCGCGCGGTCTCCTTGCCTATGCCGCCGGTGCCGCCGGTGACCAGGACGGTCTTGCCGTGCATGAGGATCCACCACCTTCGAGATCGATGGACCAAATATGACACCGAGTGCCACAGATGGCAATCGGTGTAGACTGCATTCATGGAAGGTCTGCGGGATCGCACCAGGCGCGCCGTACGCGCCGAACTGGCCGGGCGGGCGCTGGAGCTGTTCGCCGAGCGCGGCTTCGACGAGACGACCGTCGACGACATCGCGAGGGCGGCCGGGATGTCGAAACGCAGCTTCTTCCGCTATTTCCCGACCAAGGAGGACGTCGTCTTCGGCGAGATCGAGACGATGGGGGAGCAGGTCGCGCGGGAGATCGCCGCCCGGCCGCCGCAGGAGGAGCCCTGGCAGTGCCTGCACGCGGTGCTGCGCGGCTGGGAGTCGCGCATCAACGCGCAGGCCGACGCGATGCGGCTCATCGAGTCCACGCCCGCGCTGCGCACCAGGCTCCTGCAGAAACGCGACGAGGCCCGCACCCGGATCATCCAGGCACTGGCCGAGCGCGGGATGCCGCCGCTGGAGGCCGACCTGGCGGCGGCAGCGGCGGGCGCGGCCCTCGACGCGGTGGCCCGCGAGTGGCTGCGCAGCGGTGGCGCCGTCGACCGCCTCACCCTGGTCGACCGAGCCTTCACCATGCTCCGCCCGGCGTTCCTCAGCTGATCCTCCTGCCGACAGTCCGTACGCGGGATCCAGCCGCAGGACACTCGATCACTTCCAATCGGAGCAGCTACCCGTTTCCTCGCAGACCCGGATCTCGCGGACGACGCCCGGGACTTTCCCCCGTTCCTCTATTCCGTCGGGTTTGCGATCCCATTCGTTGTGTACGCGCTCCTCCGCCCAGCGTGAATCCCACCACCTGACCTGGGCGACGACATCATTCCCGTCCTTCTCGCCATCGAACACCGCGACCGTTCTGGTGCCGGTCCAGACGATCGCATAGTCCGAACCGTGTTCGACTCTCTTGGGATAGAGCGCACCGGACGATGCCGCTGCCGGTCCCTGTATCAGCACCGTGGCCAACAGTGCAGAGGCCGTTCCGGCGAATGTCCGGACGGCACGGGACCTCATGTTCCTCATCATGCCCTCTCTTCCTGACACGCTTGGTTTCTCCTTGATCGCCTGGGCGGAGCAAGTCCGCACCTTCGTGCCGACAACCCGCTCCCTTCGCGGCGCTGGCAAGCGCGGACGGCTACGTGAGCGGTTGCCGTATGACTCACCACGATGATCCTGAGGAGGCGGCGCCGCGCACCTGCGATGGTCAGGCGCCTGGCACAGCGATGCCGAGCATCATCGAGGAGCGGCTGTTTCCTGCGTGTTACCGGACAAGGGCGGGAGGAGGCGAACTCGATATCAGCGCCTGCCTGAGGTTCTCACCGCCATCACTTAAAGGTGCGAGCCTAGTTGAAGTCTCAGATTTCAGGCGATTTGGATAGCGGATCGAGCAGCTTCTGAGATAGCCTGCAAGGCTCTGTTGATCACACTGATGGACAGGTGGGGCGCTCGATGATGAGCTCGTACATCCACGAGTTGGCACAGCGTTCGCGCAATTTCGGATTCTTGCTGTCCCACGAACCCATGCTCGTCCTGGATGGCGCCTGCGCCGAGTCATACGTCTACACCGACCCCGACTCGGCACTGTACAAAGCTCGCCGGTTCACGGAGATTCTCGCCAAGCTGCTGCTGCGGCTCACCAACACCTCCGTGCAGAAGGACACGCAGAATGCGCGCATAGCCGCCCTGACCCAGGCCGGAGTTCTGGTTCCGGCGATCCGGCACGCTTTCGACCAGGTGCGCGACTCCGGAAACCGCGCCGTCCACACCCATTACGGAGACGTCCGCGTCGCACTCCACTGCGTCAAGCTCTGCTTCGAGCTCGGCGTCTGGTTCCACCGTTCGCTACGTGCGGACGACGAGCGCACGTTCGCCTTCGTGCCCCCGGCCGAGCCCGAGGCGGCCAAGGCGGGGACGGCGGCCGAGCAGGCGGAGCTCGACAAACTTCGTGCGGAGCTTGCCGCCCACCGGGAGCGGCTGTCGGAGGTCCTGCTCACACGGGACGAGAAGGCCACGCTGCTGGAAGCCGAGACCCGAGCGCGCGCCGAGGCCCAGCGAGCCCTGGAACAGGCGACCGCGGACCGTGATCGGCTGCGCCTGCTCGTCGAGCAGATGAACGCAACCATGGCCGACGCGGAGGCCACGTTCGATCAGAACCTCAAGAAGATCAAGAAGCCGTCGGCGGTCGAGCGTGACAACCTCATCGCACGAGCCGTCCAGGTCGCGCGGCAGCCTCGCACGGAACGGGAGGTTCGTGAAGAGGTTGACCACATGCTCGTCGCGGCCGGCTGGCTCGTCCAGGACGTTGGGACGGTCAACCTGTACGCGGGAGAGGGCGTGGCGGTCCGTGAGGCGCACACCGCGCGCGGACCCGCCGACTACCTGCTCTATGTCGGACTCAAGCTGGTCGGCGTGGTGGAGGCCAAGCGCGAGGGTACGGCGTTGCGCGCGGTGGAGGGACAGTCGGCCCGTTATGCCGCCGGGCTGACCGCGTCCCAACAACTGGAGGCCTGGCGGATGCCGCTTCCGTTCCGCTACGAGACGACCGCGACGGAGACCCACTTCACCAACACCCTGGATCCCCGTCCCCGTTCCCGGCAGGTCTTCTCCTTCCACCGGCCCGAGACGCTCGCACGCTGGATGCGCGCGGCCGACGACGACGAGACGGCGCCGACGCTGCGCGCCAAGCTTCACCACGGCCTGCCCGCCCTGCTGGAGAAGGGGTTGCGCCCGGCACAAGTGCGCGCGGTGAACGGGCTGGAATGCTCGCTGCAACGCAATGATCCTCGTGCGCTCATCCAGATGGCGACCGGCGCGGGAAAGACGTTCACCGCGGTCACTTCCTCCTACCGCCTGCTCAAGCATGCTGGAGCGTTCCGGATCCTCTTTCTCGTGGACCGCAACAACCTCGGCAAGCAGGCCCTGACCGAGTTCACGAACTACGTCACGCCTGACGACGGCCGCAAGTTCAGCGAACTGTTCAACGTCCAGCGGTTGACGGGCGCCGACATGCTCGGCTCCTCCAAGGTGGTGATCTCGACCGTCCAACGGCTGTACGCCATGCTCAAGGGCAGAAACGTGCCGTCGCCCGATGACGACAGCGAAGACCTGGACTCCTACGAGGTCGACGAGGTCGTCAGCGTTGAGTACAACCCCGAAGTTCCGCCGGAGACCTTCGACCTGATCATCGTGGACGAGTGCCACCGCTCGATCTACGGTCTTTGGCGAGCCGTCCTGGAATACTTCGACGCGTCCATCGTCGGGCTCACGGCGACACCGGTCGCGCAGACCTTCGGCTTCTTCCACCAGAACCTGGTCAGCGAGTACACCTACACCGAGGCTGTCGCCGACGGCGTCAACGTCGACTTCAACGTCTACCGGATCCGTACCGAGATCGGCGATAACGGTGCCACCATCCCGTCCGGCATCGTGGTTCCCAAGCTTGACCGCAAGACGCGGGAGCAACGCTACGAGGAACTGGACAACGAGTACGCCTACACCAGTCGTCAGCTCGGCCGGAAGGTCGTGAGCAAGGGCCAGCTCAAACTCGTCCTGGAAACCTATAGGGATCGCCTCTTCACCGAGATCTTCCCGCGCCAGCCCGGCCAGCCCGAGCGCCGGTACGTCCCCAAGACTCTGATCTTCGCGGTGGACGAGAACCATGCCGAGGAGATCGTCTCCACGGTCCGCCAGGTGTTCAACGAGACCAACGAGTTCTGCCAGAAGATCACCTACACCGTGAAGAACCCCGACCGGCTCATCTCGGCCTTCCGTAACAGCCCGGAGCTGCGCATCGCGGTGACGGTCAACATGATCGCCACAGGGACCGACATCAAGCCCCTGGAGTGCGTCTTCTTCCTCAACGAGGTGAAGAGCTGGGCCATGTTCGAGCAGATGAAAGGACGGGGCGCGCGCAGCATCGACTCCGACGAGCTGCGTTCCGTCACGCCCGACGTCACCTCCAAGGACCGATTCGTGCTGGTCGACGCCGTGGGCGTCACGGACTCCGAGCGCGTGGACGCCTCCCCGCTGGAGAAGCAGACCGAGAAGCAGGTCAGCCTTTCGCGCCTGCTGAGAAAGGCCGGCACTCTCGCCCTGTCTTTGGAGGAGGCGTCCACGCTCGCGTCCCGCATCGCCCGCCTCAACAAGCAGATCACCCCCGAGGAGCGCACCGAGCTGGAGGAACTCGCCGGGCAGCCGCTCACCGAGGTCGTGCGCAGCCTGTCCCGCTGCAACGACCCGGACACGCTCGACGCGGCAAGGCAGACCGGCAAGGGCTGGGAGCACCGCCTGATCGAGCAGGCCGCCGAGCCGCTGGCCAGCCCCGAGTTCCGGCAGCGGCTGCTGGACATCCGGCGGGCCCACGACATCGTGTACGACGAGGTCAACTCTGACGCGCTGATCGAAGCCCGAGGCGTGGACCGCAGCCAGATCGCCGAGCGGGTCGTCACCTCGTGGGCCGCCTACGTCCAGGAACACCGCGACCAGTTGACCGCACTCGAAGTCGCCTACCGCACGGGGCAGAGCGGACGTGAGGTCTACCGGCAGCTCAAGGACCTCTCCTCGCGATTGGCCCGCCCGCCGTACCAGTGGACGCCCGACCGGCTCTGGGAGGCGTACGAACTGCTCGGCAAGACGGCCGCCAGGCCGGGAGTGAAGTACGGGGCCGCCGACCTGATCCAGCTCATCCGGTACGAGCTCGGCATGGTCGACGGCGAACCGCGCCCGCATCGCAGCATCATCGAGGAGCGCTTCGCCAACTGGATCGCCCGGCAGAAGCAGGCCGGGGTCAGCTTCACCCCTGATCAGGTTTGGTGGCTGGAACGAGTTCGCGATGTGGTCGCGACGAGCGCGGTGTTCGACCACAATGACCTGGACGAAGTACCGTTCACCGAACGCGGGGGAACCGACGGATTCCTCCGGGCGTTCGGCGACGACCAAGCCGAAACCATCCTCACCGAACTGAATCGAGACCTGACCGCATGACCGATCTCCCTTCCGGCTGGGAACGTGCGACTCTGGCTGATCTTCTTATCCGTATTGAAGCGGGTAGGTCTTTTACCTGTGAGCCGCGTCCGGCAGCTGACAATGAGTGGGGCGTTATTAAGGTCAGTGCCATGACGTGGGGGGAGTTCCGCGAGGACGAGAACAAGGCAGTGCCACTAGGTCGCGACATTGATCCGAATCACGAGATACGGCCAGGTGATCTGCTCGTCAGTAGGGCTAATACTGTGGATTATGTGGGAGCTCCTGTACTAGTAGGAGCGTGTCGTCCTCGTTTGCTTCTCAGTGATAAAAGCTTGAGGTTGATCGTATCGGAGGATGTTGATCGCAGGTGGCTCCTGTATGCGCTCTCGTCTCCTGGAGTCCGTAACGCAATCTCAGCGCGGGCTACAGGAACCAAGGATTCCATGCGTAATATTTCGCAGCGGGCCCTCTCTGAAATAGAGTTGGCGGTCCCGCCGCTGATTGAGCAGCAGCAAATCGTCGAACTTCTGGAAGGTCAACTCGTCCGTGTTGAAGTAGGACTCAAGTACTGTCATGAAGTGGCCATTAATCTGATAGAGCTCAATAGATCTATTATGTTGGGTCTACGCGATAAGGCGCTATCGCAGGGTGGTGAACTCGTACGCCTAGGCGATATCGCGTCAACCACTTTGGGCAAGATGCTCGACTCGAAGCGCAACGAAGGCATCCCCACTCCTTACCTGAGGAACGTGAATGTACGGTGGGGTAAGTTTGATTTGTCTAATATCGAAACCGTCCCGATGTCGGAGGATCAACGTAGACACTTTGCTCTAGAAAGTGGCGACCTTCTAGTCTGTGAAGGCGGCGAGCCGGGACGATGTGCGATATGGCCTGGAAGCGCTAGTCTAATTGCTTATCAGAAGGCGCTGCATCGAATTCGACCTTCCGGAAAGGTCAAGCCGCAGTGGCTGGAAGTGATGATTCAGGAAGCCGCTCGGAACGGGCGTATGACTGGCCTTCTCACTGGCACGACAATCAAGCACCTTCCGCAAGAAAAGCTACGCTCTCTGCTGATTCCGCTACCTTCTGTAGATGTCCAGGATCGCCTCGTTGAGGAGTTCGAATCAATGAGGCAACTGATGATTCGCCTTGAGAGTTCTATGTGCGAGGCTGTTCTCCGGGCAAAAAGTCTGCGTGGCATGCTGCTTTCTGAGGGTGTAGGGGGGCGTCTAACGCCTCGGCTTGCTCATGCTGAACCCGTGTCCGGTCTCCTGGAGCAGATCAGGAAACAGCGCACGGCTCATGAGGCGGTTAGGCGGCTAGGCGGTCGTCAGGGCCAGGAGCTAATGTCGAAAGCTTCTCGCACCGAGGCGTCTTCTGGAACTATTCTTGCTCCTATATCTACGTCAGCGCCAAAGACATCAATACAGGAGACACTCCTATGACTACTGCAGAGACTAGGCGGTTGGTCGCAAAGCTGTGGAATTATTGCGACGTTCTCCGGGATGACGGCGTCTCCACCATCGACTACGTCGAGCAACTGACCTACCTGCTGTTCCTGAAGATGGCGCATGAGCGAGCAAACCGGGGATTTAATCCAGAGGCCTCGCTCGCGGGAGTTGCAGCGCGATGGCAGGCGCTCGTAGATGCCGAGGGTGGTGCCCTTGAGGAAACATATCGGGAGACCTTGCAGGACCTTGGGCGACAGCCCGGCACGCTGGGCGTCATCTTCCGCAAGGCACAGAACCGAATCCAGGATCCGGCCAAGCTGAAGAGACTCGTCGTCGATCTGATCGACAAAGAGAACTGGTCAAGCCAGGGGTCCGACGTCAAAGGCGACGCCTATGAGGAGTTGCTCGCCAAGGGAGCCGAAGACGTCAAAACAGGGGCTGGCCAGTACTTCACTCCGCGTGCGTTGATCTCCGCGATGGTGGACTGCGTCCAGCCGGGGCCGGATGACACGATCGCCGATCCTGCCTGTGGCACCGGTGGATTCCTCTTGGCCGCCCATGAGTACATCGTCGAGCGTTATGGCTCCGTGCTCACCCCTGAGCAGCGTGAGCGGCTAAATTCCGGCGCCATCACGGGAACGGAGTTGGTGGACGGCACGGCACGGCTCGCGGCCATGAACATGCTGGTCCACGGGATCGGCAAGCCCAATGGGGCCTCGCTCATCGATGTCCGAGACGGGCTTGCCGAAGCGCCGGCGCGGCACCAGAGCGTGGTGCTCGCCAATCCGCCGTTCGGCAAGAAGTCCTCCATCACGGTGATTGGCGAGGACGGCCGGGCGGACCGCGAAGCAATCTCCTACACGCGTCAAGATTTTTGGACCACGACCACCAACAAGCAGATCAACTTCGTCCAGCACATCGCCTCAATGTTGGCCATCCCAGGCAGGGCCGCCGTAGTCCTCCCCGACAACGTGTTGTTCGAGGGCGGGGCGGGTGAGACGGTACGGGATCGCCTGCTCAAGCAGTTCGACGTGCACACACTCCTGCGGCTGCCGACCGGCATCTTCTATGCCGGTGGGGTCAAGGCCAACGTGCTGTTCTTCGACAAGAAGGAAGCTCGGCCAGGTCGGCCATGGACGGAGACGCTCTGGGTCTACGACTTCCGCATCGGTCAGCACTTCACGCTCAAACAGAACCCGCTCCGGCGGGAGCACCTGGACGACTTCGTCAAGTGCTACCGGCCGGGGGAGCCGCGTTCGAGCAGGATCGAGACCGAACGATTCCGGCCGTTCAGCTACGACGAGCTGATCGCGCGGGACAAGGTGAACCTCGACATCAACTGGCTGAAAGACCCGGCTCTCGAAGACGCCGACTCTCTGCTTCCGCCTGAGGTCATCGCCCAGGAGATCGTGGAGGACTTGGAAGCGGCGCTGAGCGAGTTCGCCGCGATCGCCGAAGCCCTGCAGCAGTCTCGAACGAAGACTTCAGAGTCGTAGTCCGCCTCGACAGCGATACGCCTCACCAACCAGGTTGGCGAGGCGTCTGTCGAAGCTACTTCTACCCCAGGTCGTCAAACTCGCCTGCCATGATGCCACGGCGGAAGGCGGCGAACTCGCTTCGAGTGAAGTAGAGCTTGGGCCCGTCGGGATCCTTGGAGTCTCGTAGCGCGATGAGAGGTCCCTGGCTGGCTTTGTGCTGCAGGCTGAGCTCGCTAGGGGCAGCATCAGCGGTTCCGTCGATCAGCGCTGCTTCAACACAGTCTCCGCCGGTTCCATTGGAAAAGCTCGACTTCCGCCATGCGGTACGGATGTTTTGCTCCCGGTCCTCTTCTTGCCTACCGTTCATTGGATCCTCCTGCTGCCTGCTCGATGAGGCGTCGGCTCTGATCAGGGCCGAGTGCTCTTGCGCGAAGATGATCGAATAGCCGGTTGTAGTCTGCAACGTCATCTGGGTCTTCTAGATGAATGCTGCCCTTCCAATACTCAAGGTACACAATGTCCGGATCCGATAGTTTCGGGAACTTCAGGATGCGGAATCCGCCGTTCATCGCTGGGTGGGCCCCGCTGTCGAAGGCGAGGATCTGGACAGTGATGAAGTTGTGGGACGAGAGATCGAGGAGGTGCTGTAGCTGACGATGCATGACGCCCCCGGCGACGTGGCGCCGGATCACAGCCTCGTTGAGCACCATCCACATTTCGGGAGGATTGTCTGACGACAGTCGCTCTTGGCGCTTCATGCGGATCGAGAGGGTGTCGTTCAACTCCTCCTCGGGAGGCAGCGTTGGCTCCGCGTTCAAGATGGCCCTCGCGTACTCCTCGGTCTGGAACAGGCCGGGTATGTATTCGCTCTCGTATCCAGAGATGGACGATGCGTCCTCTTCGAGGCCCACGTAGCTCTGGAAGTACTCGGGAATCGAATCGGATATTTTGTCCCACCAGCCACGTTTTCGGGCGTCGCGGGCCAATTGGAGGAGCACCTCCTTCGTGTGGTCCGGCACCTCGTAGATCTCCAGCATCATGGTCACGTCGGCGATGCGTGCGCCGGTCTGTGCCGCTTCTATGCGGGTGATCGTCGGCGGCGAACATCCCATCCGCTCCGCGACCGTCTCCCGTGACATGCCCTTTTCCTTGCGCAAGCTGCGCAGTATGGCGGCCAGGCGGCGTTGACGAGCCGATGGGCTGCGCTGGGTAGTCATTTCACCTCCGTGAGTTACAGCAGAGTCTGCTGGATCGATCTTGTGGTCACAACTTGTACGAAGTTCATTCTGATGCATCGCTTGCGCGGAGCGTAGTGGTTGCCGCACACTCTGTGTTTGTCAGCGGTGTTCATAAGTGTTATGAGCTGCGTCATTGCCAGTGGGGCGTCGCAACGATTCGGCTCATGGCGCACTCAGATCCAGTTGTACGAAGTACACGGTGACCAAAATCGGATGTTTCTGGGGCTGTAAGGCGGTTCGAAGCGATGCGACGTACCCGGACAACACGGAAGCGGGACGATCGGCGGGGGTTGGATTCGGTGCGGCCGAGTCGCGAGCAGGAGCAGTTCTTCCACCTGGCGCGGCTGGCTTGGGCGCTGAGGGTGCGCGGCCTGGCCGTTTCGGTTGAGTTACCGCGACGTGGGGAGCCGTGTGTCTCGGTCCGGCGGGAGTCGGTGCCGCTACTCGTCCGGGCCGCGCTACAGGGCGAGCGCTGGATCTTCACGTGGGGGCGCGGGCGTGATCGATGGGTGGACGCACACGACGAGTGCGCGCCCGAACGAGTGTGGGAGGTCGCCTGGTGAACGATCAGGTCCTGGTCGAAATGACCTTTCCCGGTGTTGCGCGTTCCGTGTCGCTTGCTCGCCGCTGGGTCGTGGACGCGCTGGCGGCTGCGGGGCATCGCGAAACGGATGGGGTGCGGCTTGTCACGAGCGAGTTGGTGGGCAACGCCGTGCTGCACACCGGCTCCGGGCGAGCCGGCGGCCTGGTGGTGGTGAAGGTCTCCGAGGTGAGTGGCACCCTGGCCAGGGTCGAGGTGATAGATCAAGGTTCGTCGACCGTGCCGAGGCCGCGCGAGCCCGTGGACTGCGACTCTCATGGGCGCGGGCTGTGGCTGGTCCAGCGGACTTCCATCAGGTGGGGAGTCCGTCCCGCAGCCTTGCGCTGGAATCTGGTGTGGGCCGAGGTGGCTACAGCGGAGCCCGGCGACGCTCCGGCGCGCCAGCCTGGAGGGGTCTCTCCCGACGTGATGCGCTGACGAATCGCGGTCGCGTCTGCTGGTACGGCGGCATCGGCCCTTCCCGGTCAATCACTCGAACACGCTATGGGGCTGTGAGCCCATGCCTGCGGAACGCGAGGAGACAACGCACGATGACCAAGCTGCCCGACTTCCATGGTCCTCACGTCTGCCCTCCGCTGCCTGATGCCGAACCCGTCGAATGGGAGGTGCCGATGGCGCGCTTCGTCCGGGTGCGGGTGCTGCGGCACACGTGCGAGTGCAAGCCGTGTGTGTACGAGTTCTGCGCCGCGGGAGGGCTGGCGTGGGTGCGGCGTACCCAGCGCCGCGAGTCCGGCGAGACCGTCAGGGAGAGCCATCCGACAACAGTGGGCAAGGCCGAGGTGCTGTGGGAGAAGCTCATGAACGGTCAGGCCGGGTAGCGGAAGCTTAGGAGTTACCTGAGGGTGAAGCGGTTGCGCAGGGCCTTGAACGCGACCCTGGCGGATCGGGTGCTCAGGAGGAACACGGTAAGCCCCGCGCAGGCGACCGCGACGGCCGTGAACAGCCACGGATTCTTGGTCTCCAAGACCTGCAACAGCGCGAGGGCGATGCCGGCCGGGACGGTGACCAGGGTGAACACGACAACGGCGCTGTTGACGTGCCGAGTCTCGTCGTCGCGGGCGAGCCGGTTGAAGTCGCTGATCTCGGTGAGGATCTGGTCGAAGCGTTCGCACAGGGCATGCTGGCGTTGGTACGCCGTCAGAAGGCGGTTCGGTGTGCCGTGCGGGGTCAGGTGCTGGGCCCACAGCCGATGCCGAAAGGAGCTGACCTGCTGTTCGAGCTCGGCCATCGTTGCCGACACGGAGGAGTCGAGCGCCGAGGCCAGGCGCTCTTCCAACTTGGTCAGGCCCTGGGCCTGCGCTATACCGAGCAGGATGGCGTCGAGATAGATCGAGCGCAGGTAGAGCTCGGCGTACCCGAAAAACGTATCGTTCCGGCCCTGGTCGGCCCGGAGACCCGCCACCCCCATCCCGTCTCGCAGGACGACGGCGTGCCAGTCGCTGGACAGCCGGATGATCTCGTTGTCCGCCGGTTCCAGATTCTTGGGGTCCGGGGGATAGTCGGTCAGATCCGTACGGGAGGCCAGGGCCCACAGCCATTGCTCGACAGATCCCCAGCGCCAGTAGCGGAGCTGCCGGTACAGGCGTGGCAGACCTTGCTTGGCAGAGGTGACGAAGGCGACCGTGAAGGGCCGGCTGCCCTGCTTGATGATGGCCTGACCGTCGACGAACTTCTGCGGATCGAACGGTGGCGGAGGGGTGTCTCGGCGGCCGGCCAGCGACCGTAGCAACGGAATCGGCATGCCGTTTCTTGGGCGCAGGTGGACGGCCGCGAGTCCGTGAGCCTCGGGTTCATCGCTTATCCGGAGGACTTCCACGCCGGTGATCTCGACATCGCCCACGGTGTGGTGGGAAGGGTCGTGCCAGCGTTTCGGACGATGGGCGTCGCCGTAGAGCACTCGGGCCGCCTTGGCGCTGAAATACTCGATGCGGGCCTCAGCGGTGGAGCGGACATCGCGGTGCTGGAGGATCAGCGGCCCCTGCTCCCATGTGGGAGTGGAGGGGAAGAGAGCTTCGTAGACGACGATGAGGGTCTCCCGGGCGAGTCTTGTCACTGGTAGTAGTCCTCGGCGTCGGGCAGGTCCAGTCGGATGACGTAGCGGGCGTGGTCCTCATTCTCCTGATCGACGAGGAACCGCACGCGTTCGCTGGTCCGGATCGTACGAAAGCCCTCCGTCACGATGTCGGCGTACATGAAGGAATGGTGTGTGCCGGTCTCGTGGTCCCGAACGACATAGGTCCCCTGACGGCCGCCATGACCGCTGCCCAGCGGCATGCGGTCCACGATGTATCCGAAGCGGTGGCCGCCCGTTCCGGCGGTCTGCTCGCCGCTCATCACACCTCCTCAACGCATCGGAATCCCACCGCGTTGCTGCATCCCCGGCGACGGAACAGCCCTTTGGACGACGTTTGGAGAGCCCGGTAGGGGTTGTCGTAGGAGCCGCCGCAGATGACGACCTCGTTCAGGTCGGTCAGAACGGTGCCGGTGATCTCCCACACGTTTCCGGCCATCTCCCGGATGCCGAACGGTGAGACGTTGCGCGGATGCGCGTCCACCGGGCCGGGCATGGCCTGGCTCAAGCCTCCCCGATCCAGCTCCGCCCTCCAGGCGTCGTACGTGATCAGTGGACGGCCGCTCCAAGCGTCGGCGCTGTTGACGATGCCCAGGTCGATGTCGTCGCCCCAGGGAAACAGCCGGCCGTCGCCGCCCCTTGCTGCGGCCTCCCACTCCAGTGACGTGGGCAGGCGCTTGCCCTCGAAGCGGGCGAACGCGTAAGCGCTCCAGAAGCTGACGCACACCGCCGGGTGGTTCTCGTATGCCGGATCGGTGAAGTAGTCCTGGACCTTCAACCGGTCCTGCCATGGCTCGTGGGAGGTCTCTGAGGGTTTGGCGGGGTGATCCCACTCCTGCGAACCATGTCGCCGGACTTCCTCAAGGAAGCGGTTGTAGCGGGCCACCGTGACCGGGAAACGGTCGAAGCGGATCGGCCGCTCCACGTGACGCAGCATCAAATGGTGGCTCGGACCCACCAGATAGGCCCCGGCGGGCAGGACACAGTCATCGGCGGACACCTTGATGGACCTCCGGCTGAGGAAGTCGCGGACCTGCTCGGTCAGGCGCGGCGCCGTGTCGAGGAGTGTTGTGCGGGCATCGGGCTGGCGCAGGTGCTCGGCCGCCAGCAACTCCTGGTACGCGCAGTGGCTGAAGGCGACAGCGGACGGTCCTGCGAGCCGGAACAACGGCCGGAGACGGAAGGAGTCATAGGTCAACCGGCCGCCCTCGAACAGCTTGACCCCCAACTCGTTGACGAGATCGACAAAGGAGAACACCGTACGGCCATGCAGGAATGCGGCTCCGAAGTAGGAGACGAGTGAGGGCAGCAGGGCGGGATCGGCGACTTTGGTGATGTGCCGCCATGCCAGTTCGCACAGGTGAGGGAGATCCCGTTCACCACGCAGATCTAGATCTTCCGCCAGGCGGACTTCCAGGGGCGTCGCCCGCTCGGCCACATCGTGCAGCCGCAGTGCGGAGAAGCGCGGCACGAGCAGGGGATTGACCCCTTGGGCGTGAAGCTGCTGGACCAGCTTCTCCGACACTAGAGAAGTGCCGTCCAGAAGACGTCGCACCTGCGGTGAGTCCTCCAGGAATGACACGCGCGACGTGGTGACCACCGCCGATTCGGCCGACAGGACCTGCGCTATCTCGGCGAACAGCTCCAGGAACCCGGCCTGGGTGGCCGACGGCACTGCCTCGTCGATCCCGTCCAGCGCGCAGAGCACCGATCCAGCGCGAGCGAAGTAGTTGAACACGTCGAAGACGTGTGTACTCTCCACGTCCATGTACGGGCCCAGCGAGCGCGTGACGAAGTCTTGAAACCGCTCGTCCGGCCGTTTGAGGCTCATGTCGAAATAGAAGCGGTAACGACGCTTGGCGGCCGAGGCCGATCGTGCGACCAGCTGTTTGAGCAGCGTCGTCTTACCGCTCCCCGACCTGCCGACGATCAGCAGGTTGCCGCCTGTCGCCGCCACGTCGTCCAGCAACTGGTCGGCCGCGCCGATCCGGGTCACGACCTGTTCGCCCGTGCGCTCGTCGGTGGTGAGCAGATCGCCGGAGATTGTGACTCGTCCGGCGTCCAAAAGCTCCGGATAGCTGCCGACGACATCCGTCATGTGCCGGTCGAGGTTGACGAACGCGTCCATGAAACGGTCATAGGTGAGAACCCGGTAGTCGCCGCCCAGCGGGCTTGTTGCCGTGCTGTCGCCGTTCTCTTCCAAGACGAGGAACCGGGTGAGCTTGGGGAGCTTGGTCTGAAGCAGCTCGCCGTTGGTAGCGTCCACTACCTGGACCACATCGTCGATGTTCTTGCTCAACAGCAGTTCGACGTACTCGCTGCGCAACCCCTGCTCGCGGAAGAAGAGCTGGTAGACGGTGTTACGGGACAACTCGAACCGCTTGACCGGCTGGAAGCCGAGCGTCACGTACAGGCCGGCCAGGAACTCGGCCTTGAGCGCCACTTCAGGTGCCAGCTTGGGCACGTCCCCGCTCAGGACGCCGCTGCCGGTGCTGCTGAACCAGGCCAGCACGTTCAGCAGGCGGCGTACTGCCGTGAGCCCGTCCTCCTCGGCGATCTCGTACCCGTCGTGAGTGGAACGGTTCCGGAGGCGCTGGATGTCGCGGAGCGAATCAAGGACACTCGCGCTCCGGATGTACGGCTGCGCGCCCTTGATCAGCTCGCTCAGCGCCTTGCCGCCAGGATCTCCGGGAACGTTGTGATGCCGCCACAACTGCTTGAGGATCCGCTCGGTGATCTTTCCGACCAGGGCGATGGCGTTCTCAGGGTAGCCGTCGCCGAGTGACCTGATCGGGCGCTCGAAGTCCAGCCCGAGATAGCGAGCGACCCGGGAATGATCATCCAGTTCGTTCCTGAGCCGGAAGAGACGATGGTCAAGCTCGATGCTCACGCTTTCACCCCGAGTACGAAGGCGAACCGGTCCGAAAACCGTACTTCAGGTCCTGGATGAGCGCGGCGGATCTCGGAGATTCCCGCTTCGAGTTCGGCGTCGTCGAAGCTGGCCAGCAGGGACATATATCGGCTACGGACCATTTGTAGGTAACGCTCGACGGTGAAGGTCAGAGGGAACTCGTCGTAGGCCAACTCCGTACGGAGGCCGGCGCCTCTCATCGCGGAGGCTATGTCCTCTGGAGCGGGTTGTCTCTCCCGGAAGAGATTCAGCGCCGCCCCGAACAACGGGTAGTCGATCGCGCTCGGCAGCATCACCACGAGGATCCGTCCGCCGGGCTTGAGGTAACGGGACAACCCATACAGGACCTGCGCCGGATCGTCCAAGTGGTGAATGACTTCCTTCATCAGGATGGCGTCGTAGCCATCATGCGGAAGCCGGATCCGGCCTGCGGCGAGCTCCTCGGCCGTTGCCACGAGCGGGATCAGGCGCTCGCTGGCGGGCAACTGTCGCAGCATCGCGGGGGAGAGGTCGGCGCAGACGGTGATGCTTGTGTGATTCTCAAGATTGCGCGTGTAGAGGCCGGTTCCACACCCGATGTCCAGGAGGCGGGATATTTCGGATGTCAAGTTTATGCGCTTGAGGATGTTTTCGGTCATCCACGCGATGAAGGTGGAACTGTACGCCCAGTTCTCGTCGTATCTATCCGCAAGGCGTTCGTAGTGCGCTCTAGTGGCATCGCTTTGCACGAGAAGTTCCCCCGAAGACGAGTCGCCAGGCAAGCCCAAGCATCTGCTGAGCGGTAATGCCCGTCAAGGCCGTAAGGATTGCCTGGCCGACCGAACTCGCCACCGCCTGTCTCGTGCGCGCTGCCGTGTCAAAGCGGTGGCATACCGGCGCCATACCGGTGCCTCCTATGCTGACCGCGTTCATCAACGGATCTTGCTGAAGGGAACCCGGTGTCCCGTTCTGTGCTCGTCATGGTCGTCGCGTTGCTGCTGTCGACGCTCCCCGGCGTGGCCCACGCCCAGGACCCCGGCGTGGTGGGGACCGCGGGAAACCTCATACGGGAGGAGGAGCCGCGGGCCGACGGGATCAGGCACGTCGACAGCAAGGTGATGATCGCGGGGTTGACGGCCCTCAACGCCGACACCTACGTCTATCCGATGGCCGGCGACAACGTGCACTGGGAGGACCTGCGTCAGGAGTTCCTCCCGGCCGCCGCCGCTGCCGGGATCGACGTCTGGGTGCTGGTGTACTCGCCGAGCCAGGCGGGCTGTTGCGTCTCCCGGCCGTACAAGCACGACTACGTGGCATGGGCACGTGAGATCGCCACCCTCTCCAAGGCCCACCCGAACCTGGTCGGCTGGACCGTGGACGACTACGGCTACGACCTCAGGACGTTCACGCCCGAGTACGTCAAGAAGATGCGCGCGGCCGCCAAGCCGATCAACCCCTCGTTGAAGTTCGTCCCCACGGTCTACTACAGCCAGTTCACCGACGCGTTCATCGCTGAGCAGGTCCCGTTGCTCGATGGAGTGATCTTCCCCTTCCGGGACGCGCCGCACCGGGACACGTCGTGGACGTGGAGCCTGTCGTACCAGGTCAAGCAGCTCGCCAAGCGGCTTCCCGGCACCGACGTCTACCTGATGCCGTACGCCCACCCGCTGAGCCACGCCGCCCAGAAGCCGACGGTCGGCTACGTCGAGGCCGTCACGAAGAAGGCCCTCGAGCACGTACGCACGGGCGAGCTGGCCGGGGTCGTGCAGTACAAGCTCCCCTACGTGTCCCGCGACGGCGGGTGGACCCGGCCCGCGGGCGACAACCTCGCCCGCGCCGGCAACGGGCGGCTGAGCTTCGTCGTCGAGGGAGACACCGCCACCAAGGCGGGGATGTGGTGCGGCGCGAGCCGCCAGGTCCAGCTCACGCCGGGCGCCGGCAAGTACAGCGTGAGCTTCTGGCACGGCGACGGCCGCGGCCGTGGCAACCCGGCCGGCTACCACGTGAAGCAGCTGCTTCTCGACGGCAAGGTGGTGTGGGAGCAGGACGTCGCCGCCAACGACCAGGCGTGGCAGCGGGTCACGGTCGACCTGACGGCCAGGCTGGCCGGGGCGAGGAGCGCGAAGCTGGAGTGGCGGCTGTACGAGCGCAAGGGCGTCAGCGACTATTTCGTCGACGTCAGCGTGGACGACATCGTGGCCACCGGCCTGCAGCTGAGCGACCCGGGCGTGGAGAACGCCGTCACCTGGACCGCCGGCCTGGCCCGGCAAGGCGGGCCGGTCTACTGCTCCGCCCAGGTCTACCACCACGACTACGGCGCCGATCTCGGCGCGCGGATCGCCAAGCTGTACGCCGCCGGATAGTCGCGGACCGGCGGCGTCCGTGTCGTCACGGAGGATCGACGGTCGACCACCCGTCCTGCCGAAGGCCCTCGCGGCCGCCAGGACCTCTGTGTCCTCCAAGGACACGGCATCGCCGGATGTTCGGCGATGCCGTGCCGCGAGCCGTGAGCGTCAGTACGTCTTGATGTCGAAGTAGTGATCCACGGCCTTGGGGTGTGACGTCGGGCAATGCGCGTTCGACTGCACGCCGATTCCCTTCCAGGGGCCGGTGGCGGTCGTCTTCTTGCTGCCGTTGGAGCATGTGGCGATGGCTCGCACATAACCCGAGCCTTTGTCACAGCGGGCCCATGTGTAGTCGTCCTGCCAGCCGAAGTTGTGATGGCAGTCGGTCGGTGGAGGGTCGGCTTTCGCGACGCCGGGTGTGAGCGAGACGACGGCGATGGCGGCAGCTGACGCGAGCACGGCAGAGATTCTCCTGTTCATGAGGCGAACGTACACATGCTCGCCTGGGGCTCCGCACGTGTTCACTGACGTGTCCGGGTATCCGGGCGAAGTGTGCAGCCTGGACCTGGAATCCGTGTTCTCTCTGCTATGGACGTCGGCGCCTCCAGCACGAGGACGTGAAGGCGCGCGGCGCGGTGGTGTTCTACTTCCCGGGGCAGAGGACCGCCTCTGCCGCCTTCTTGGCCAGGGGGTCGATGGCCGGGTCACTGTGCTCGGTGGCCAGCGTGAGCGACATGAGCAACTGCACGCTGCCGTCTTTGGTGCTGAAGGTGAGGGCGTTGAAGCCGGGTGAGCTGCCCTTCGCGCGTCCGTACGTGCCTTCGTCGTCGCACACGTTGAGGTTGGGGGAGCGGTCCGGCTCGGAGGGAGACCGGCCGGCGTTCAGCGCCTTCTTCTCCTCCTTCGTGAGGATCTTGTCCGTGGCGAACGCCCGGTGGAAGGTGCTCAGGTCGTCGGTGGTGGAGATCACGCCGCCGGCCGCGTAGCCGAAGCTCATGTTCTGGTCGTCGAAGTCGACCAGCTTGCCGTTCTCGTCGGGGAAGTAGCCGTGGCCGTGCGGGCCCTTGATGCTGCCGGGCCACCTGGTGGGCAGGTAGGTGTCGTCCATGTCCAGGGGCTCGAAGAAGCGCTCCTCGAACTCGGCGGCCAGGGAGTGCCCGGTCACCTCCTCGATGATCAGGCCGAGGAGGTAGTAGTTGGTGTTGGAGTAGGAGAACTTCTCGCCCGGCTCCTGCTCGCGCGGAAGGGTGCGCGATTTGGTGATCAGCTCCATCGGTGTGTACTTCGTCTCGAAGTCGAAGTAGTCGATGAGCTCGGGGGTGTACCAGTTGGGGATGCCCGAGGTGTGGTGGATCATCTGCTCCACGGTGATCTCGTCGGCCCGCTCCACCAGGTCCTTCTCCACCACGACCGGCAGCACCTCGCTGAGCTTGGAGTCCAGGCCGAACTTGCCCTCCGTGACCAGCTTCATGATGGCCGCGGAGGTCATGGACTTGGTCTGCGACCCGATCCGGAAGCGGGCGCCCGCCGGGATCCTGCCGCCCTCGCCGTCGAGGAGACGCGTGCCGCCCGAGCCCTTGCCGACTCTCTTGCCGTCCACGTAGAGCGCGCCGATCGCGCCGAGCACCTCCGGGCTCTTCGCCAGCTCTGACAGAGCCTTCTGCACGTCCCCCATCCGGGGCCGGCCCGCTTCCGCGGCGGTGGCGGGTGCCGCGACACCCAGAGTCAGCATCGCGCACGCCAGGCCGGCCAGACCGACTGCTTTCACATGTCTCACGAGGAAGATCCTCTCTGCAGGAAATGCCGGGCGTGGTCGCATCGGGTGCGAGACGCCTACCGCCCGGACTCGTAGCGACTGTCTAGACGGGCGGCGGTTTCCCGGCTGTTTCGCCCGTCGGCCGCGCGACGCCGGGCGGCGGATGACGCCCGGTGATCTGCTGGGTCCTCAGCGATCGGCCCGCTTCGGGCAGAGCAGGAAGGTGGTGCCCGTGTCCTGTGGGCTCTCCACCACGAGTCCGGTGGCGGACAGGACCTGCGCGATCAGATCCCGGTCGCCGGCCCACTGCAGCGCGAGCTCGTCGACCAGGTCACCTCGGGCGTCGAAACACGACGTGTGCGCCTGCGTGGTCCAGAAGACGGCCTTCGCCGACGCCCCGGCCTCGTGGACGTGCTGCCACGCTCCGGAGACCGTCGGCCAGAGGTCGGGCTCGGCGAAGTAGCCCTGCTCGGCGAGCCGGTCGAAGGCGCGTACGACGCGGCACAGGTCGGAGGAGACCTCGTCGCCCGCCAGGCAGGTGACGAACCCCTCCTCCGGCCTGTTCAGGCCGTGCACCGCGGCGAACAGCGCCTCCATCGCCTCGTCGGCCCGCCTGCTCAACTCCTCGGCGTCCAGGTCCAGCAGCGCGTCGTGGTCGTCGTCCCGCTCCGCCTGGCCGGGAACGGAGGCCACGAGAGCCTCCCGCGCGAACATCGACTGGATCCGTGACGGCAACCCGCCGCGCCAGGAGATCGTGACGTCCTTGACCAGCCCGCCGCCGGGCGCGAAGTGATCGGCCAGGTCGGCGGGCAGGCTCAGCAGGCCGCTCGTCTCGGTGTCGGCCGCGAACCGTCCCGCGTCCACGATCTGCCAGCCTTCGTCCCTCAACCGATCGAGTGCCTGGTCGAAGCGCTCACGCTGCGAACGGCGCGGCTCGAAGGCCGGCCGGGAGAACTCTTCGTGCGTGACCACGATGCTGCACCTCGTCGTTGCGGAAGGCCCGTGGCGCCAGGCGCCGAGCCAAGATCAAGTCCGCACCAGCGTAGTGGCTCTTCTCCGGCCTCCGACCAGGGTCCGTGCGGACCGTCAGTTCGTGCAGAGCTGGGAGTGCAGGGTGTCGTGGGCCCAGCGCTCGAACCGCTCGGGCGTCCAGCCCCGGTCACGCGTGAACACCAGGTAGAGCTCCGGGCTGAGCACGCCGTACAGCAGGTCGGCGGCGTGGGACACCTCGGGGCGTGCCCCCGGCTTGGCCATCAGGCTGTCCGCGGCGGTCCGTGTCACCGTGTAGCGCGGATCCCGCTCGTCGGGCCACATGTCGGCGATCTCCGGGTCGGTGGCCACGGCGATCTGCAGCACCTTGGTCATCGGAGCCACCCGCTCCAGCACCGCCCGGGTGCCCGCCACGTAAAGACGCAGGTGTTCCTGAGCGGTGGCGGCGTCCAGCGCGTCGCGGAACCACGGCCGGTCGAGGGTCGCCACGGGACGGTCGTCGCCCGCGATCGTGACGTCGACGAGCTCCTTGAGCAGGCGGCGTTTGTTGCCGAACACGAAGTAGACGGTCTGCACCGCCACGCCCGCCCTGTCGGCGATCTGCTGCAGCATGGTCGCGCCATAGCCCTGCGCCACGAACAGCTCCCCGGCGGCCTCCAGGATCCGGCGCCGGGTCTCGGCGGACTTCTGCGCCTTCTTGTTGGGCTTCCTGTCCTCGCTCACGGGGAGCAAGGCTAGCCGAACTCTAGATGCGGACTACAGAAGGGCCGGGGCGCCTCTCCCGGGAAACGAGGAGGAAACATCCACTCGGCCATAAAGGACGGCGAGGGGAGCTGGCGCGCCTGCCGGGGCCGGGCTCGACCCGGCCCCGGCAGTCGTGTGCCACCCCGCGCGAAATCTCACCCCCGGCCACGTGATCTGAGGAGACATCGTGAAACGTACGACGGCCGCCCTGGCGTGTGCCGTGCTGCTGACCCATCCCGCCCCCGCGGCGGCCGCCACCCCGTCCGGGATCGGGGACGTGCAGCGGGCCATGGAAGAGCTCGCCAAGGACGCCGGCGTGGTGGGCGTCATCAGCGAGGCGTTCCACGACGGCAGGCGCGTCGGCCGCGGCTCGGCCGGCTCCCGCCTGATCGGCGGCAAGGGCGGCAGGATCCCCTCTGACTCCCGCTACCGGGGCTGGTCGCACACGAAGGGCATGACCTCCGCCGTGATCGCGCAGCTGGTGGAGGAGGGCAAGCTCTCGCCGGACGACAAGCTCGGTGACCTGCTGCCGGTCGTCGTCGAGAAGGACCTGGTGGAGCGGGCCGGCGAGATCACCGTGGACCACCTGCTCAAGCACACCTCCGGCGTCCCCGACTACGGCGGGAAGCTCGACCTCTTCGACCTCACCTACCACTCACCGATGGATCTGCTGAAGGTCTCGCGAGGGCTGGAGCGCGAGCAGGAACCGGGCGAGAAGTTCTCCTACTCCAGCACCGGCTACGTTCTGCTCGGCCTGATCATCGAGAAGGAGACCGGCGACAGCCTGGGCGCGGCCTTCGCCAGGAGGCTGTGGGAGCCGCTGGGCATGACCAGCACCTACCTGCCCACCAGGCCCACGCAGCGCATCAAGGGCCCGCACGGGCACGGCTACTACCCCGATGACAAGGGCAGGCTGCGCGACGCCGACCGGCAGAACGCCACCAACGGGTGGGCGGCGGGCGGCGTCGTCTCCACCGCGAAGGACCTCGCCGCCTTCTGGCGCTATCAGGCCGGCAAGCGGCCCCCCAAGGAGCAGCCCGGCACGTGCATCGGCATCGCCGCCCTCGGGTCGGGCCCGGGATCCCTCGCCTATCTCTTCACTACGGAGGACGGGCGCTCGCAACTCGGCGTGAACATCACCCTGAAGGTCCCCAACACCAGCACCGGCGACCTGCCGGACAAGGTGCTGGAAACCGCCGAATCACTGCTCTGCCCCGCGCAGTGACGGGGCCCATCGAAAGGAAACATCATGAAACGTGCGACAGCGACCGGCCTGGCCGGGTTGGCCTGCGCGATGCTGACGTTGGGCGTCGCCGCGCCCGCCGCCACGGCCGCCGCGGACCGGCCCCGGCTGGGCAACGTGCAGAAGGCCCTGTCGGAGCTGGCGAAGAACAAGGAGATCGTGGGCGCGATCGGCGCAGCGTACATCGACGGCAGAAAGGCAGGCAAGGGCTCGGCCGGCACCCGCCTGCTGAACGACAAGGGCGGCAAAATCCCTGCGGGCGCCCGCTTCAGGATCGGGTCACAGACCAAGCTGATGACCCAGGTCGTCATCATGAAGCTGGTCACCGAGGGCAAGCTGTCGCTGGACGACAAGCTCAGCGACCTGCTGCCGGTTGTCGTCGAGAAGGACCTGGTGGAGCGGGCCGGCGAGATCACCGTGGAGCAGATGATCCACCACACCTCGGGCATCCCCAACTGGTACACCCCCGAACTCGTCGACGCCTTCGACTTCGACACCTACTACCCGCCGCTGGAGCTGGTGAAGAAGTCGCGCACAGTGGAGCGGTCGCAGGAGCCGGGGGAGAAGTTCTCCTACTCCAACACCAACTACATGCTCCTCGGGCTGATCATCGAGGACCTCACCGACCACTCCGTGTCCCGGGAGTTCGAGCGGCGCATCTACGATCCCCTTAACATGGACGACACCTACCTGCCCACCAAGTGGCCCGGTGGCATCAAGGGTCCGCACGGGCACGGCTACCACCCCGACAAGAACGGCAAGCTCCGCGACGTCGACCGCCTCAACATGAGCTACGGCTACGCCGCCGGCGGCGTGATCTCCACCACCGACGACCTGAGCACCTTCCACCGGGCGTTCGCCCTGGACAAGGTCCTGACGAAGGAGGAGAAGGAGGCGCTCAACGCCGGACGCCCCGCTCCCGAGCCGAAGTCGTCCGAGGCCAAGTCGAGCAAATCCGCCGATCCGCGGGTGTGCGGGGGCGAGTACGCGCCCGTGAAGGGCGGCTCGTCCGGATTCAGCGCACTCGCCTACACGTCACGGGACGGCAGGGTGCAGTTCGTCGTGTCCGTCACGATGGGCGCCAACCACACCGATCCCGCCATCGACCCGCTGGTCAAGAAGGCGGCCGAGGCCGTGCTCTGCCCCGAGAGCTAGGCCTCGCCGGCCCGGGAACGCGCGCCTGCGTCCATCGGCGGTCGTGCGCCACGCCCGGCGAGACCTGTCGGCGCCTCTCCATGCCGCATCCATGGATCGGACACGCCTGCGTCCCGGGCACCAGCCCTCAGAGAACATGCCGTTATATCGGTCTCATAGCCCTTTCATAGCGCTCATCTCTATCGTCGCTTCCTGTTGGAGCCGACACCGAACCGGCCCATCGACTGAATTGTTCGATCCCGGCCGGAGGTGCGAGGGTGCCGCAGGGTGCGTACGATGACCTGCTTCAGTTGCGGCAGAATGTCGCGACGTTGGTCGTCGAGTCGCGGATCGTCATCAACAGTCGTGGGCGGTCCCTTTCCGTTCCCTTCTCGCCGGCGTGGGCGGAAGCGGCCGAGGCCCTGATCACCGGCACGTCACGAGCAGAGTTTCTGTCCGGCGCGGGCGGCGGGTTGAACGCGGACGTCCAGGACACCGCCGAACGATTCCTCGAGGCGCTGGACGGCATAGGGGCGCTCCAGTCGCCGACCCGGCCAACGAGCGTCCCTGCCGCCGTGCTGGAACGCCATGCGCGCTCCTTGCGCTACTTCGGCGGGTACGAGACTTCGGACGTCGATCGCTTCGGATATCTCGAACGGCTCCGTTCGGCGCGCGTTTTCGTCCTCGGACTGGGCGGAGCCGGAAGCTGGATCGTCTACCAGCTGCTGCTGGCCGGCATCGGCACCATGACCGCCGCGGACGGCGACGTGGTCGCGGTCAGCAATCTGAACCGGACGGCGCTCGTGGACGCGGACGATGTCGGCCGGCCCAAGGCAGAGGTCCTGCAGGAGCGCCTCTCCTCGCTCTTCCCGGACGCCGACCTGCGATTCGAGCAGAAAATGATGGCTGGCCCCGAGGACATCGCGGTGGCCGCGCACGACAGCGACTTGATCATCGGAGCGGCGGACACCCCGCACCGGACCATCCGGCTGTGGGTGTCGCAGGCGTCGCTGCGCCTGGGCGTCCCCTCCATCCAGACCGGGGGCGGGCGGGTCGGTCCGTTCTTCGTGCCGGGACGATCTGCCTGCGCGGGCTGCCTCCAGGCGATGTTACTGGCCCGTGCCGGCCAGGCCGGTGCCGCCGTCCTCGCCGATCTCGACCGGTTCGCCCTGGTCGCGGCCAGCACGCTCTCCCCGCAGCCGTGCGCCGATTCAGCGCTGCTGGTCCAGGAGGCCGTGCGGCACCTCGCCGGCCACCAGGAGCCGGCCACCCTGAACCAGGTCATGCAGAAGGGCCCGAACCTTCTGGACGGACATTTCCTCAAGCTTGCTCCGCGCGACGACTGCCTGATCGGTTGCCGAACGCACGGGGCATGAAAATGAGCCTTTCTTTCAGATGGGGGGTGAACAGAATGCAGGAGATCGCTGTCTCGGACGAGGTCGTGGAGATGTACGACGTGCTCACTGAGTGGGAGTACGGCATCGACTAACCACTTCTGAATATGGTCGCCTGAGCGCCGCGCCTATCGGCGCTCAGGCGACCTTCGAACTCTACGGCCGGCAACGGTGGGCGGCCGACGCGGGGAAAAGGATGCTGCACGAAAACGACGTCAACGATCTCGTCAGGCGGACGATGCGTGTTTCCCTGCCCCTGTCGGTGACGGTGCTGGGCGACGGCCGCGTGGCCGTGGTCGAGGGCCATGGGGTTGCGGAGCGCGTGGTCGTCCGCGCACCGGACCGCGATGACCTCCATAACGTCCTCGGTGGCGGCGTCCGCCGGATCCTCGGCGACGCGGGCGGCCGCCTGCTCGCCGAGATCGGCGGCGGCTCGGCCCCGGCGGCGGTGGTCGCCCTGCCCTCCCTCGCCCGGGTCACCGACCTCGCGGACGGCGAGATGCCCTGCGTCGTCGGGTCCCAGCTCTGTGTCATCGGCCCGGTGGGAATACGGTTCCCTTCGGCGGAGCCCGAGAAGAAGCCCTGGGAAGCGAGCGGTCTGGGTGAGATCGTCCCCCAGCTGGTACGCGCGGTGGGGACCGCCGCAGTGGCCTGGGTGAGCGAGGATTCCGCAGGGTTCCATCTGCGGATCGTCTCCTGGCACGAGAGTGAACCGGAGATCACCACGATCACCCTGGACGCCCGGCCACAGGACCTGGCGGTCTCGCCGGCCGGGCGGCGGATCGCGTTGGTGCTCCGCGGCCGGGTGATCCTGGTCGAGGACGGCCGGGTCGTCGACGTCCCGGACGCCAGGGCGGAACCAGGGATCTGCTGGCTGGATGAGGAGAGGCTGTGCTGGATCAGCCGTCAGTGGCCCGACTCGGCGCTCGTCACACACTCGTTCGATGACGGCAGCCGGACGAGTGAGGTCTTCGCCGGGTGGACCTTGGGCCGGCTGTACCGCTCGGGTGATGCTGCCGCAGCGATCGCCACCCGGCACCGCAGGCCGCCGACGGCGATCGAGACGGCACGCCTGTCGCGTGCGGATCTCTCCCACCCGGAGTTCGGCTCGGTCGAGGTGTCCGGCGGCTCGCTGCGCACGATCACCTTCCCGCCCGACCGTCCGCCCACCGGCCTGGTGATCATGCTGCGTGGCGGTCCGTACGGCGAGTGGCTGCCCGGCTGGGATCCCATCGTGGAAACGATCGAGGAGAGCGGCTGGGTCGCCGTCCAGCTGGAGTCGCCCTACACCGCGGCCGTTCTCGGCCGCCTCCCGGTCTTTCGCCGGGGCCAGTTCGGTACGCGCGACGCGGCGCTGGTGGCAGAGGCGGCTAGCGCCTTGACGTACCGGTTCGGCCTGAACACCTCTCAGACAGCCTTCGTCGGGCACAGCTACGGTGCCTTCCTGGCCGCCCGCGCGACGGCCCACCTGGGGGCGCCGGTCGCCGGGCTGGTCACCATGAACGGTCCGTGGACCACGGGCGACCTGCTGGCCATGGGCGCCGACCCGGCGACGGGGAACAGCCTTTTGAGCAGGTTCCTCCGCCAGGCGTTCCCCGCGGACACGCAGCCGCCCGCTCCGGAGCAGGAGGCTCGCGATCTTCCGAAGCATTGGCGGGTCATTTATGGCACTGCCGACACCACGGCCTCCGCGGCGGTCACGGAGCGAGCCGTCAACCGGGACAGGCCGTCGGCCGTGCTCCGGCTCGACGGTGAGCCGCATATACCACGACGTCGAGAGTCCATCGCCGAGACGATGCGCTTTCTGGACACGTGGCTCAGAGGAGTTGGTTCGTCATGAACGCCAAGGCGGCGATGGCGGCGCTACGCGGCTACGCACCGCCCAGTGAACGCACCGCGCTCGCCATCCGCCTGCGGCACATGGCGGCGGCCGGACAGGACGAGGCGTGTGCCACGTATTTCGACCTGCGCTCCCCGTCGCCGCGGGCGCCGTTGCACGCGCGCACCACGTACCTGCTCGCTGACCTGCTGGTCAACGGCGGGACCAGACTTCCGCTGCCGATGGACACCATGGTGCCGAGCCGGTGGCGCCTGCTGGTCGCGGCCGGCTTCGGCAGGTTGGGGGACATCGGGCTCACGCTGGCGCCCTCCGCCGCCGCTGCGCCGGGCTCCCTGCTCGGCCGGGTCTGCGCCGGCATCGCCGAACCGCGCCGGCTACCGGACAACGCGTTCCGGCAGGCGGCGCAGATCCTGTGGCGGCTGGGCGCCAAGCAGAGCGTGCTCGATCTGTACGGGGTCGAGCCCGAGGCCGACCTGATCACGGCCATGGGAAAGAGCGACCGCCCGTCCGAGGTGGCCTCGACCTTCTTCCTCCAACATGGCACGAGCGACGCGCTTGAAGAGGCGCTGCTGGATCGGGCCGCGGACCCCACGCTGATGCACGCTGAACGCGTACGCCTCACCCGCTTCGTGCTGGTCCGGCGGGGGAAGGCGCGCCGGCCGACGGGCGACCGGCTCAGCCGTGCCTACGCGCTCGGCACGGCGATCCTGCAGGATCTCGCGGACGACACGGAGATCGACGAGTTCTCATCCGCCATGCTCCGCAGCACCTTGCACCGGGCCATGGCGTTCCGTCCCTTCCTCGACGGCCAGGCGCAGGCGGCGCTCGATCACCTGCTTGACGCGGACGCACTGCTGGCCGCGCAGCGACCGGACGACACCGCGCTGCGGTTACTGCTGCAGGACCACCACTTTCCCGCGCTCGAGACGCTCAGCCAGACCGCCGGCATGGTGGGCAGGCATGAGCTGGCAGCCCAAGCGGCGCATCGGCTGGTGGCTCTGGATCCGTACGACGCTCGATCATGGTTCGCCCTGGGCAAGGTGATGATCGGCCGGAACGACCCGCTCGGCGCGGCGGCGGCCTTCACCGCGGCGGCCTCGTGCGAGTTCGCCCAGCAGGCGCGGGCCTGCTACTTCGCGGCCGTTGCATACGCGGAAGCGGGCCTGACCGGCACGGCCGGACACTGGTTGCGCCGCTCCGCGGCGCTGGACCCGACGCCCCCGGCCCTCGAATCGCTCAGCCGTACCCTCTAAGGACAACCATGCCGTCCCCCGAAGCCGCCGCCCGGCCACGCCTTCCGCAGCACTTCGTCCTCACGTGGTCGGCGCTGGCCCTGTCCGCCGCCGGCGATCGGCTGTTCTTCGCCGCGGTGGCCTGGTTCGCCACCGCCCAGTACGGCGCCGCGGTGGGGACGCTCTCCGTCGGCCTTGCCCAATTTCTGCCGAGCGCGTTGCTGGCGCCGTTCGCGGGCGTGCTGGTCGACCGTCTGCCGCGGCACCGCCTGCTGGTCTGGTCGGACGCGGCCCGGCTGACCGCCTCGCTGGTCCTCGCC
Organism: Nonomuraea sp. B10E15; assembly: GCF_039871615.1. Taxonomy (NCBI): domain Bacteria; kingdom Bacillati; phylum Actinomycetota; class Actinomycetes; order Streptosporangiales; family Streptosporangiaceae; genus Nonomuraea; species Nonomuraea sp. B10E15. The sequence goes on from NZ_JBDPMB010000010.1 coordinate 121,055, forward strand.
GGAGTGCTCTGGTGGTTCGGGCTCTCCCTCGGCGCGATCCTGGTCAGCGTAATGGTGCTCCGGGTCGCGGGGATGTTGTTCCAGCCGGCGTTGAAGTCGGCGCTCGGGACCGTGGCGCGCAACGAGGGCCAGCTGATCCGCCTCGATGTGTGGGTGCTCGCGGCCGGTATGGTCGCCGGCCTCTTGGGGCCCGGTCTGGCGGCGGTGGCAGTGACGGTCGGTGCGGCCACCGCGATGTTGATGAATGCCGGAACGTTTCTGCTGTCCCTCGCCGCCATGATCCGGGCCCGGCCGCTTTTCGCGCCGCAGGAGGCCACGCTGGACCGGGCGTCGTTGCGCCAGGCGTTCCATGGCTGGTGGAGCTCGGCAGCGGAGGGGCTCGCGGTCGTCCGTACGGATGCTGTGGTGTTACGGGTGGCGCCCACCCTGCCGGTCATCGACCTCGCCGCCGCCGGATTGACGCTTCTCCTGCCAGCTGTCCTGATGGGGCATGGGTACACCGGCGGACACTGGTACGGCCTGCTGACCGGGACGTGGGCGGCAGGCCGTTTCGCGGGGCTCTTCCTGACCCGTCGGTTGCTCGTGCACTCGCGCAAGGGCCCGGTCCTGGCTCTGAACGCCGTCGTCCAGGGTTTGGCCATGACGGGAATCGCCGTGGTCGACTCTCCCGGGGCGATGCTGGTGCTGTTCTTGCTGCTCGGTGTCCCGTCCGGGTGCGCGTCGGTCTGCGTGTCGGTGTACATCCAGACGAAGGTGCGAGAAGAGGTGCGCGGCCGGGTCTTCGCTCTCCTGGGCGCCGTCGTCGCGGCGGCGATGCCGCTCGGCCCCGTGGTGGCGGGCGCGGTCGCCGCCATCGATTCCGTGCCGGTCGCGATCGCCGTTCTGGGCGGCGTGCTGGCTGCCACGGGTCTCATCCCGCTGTTGAGCGGCCGGGTGTGGAACGCGGGATGACCGCTCAGGCGCGCCGCCGCCGTACCAGGAAGAACGTGCCGGTGAAGCACAGGAGCCCGATTCCTAGCCCCACGCCTCCGATGAGCAGGTATTCCTGGTCGAGCGGGGGATGGGCGATGGGTGAGTCGACCGGCCCGCCGCCGAAGTGTTTCTCCCCTTCGTACGCCGCCGCCTTCGGCTCGGCGCCCTTGGTCGTGGCCGCCGCCCGCACCGCGCGGTCCGCGTTGACCATTCCGTGGCCGAGGAACAGGGTGTAGCCGTTCGGGGGCTTCGTGGCGGTGCGGACGAGGATGTCGCGCACCTGCCGCGGGCTCAGATCGGGATTGCGCGACAACATCAGCGCCACCGCGCCCGCCGCCAGGGCGCACGCCGGCGAGGTGCCCTGGATCACCCGATAACCGCCGGTGTTGTGGGCGCTGCGGATGCCTACGCCCGGCGCGGCGATGGCGATGTACGAGCGCACCTGTGAGAACTCCGCGCGCCGCCCCTCCGGGCTGACGGCGGCCACGCCGAGTACCCCGGCGTGCGCGGCCGGGTAGGACACGATGTTGTTGGAGTCACTGTCGTGTGGCCGCCCACCGTTGCCCGCGCCGGCGAGCAGGATGACGCCCTTGCCGATGGCGTAGTCGACCGCCGCTGCGACATCCTCCTGATAGGAGAAGAAGTGGTTCCGCTCGTCGGTGCCCAACGACATCGAGATGACCTTGGCGCCCTTGTCGACCGCGTAGCGGATGCCCTCGGACAACGCTCGCTGCCCTTCCAGCATTGCTTTGCTGGGCTTGCCGGTCTCGGCCAACCTTTTCATGGCTTCTGTGAAGTCCACCCGGGCGGGGTCCTCGTCGTCATGAATGACCCTTACGGACAGCACGCGGGCTTTGGGCGCGACGGACAGGACGTTGGAGGCCATCGCGGTGCCGTGCTTGCCCCAGTACGACTGTCCCGGCTTTGCGCCCCCGCCGATGAAGTCGGGCCCGCTGGTCACCCGCCCCTTGAACTCCGGGTGCGTGGCCACCACCCCGGTGTCGAGCACCGCGACCGTGATGTTGTCCCCCTGGCTCGACTGGTGAGCCTCGGGGACGTCCATGACGTTGAGCTCCCAGCCGGTCGGCGCGTTGGCGCGGGCCGGCGCGGCCGCGGTAAGGAGCAGGGGAACGGTCAGTATGGCCGAGACGACACCTTTGCCTATCACGGTCTCGCCTTGTCGATCTGGGCCGCCAGATGGGCGGAGATGCTCTCGGACAGGCCGTCGGACGCTTTGGCCCACGGTGCCCGATCGGCGTTGTCGTCGCCGTCTCGATCACCCCAAGGCTGGGGGATCTTGCCCGGTCGACGCCCGTCGACAGGGCCTGCGGTGGCAGCGACGAACAGCTGTGCATTCGGGACCTGCACCGAGTAGGCGCCGCTGCCCGCCCGCGCGCTGTTCGTCCATTTGGTGCCGGGCGCGGCCAGAACCCGGATGCCGTAGTCGCGCTTGTCGTGCTGCGCTTGGTCAAGGATGGCATCCAGGTCGTTGTCGGCGTCGGGTTTGCCGAACGCGATGATGACCACGGTAGCTGCGGTCCCTCCCGAGTCGTTGACGTAGCTGGCGCGCATCGCTGCCATGCAGCCACGCTCGGCCGCCTCCTCTGCCAGCGTGCCGGCGAGGGCCTTGCCGCACGAGGTTTCGGACGACAGGGCGGCTCGAGTCCAGCCCTTACTGCCGGACTGGTCGCGCCGTTGCGGATCCCACATACCGATCGTCGCGGGGAACAGGGTCTCCGCCGGCAGGTTGCGCCACAAGTTCGTCACGTACTGCTTGTTGAGAATGTTCTGGTTGCTGTTGGAGATCGCCTTGGCGATGACCCCGCCGCCCACGAGCGTGCACACCAGCCCGAAGCCGGCGATCAGCACGCCGAGGACGATCCTGATCGGGCCGGGCTTGCCCTGCGGTGCGGGCGGCCGCTGGAATGGAGCGCCGGGTGGGGCCTGCCCCGCACCGGGCCATGGCCGCTGGTGGTGCTGTGGCGGTTGTTGGTATCCGAATGGTGGCGGCTGCCGCCCACCTGGCGGGTACCCCATGATGGCTCCTGTCGCGTGGCTTCGCGATCACGGGCGCGGGTGTGGCCGATCCGGCGACGCGGCGTTCCCCCGATCGCTGACGTGCGCATGGCACTTCAGCCACATTCTTAACCATGGAGAGGGACGCCGAAGGAGGAATCCACGGTGGCTTGGCCGAATTGGTGGGTGATGTGTCCTTTGCTCGCTCTGAACGGTCAGTCCTCGTCCAACCCGGCGTCGATCACCTGGCCAGGCATGAACTCACCACCTGCTTGACCACTAAGGATTCGATCCGGATTTGTTGCTTTGACCGTCACCTGTCAGGTGTGCTATAAATCTTGCCGCCGAGCGGGCAGATATTTTTGCCATTGATTAGTGTGCGCTCTCTACGGTCATTTCCCGCGAGGTCATGGTGTCATGAGACGACGCGCGAGCAGTTCGCCCATGGCCGGCGCATGCCCACCAACTGGTCACGCCGGCACCGCGCCTGCGTCGCCGCCTCCCGGGAGCGCCATGACGCCCGCCAGGCCGGCTAGGGGTAGCTCTCGCCGGCGACCGGCCGCTTGCCCCGCAGCAGCGTCGGCACGGTGACCAGGTGGTAACCCCGCTTCTTGAGCTCCTTGACGACGCCCGGCAGGGCCTTCGCCGTCGCCGGGACCACGTCGTGCATCAGCAGCACGCCGTCGCGCTTGGCCAGCCTCAGCACGGCCGCCTTGATCTTCTTCGGGTCACGCAGCTTCCAGTCGAGCGTCGTGCCCGTCCACAACACCTGCGCGAGGTCCGTCTGCGCGGCCAGATTCAGCACCCGCTCGTCGGTGTGCCCGTAGGGCGGGCGGAACATCGCGGGCCGGTGCCCCGTGGCCTTCTCGATCACCCGCTGGGTGACCTTGAGCTCGTCGAGGATCCTGTCGTCGTTGTAGGACGGCAGGGAGGCGTGGGCGTAGGTGTGGTTGCCGATCGCGTGCCCCTGCGTCAGGATCTGCCTGGCGAGCTTCGGGCGTTTCTCCACCTGCTTGCCCACCAGGAAGAAGGTGGCCTTCGCGCCCGCCTTCCTGAGCGTCTTGAGCACGGCGGGCGTGGTCGCGCCCGGTCCGTCGTCGAACGTCAGCGCCAGGCACTTGACCCGCTTGCAGTCGACGGCCGCCTGGGCCGGGAGCGAGGTCGTGGAGGTCAGGGCCAGCGAGGCTGCGAGCACGGCTTGGATCACCACAGAAGACAGCCTAGAGCCATCGCCACCCCCGGAAGTGCCGCCCGCACATCACTTTCCGGGCACTGTCCTCATACCAGCCGGGCACGCAGGAACAGCGAGACGCCCTTGCGCGAGCCCACCGGCAGATACCTCTCGGCGCGGACGACCGCCGACAGGCCGGCGTTGACGAGGAACGGCGTCCTCTTCAGGTCGCTGCCCGCCGACCGGCGCCGGTGCCGCAGCACGAGCGGGCGCAGCAGGACGTTCCAGCTCCAGACCCGGTCGACGGTCAGCCCTGCGCGGCGTACCACGCTGACCAGCGACTCGCGGCCGTAACGCCGTACGTGGCCGACGGCGTGGTCGTGCGCCGACCACAGCGCCATGTCGCTCGGCACCGCGATCAGGGCGTGCCCGCCGGGCGCCAGCACCCTGGCGATCTCCTCGGTGACCAGGTGGTCCTCGCGGATGTGCTCGAGCACGTCGAAGGCGGTCACCAGCCCCATGCTGCCCGACGCGAACGGCAGCGCCCTGGCGTCGGCGTGCACGGCCCTGAGCCCGCGCTCCCTGGCCAGTTCGACCGCCGTCTCGCTGTAGTCGGTGGCGGTGGCGTCCCAGCCGGCCTCGACCAGCACCCGGGTGTTGCCACCGCCAGCGGCGCCGATGTCCAGCGCCCGCCTCAAGGGGGCGGGCTGCGGGCCGAGCTCGCGCAGCTGCCGGCGGAGGATGGCCCGGCGCTCGCGATACCACCAGTGGCTGTCCTCGAGCTCGATCAGGCGGCGGATCTCAGTCGTCTCCATCGATCATTTCCTCGGGAAGACCCAGCGGTCCAGGGCCGTGAAGCGGATCAGGGTGAGCAGGCAGTACGTGGCGACGACCACGCCCACTTCGGCCAGCCGCCCGGAGCCTGGGGGCACCTTGAGCACGGCCACGGTGGTGAGGGCATAGTTCGCGAGGAAGAGCAGAAATGCTCGGAAATGCACGGTGGTGCGTTTCCTGAAGGTCCATCGGCGGTTGGCCTCGATGTTGATGATCCCCGTGAGGACGAGCGCACCGAGATTCGTCATGGCCGGTGACCATATATCGCGCAGCGGGAGATAAATGAGGGTGTACAGGACGACGGAGAAGACACCTATCGCCGCGAACGACAGGAATTTCGCCAGCGTCACCGCCCGCGGCCGGGTGACCACCGCGTCCGGATGCGTGGGCCTCGGCTCCGACCGCCGCACCGCGACCGAGGCCCGGCCCGTCGACATCGACCAGGCGACCCTGGCCAGCCCCTTCAGATCGTCGAGCGCCGTCCGCACCACGCGCACGCGCGAATCGGTGTCCTCGATCCAGTCGACCGGCACCTCATGCACGCGCAGCCCGTTGTGCTCGGCCAGCAGCAGCAGCTCGGTGTCGAAGAACCACGCGTCGTCCTCGACCTTGTCCATCAGCGGCCTGACCACGTCGGTCCTGGCCGCCTTGAAGCCGCACTGGGCGTCGCTGAACCGGACGCCGAAACCGTACCTGAGCAGGGCGTTGTAGGCGCGCGACACGACCTCGCGGCGCAGCGAGCGGCGGGTGCGCGCGCTGTGCGCCAGCCGCGTGCCGATGGCGATCTCCGAATGCCCGCTGGCCACCGACGCCACCAGCGGGAACAGGGCGTCGAGGTCGGTGGACAGGTCGACGTCCATGTACGCCACGATGTCGGCAGGGCTGTCGCGCCAGGCCGCCCGCAGCGCCGCGCCCCTGCCCCTGATGTCGAGCCGGCGGGCGTGCACCAGGTCGAACTCCCCGGCCAGCGCGGTGGCGACCCCCCAGGTGCCGTCGGTGCTGCCGTTGTCGACGATCGTGATGCGCCAGGGCAGCGGGAAACGTTCGTCGAGAAACCTGGCCAGCGTGCGTACGCAGCCCGGCAGAGCGCGCTCTTCGTTGAGCACGGGGATGACGATGTCCACCCATGCCAGCCGGTTGGCGGCGTCATCGGCGAGGCTGGGGCGCGGCTCCAGGGCGGCACGCGTGTTCATAGAATCCCCATCTGTTATCTCGTGGCCGTGGCTCCACGAAAATGGTGCGGGGGATGTCGAGCGAGACGGGCGCGGTTTCTCGTCATCGTTCCATGAAAGGGCATTATCTTTACCTTCAGAAAAGCTCGTAGACCGAGGAGCTCTCGTTCCGGAAACGCAGCTGGGCGAATCTCTCCAGCTTCCGATTTTTGTCGGTGAAAAGCCATCTGACGCCATATTTCTGGGCGAGATGCCGCACGTTCTCCGCCGTCGGCCGCTGGAACACCGCGTCGTTCGCCGCCAGCCGCGCCGGATCGGCGAACGGCACGTCGAGGTAGGACGCCCTGAACAGCGGGGTCCGCGACAACGTGCTCTCGGCGTACGCCCACCCCTCCACCAGCACCCGCCGCTCCGTGAACCCGGCCACCCAGTAGTGCCTGCTGTCGCACGGCGACTCCGTGACCGGGCGGCAGTGCAGGTCGGTGGCCACCACGTCGCCCGGCGACGAATGATCGCGCAGCCACCGGCCCGCCTCCATCGCCCCGTCGGGGATCTCCCGCTTACGCTCGCCCTCCTCGGGGATGACGTGCGCGGCCACGTCGCGCGCCGACTCCGGCAGCGCGTACCCCGCGAGCAGCGCCACCACCGCCAGCCCGAACCCCCGCCGCCACAGCGGCAACGCCGCCGCCGCGAGCACCGCGTACGGCACCGCCACCGCCGCCAGCACATCGCCGCCGACGCCGGGAGCCGAGACCAGCAGGGCGGCGCCCGCACCCATCCCCACCAGGCAGGTCACGATCGGCCACGGCACCGGCCGCGCCGCCAGCACCCCGCACACGGCGGCGATCGACAGGTAGGGACGCGCGCCTTCGAGGAAGTACAGCTGCGACAACGACGGATGCCCGAACACCACGGCCGCGCCGACGCCCGCCGCCCCGATGCCCAGCACCAGCAACATCGGCGGCTCCAGCGCCCGCCGCCCCAGCGCGGCCGCCCCGCCCCACACGCACGCCAGGCAGAACAGGTGCACCGCCGTCAGCACCACCAGCGGCCAGGCAGGCACGGACGCCAGCTCCGGCATCCCGATGTCCGCCACCGACCCCCAGAGCGAGCGCATGGTGGCGAACGGCGCGACCGCCGTGCCCTGGGCGCCGCGCCCGAACACCACGAACTGGGCGACCAGCAGGCACACCAGCGTGAGGCCCGCGGCAGCCGCCTGCTCCGCGCGCACCCGCCGCTCCACCACCCCGCGCACGGCCATCACCAGCAGCAGCCCCGCCAGCAGCAACGGCAGGAACGTGGCCTTCGCCCCGGTCAGCGCGAGCAGCAGCACGGCGAGCGCCACCCAGCTCCGCCGCCCGCCGGCCAGCATCAGCACCACGGGCGCGAACAGCAGCGCCCCCAACGTCTGCGTGGGGCTCGCCCAGGCGGTGAACATCGACCGCGACGTGAAGCTCACGCCCTCCTGCAACGCCGGGCTGAACAGGAAGTACGTGACCCCCACCGCCGCGATCCCCGCCCCCCAGCGCCCGCCGAGCCGGCGTCCGAGCACCGCGACCAGCATGACCATCGCCAGCATCATCGGCAGCGTGGACAGCCGGTAGACCAGCGTCACCGGCTCGATCCCGGTGACCCAGCTCGTCGCCGCCATGTCGGCGTAGACGAACCAGTGGTAGGAGAGCCGCTCGCCCAGCACCGACGGCAGCGTGGGCGGCACGTGGTGCTTGACCTCGCCGACCAGCGCCAGGTGGTAGGGCATGTCGACGTACGCGCTGGAGACCGGGTGGCGGTGGAGCGAGATCACGCACCACGCCACCAGGTAGCCGGCCACCGCGGCGAGCGCCCAGGCGCACCAGCCCGGCACGCGCTCCCGGCCGGGCGCCCCACGCCAGTGCCGCCACAGGCGCGGCACGCAGAGGAAGGTGCACACCACGGCCACGGGCGGCGCCAGCACCAGCAGCGGCAGCCCCGCGGCCCGGGCCGGGATGTAGGCCAGCACCTCGACCGCGTATCCCAGCGCCAGCCCGGCCGCGAGATCCTCCGCCGGCGTCCGGCCGCCCCCGGTCAGCGCCCGCCACAGCAGCGTCCCAGGCAGCGCCACGCCGGCGCCGACGTACGCCGCGAAGGCCGCCAGGTCACGGGCGGGAACGCCGCACCACAGCAGCGCGGCCACCGTGCCCGCGCCCACCAGCAGGGCGGGTGCCCAGCCCGGGCCGAACCCGCGCCCCGGCGAGCCGGGAGGGCGGACCTGCGTGCTCTCGGGCGCCGCCAGCGTCATCGGGTCACGGTCACCAGTCGGGTGAACTCGGCGGGCAGGTCGACGCCGTCCCACACCCGGTGGAAGCTCAGCGCGCCGCCGACGGGCACCATCCGGTCGACCCCTCGCCCGGCCAGCCCTCTGGCCAGCTCGTCCAGCTCCGCCCCGGCGAACCCGAAATGCGTCATCGTCTGGTCGCGCCGCTCGACCAGCGCGCCGAGCTCCGCCAGCGCGCCGATCCTGGCGTGCGTGAACGTCCCCGCTCCCAGCCACCGCCTGGGCGGCGCGGCGCCCTCGGCCAGCGTCACGTCCGCCAGCGCGTTGCCCCGGAACTCCACCCGCTCCGCCACCCCGTCGGCGGCCAGCCCGTAGGCGGCGACCCGCTTCTCCACCGCCATCGCCGCATCGACCTCCCACCCGCGCTCGCCCAGCACCCGCGCGACGTGCTCGGCGAAGCCGGCCCGCGCCGCGTCGCAGTCGCTCGGCGTCCCCACCCAGAACACGGTCCTGGGGGACGAGCAGGCCGCCTGGTCGAACCAGTAGGCGTCGTTGACGAACCCCTCGGCCACCCTGACCCGCGCCGCGTCGGGCGCGCCCGACCACGCCGCCGCCCGGATCACCGCGAACGACGACCGGTCGGGGAAGGCCAGGTCACGGGCGTGCGGGGCGAGCGGGTGCCGCCGCAGCGCCTGCACGGTGGCGTCGCCGCCCCACACCACCCGCAGGTCGCAGGCGGCGCAGAGCGCGGCGGTCACGGCGTCGTCGCGGTCGTAGGAGACGATCCGCTGGGTGGCGCCGATCACCGGGTCGGCCTCGGCCAGCGCCTCGTGCAGCGTGTCGAGGATGACCCCGGCCACCGGGCCCGAGCGCGGCGACAGGCGCACGATGTTGCGGTTGCCCATCAGGGCCGACAGCGCCCACGAGTAGACGAAGACGGTGTCGACGTTCGCGGGAGGGACGTGGAAGACCAGGCCGCGCGGGACGCGTACGTGCTCGCCGGCCAGCCCCTCCACCGTGCGGGCCAGCTCGCTGGGCCGCAGGAAGAAGCCGAGCGAGCCGAGCTCGGGATGCCGGCGTGCCAGTGCGGGCCGCAGCAGCCGCCTGCCGAACGCGGTGAGGAACGCGCGGACCCGCTCGTCACCCGTCTCCAGCCGGCCGCGCACCTGCCCGAGCAGCACCTCGACGGGCACCCCCTCGACGGGTGGCGCGGTGGCGGGGAACCTGACCGTCACCTCCGGGCCCGGCATCAGCCGCCCTGCCCGAACGTGTCGCTGCAACCCCGCGCCTCGGCCCGCGGCAACCTGCCGAGCACCTCGAACCGGCGCCCCGGCAGGCACCCGTCGTCGACGCCGCGCACCACGCCCACGTCCTCCGTCAGCAGGACGTGCCCCGGATAGGACGTCGGCAGCGTGCTGACCACCTCGATCAGCCCCGGCACGCCGGGTGGCGCCTCCTGCCACGTCTGCGGGTCGCGGATCACGACGTCGGCGAAGTCGGGGCAGTAGAGCCCGTCGCCGTCCGGCCCCTCCAGGAACACGGTGCCGATCTGCTCGACCATCCCGTAGAAGTTGTGCACGCGGCTCAGCCCGCACTCGTCCGCCAGCCGCCGCCGGAACCCGGCGTTGTCCACCGCCTGCTCGGCCAGCCGCTTCCAGCCGCCCGAGTGGATCAGCACCCCCTGCGACAGGTCCGCGCCGAGGCCGCGCAGGTGGAGCCAGACCATGAACGTGAACCCGAAGACCAGGAACCGTTCGCGGCCGTGCCGCGCCAGGAAGCCCTTGACCGCCTCCGCGTCCACCCGGCCCCGCTCGTCGAGCACGAACGTGTGGTCCCTGCCGAAGTTCATCATCCCGAGCACGCCGGCGCCGCGCGCGCTCAGCGCCGGGTCACGCACCACGGAGCGGCTGTCGACGACCAGCATCGGCAGCCGCCGCTCGCCCAGCAGCCCTCTGAACGTGGCTGCCAGCATCCGGGTCTGCGCGGCCGCCGCCTCGCGGTCGAGGAACACCCGGCTCGGCCGCTGCCCGGTCGTGCCGCTGGACGTCAGCACCCTGAACACCTGGTCTTCGCGTACGCTGCGCAACTCGTGCGTCTTGAACAGCCGCACCGGCAACCACGGCAGGTCGGCCACCCGCTCGTAGGGAGGCCGCGCGCCGATCGCGTCGAGAATCCGGTCGTAGGGCGGGCACGCCTGCCGGTGCCGCTCGGTCAGCGCCGCCAGCGCCGGCGCCAGCACCGCCTCCCGCTCGGCCCCGCCCAGCGTGAACACGCCCGAGGTCATGCGTGGGACTCCAGCGCGCGGTAGTCGATCTTGCCGTTGGCCAGGAGGGGGAGCCGGTCGACGCTGCGGACGTCGAACCCGCTCCAGTGCACGCGCAACTCCGCGCCGAGCCGCCGGGCCAGCCCCGCGCAGCCCGCCGCGTCGAGCCCTTCCGTCCACACCGTGACCCGGTCGTCGCCGCTGGTGGCCGCCGCCGGTCCGGAGGCGGCCAGCAGGCGCTCGACGTCGTCGAGGTTGACCCGCACGCCGAAGATCTTGGCGATGCGCTTGAGCCGCCCGGTGATGTGGAGGAACCCCTCGGGGTCGAGCCGGCCGAGGTCGCCCGTGCGCAGCACCCCGCCGAGGTCGTCGCCCCTCGCGAGGTCGGCCGCGGTCTCCGCGTAGCCCATCATGACGTTGGGACCGTGGAAGACGACCTCTCCGGCGTCGATGGTCAGCCGGCCCCCGGAGATGGCGAGCCCGGCCGAGCCCGGCTTGTCGGCGAGCCGGTCAGGAGGCAGGACGGCGATGCGGGCCGTGGCCTCGGTCTGCCCGTACATGACGAAGAACCGGTCGGCCTGAGCGGCGAACTCCTTGACCAGCTCCTCGCTGAGCCGCCCGCCCGCCTGCGTGAACGTGGCGAGCGCGGGGTGCTCGGCCCGGTCGTAACGTAGCCGGCGCAACATTTCGTACTGGTAGGGGACGGCCGCCAGCGACGTGCAGTGGTGGGCGTCGAGGTGGGTCCAGAACGAGCGCTCCAGCAGCCCCGCCTCGGTCAGCACGACGGTGGCCCCCGCCATCAGGTGGCTGTTGAGCACCGACAGGCCGTAGCTGTAGTGCAGCGGCAGGCTGGTGGGCACGATCTCGGCGGGCTCGATGGACAGCGCCGTGACGATGGCGGCGGCGTTGGCGAGCACGGCCCGGCGCGAGAGGCGGACGAGCCGGGGATTGCCGGTGGAGCCGGACGTGGCGAGCAGGACCGCCAGGTCGGGATGCGGCTCGGGCGCGTGACCCGCGTCGCGGTGGGACGGAGGCCGTGGCGCCCGCGGGGGGCGCGGTGACGAGCCGTCGGCCGCGTGGGTGAACCCGAGCAGCGCGGCCGGCCGGAACCGGCCCGCCAGGTCGGCCAGCGCCCCGACGGGCAGGTCGGGGTCGAGCAGCGCGATCGGCCGGCCGGAGCGCCAGGCGGCGAGATAGCGCAGCACCGACCCGAGGTTGTTGCGCATCCCGCAGAACAGCGGCCCCGGCCGCAGCCGGGCCAGGGCCTCGGCGGCGCGGTCGATGTGGTCACCCAGCTCACCGCCCGAGAGCGCTGCATCGTCGCCCGCGACGACGAGCCGGGCCTCCGGGTGGGGGAACGGGGGCTCCTGGGCACCGTGGCCCGCGGCCCACCCGTGGAGCGAGCGCGGGTTGTGCCCGTGGGGAGGCTGGGAGCGGGGCGTGGGCGTGGTCACGGCACCAGCCCGCCGTCCACGCCGAGGACCTGGCCGGTGATGAAACCGGCGTCGGAGGAGAGCAGGAACGCCGTGGCACGGGCGACGTCGGCCGGCCTGCCGAGGCGCCCGAGCGGGGTCGCCGCGACCGTGGCCGTGCGGGTGTGCTCGTCGAGCGTGCTGAGCATGTCGGTCTGGATGTAGCCGGGCGCCACGGCGTTGACGCGGATGCCGGCGGGCCCCAGCTCCTTGGCGGCGGCCAGGGTGAGGCCGATGATCGAGGCCTTGGTCGCGGAGTAGACGGCCTGGCCGGCGCCGCCCGCGCGGCCCATGATCGAGGAGACGAGCACCACGGCGGGGCTGGTGCCCCGGCGCAGCAGCCGGAGCGAGGCCTGCAGGGTGTGCGTGGCGCCGATCGCGTTGACCTCGAAGAGGCGGCCGATGGTGTCGGGGCGGACCATGCCGAGCAGCCCCGCGGCGTGCACGCCCGCGTTGATCACCAGGGAGTCGAGCCGGCCGTGCCGCTGGTAGATGCGCCGCATCATGGCCGAGACGAGCCCGGGATCGGCCACGTCGCCGTGGACGGAGCCGGTCAGGCCGCCGGTCTCGGCGGCCACGTCGGCGGCGACCTTCGCGGCCCGCTCCTCGTCGCGGCCGTGGAGCACGACGTCGTGACCGGCGGCGGCCAGCGCGGTCGCGATGGCCCGGCCGATGCCCGCCGTCGAACCCGTGACCAGGGTGACCCTGGCCTCAGCGGGCGGCAGCGCCGACGCCATGCTTCTCCAGCAGCTCGGCCGCCTTCGCGAACGAGCCCATGTCGATCATCTCGTCGGTGTCGATCATGACGGAGAACTCGTCCTCCATCGCGGCGATCAACGCCATGTGGGCCAGGGAGTCCCACTGCGGGATGGCACGGTATTCGAGCCCGTCGACGTCGGCGCCGTCAGGCAGGTTGAGCGCCATGCGGAAGGTGGCCCGCAGGCGGTCGAGATGACTCATGATCACTCACTCTCTGTCCTCAAGGCGCGACCCAGTGTATCCGCGATCGACAGGTGAGGAGAAACCAAGGCCCCGTGGTGGGTAATGGAAGCGTATAACGACGCGTGGGCTGTGCGGAGGGCTGGGAATGTCGGCTGGGACACGCCAACCGTACGGGGGAAATGATGGACGAATCCAATCACTGGTACGGACACTCCCGCATTCTCGGCAAATATTGCGGCCTGCCGGACGAGCTGCCGAAGCGCATCCAGGGGTTTCTCCAGCACGGATGGAACTATCTCCACGGATTTCCCCCGAACGACCACTGGTGCAGCCCTGGCTATCCACGTTTCATCTGGTCGGACGCGCTGCGCCGCCGTGGCTGGTCCATGGGCCGCCGGGGGCACTATCTGATCGGCGCGCCGTGGATTTACCTCCTTCACCTCGAGCCGGACTTGGGCGTGGTTCCCGATCGTGAAGGTACGATCTGGTATCCCTTTCATGGATGGGAGAAGCATTCCGTCAGTGGTGACCATGGTCGACTTGCCGATGAAATACGAGATGTCGAGACCGACCCGGTCACGGTCTGCCTTTACTGGCTGGAGTTCGCAAATCCGGACATTCGGCGGGCGTACGAGTCGAAAGGTTTCCGGGTCATCTGCCATGGCGAGCGCGGATCCCGCTGGGATGCGAAGGGGCGTGACTTCCTGCGCAAGCAACTGCGCCAGTTGCGGCGCCACCGCAGGGTGGCCTCCAACAGGCTCGGCAGCGCGCTGTTCTACGGCGCGTCGGTGGGCTGCGAAGTGGCCGTGTACGGCGATCCGATGCAGTTCGAGGACGAACGGCCGGAATACGGCGGCGCGGCGCGCCGCATGAGGCTCTGGCCCGAACTGCACGGCACGACCGTCGACCCCGGGCTGGCAGCGGAGACGGCGAGGCAGGAGCTGGGTTTCGACTATCAGGCGACACCGGAGGAGCTGCGGCGAATGTTCGGATGGAAGCGGGTGCGCTGTGGATCCCCGGCGACCGGGCACGGAGCGAGGTCATGAGCACGCGCATGAGCGAGGCGCCCGAGAACGTCCGGCTGATCGGCGGCGAGATGTTGCTGTGGTCCGACCTGTCCAACATGGGCGGCATCACGGACTGGCGCGGCGCGGCACTCGAGCTGGTCAGGCGGATGACCCCGGCGAGCGGCAGGGTCCTGCTGGTCGGGCCGCATCCACAGGCGCTGGTGGACGAGGTCGTCGCGCTGGCTTCCGAGGCGGCGACGCTGGTGCGCTCCTACCCCGACGCGTGCGCGCTCGGCTCGCGGCACCCGGGGCTGGAGGTGTTCTGCGGCCGGCTGGAGATGCTGGACGCCGACGAGCCGTACGACCTGGTTCTCGCGATCGACGGGCTGGCGCGCACCCACTCCGCCGAGGCGCCGGCCGCCGGGTGGAAGGAGTCGGTGGCCGCGCTCGCGGCGCTGGTCGCGCCCGGCGGGCGGCTGGTGCTCGGCGTACGCAACGACCTGGGCATCGACCGGTTCATCGAGGCCAGGCCCGCTGACCGGGAGGGCGGCGACGACCAGTGGGCGCCGCACGGTTTCGACCCTGGCTACCCCAGCGGGCCGCTGGCCGTCGACCGCGGCCTGGAGTCCGCGGGTCTGGTCGTGCAGCGCCGCTACGCGGCCTACCCCGGACGCCAGGCGCCGCGCGCGCTGCTGGCCAGCGAGGCGCTGGCCGGCGACCTGCCCGACGCGCTCACGTTCCCGCTCAGCGCGCGCGGCGGCGACCGGATGCTGGCGGCCGACCCGTTGCGGCTGACCCGCGTGGTGTTCCGCCACCGCCTGGGCGAGGAGCTGGCGCCGCTCTGGGTCGCCGTCGCCACCCGCCCGCCGGTCACCCCAGGCGTCGAGGGCGATCTGCCGCTGGGCCTGATCGAGGAGGGCGCGGCCCTGTACGAGTTCACCGGCACGGCAACCCGGCGGCTGCCCGACGGCGACGAGCGCCGGATCCCCACCGGCCGGGTCGTCGAGGAGATCCTCGTCGAGGCCTGCGCCCGCGAGGACGTCAGAGCCGTACGCGACCTGCTCGCCCGTCTCGCCGAGTGGCTGGAGGGCGGCGGCGCCGTCGTGGCCGCGGCCGACAGCCTCGTCCACGACGGCACGCGCTTCGCCGCGATCAGCCCCGCGGCGGCGCCGTCCATGCCTCCCGAGCCGCGCGTCGTGCTCTGCCGGATCCTGTGGCGGTTCGCGGACAGGCTGCTGGCGGCCGGGCACCACCATCCGTGGCCGTGGCCGTTGGAGGCCGACCAGCTCGCGCTGACGCTGTGCGGCATGGCCGGGCGGCCATGCGACCGGAACGACCTCGACCGGGCCAGGAAGTTCGACGCCGAGCTCGGCCAGCCCGCCGAGCCGGCCGAGCAGGCCCCCACCTACCGTGACCTGCTCGGCGCCCGCGACCGCCTGGCCGACCAGCTCACCGCCGCCCTGGCCAGGATCGCCCGCCTGGAGACCAAGCTGACCTACCGCGAACGCGAGCTGGTCAGGTCGAAGTCCCGCCTGCGCAGGACGCAGCGCAGGGCCACCGCCTACAGAAGAACCCTCGGATACCGCCTCTCCCGCCGCCTGGCCCGCCCTCGCAAGGTCGCCCGCCGAGTCATCCGCCTGTTGTCCGGTTGACGTAACGATGAGGAGTGCATGTGCCGGTTCTGTCGGTGATCGTGCCGTTCTATAACGTCGAGAAGTACATCGGACCCTGCCTGGACTCCATCGCCGCGCAGACCCTGGCCGATCTCGAGGTGATCTGCGTCGACGACGGCAGTGACGACGGCGGCCCGGCCGTCGTGGCGTCCCGGCAGGCCGGCGACCGCCGGATCCGCCTCATCAGGCAGGACAACCACGGCGTCGGCCGGGCCCGCAACGTCGGCGTACGGCAGGCGAGCGGCCGCTACCTGGCCTTCGTCGACGGCGACGACACCGTGCCGCCCGACGCGTTCGGCCGGATGGTGGCCTCGCTCGAGCACACCGGCTCCGACCTGGCCTGCGGAAACGTCATGCGCCTGCACCGCAACCTGCTCGTGCCCTCGTGGGCGCACCGGCAGGCGTTCGCCAGGCCGGTCAGGGGCACCCACATCACCCGGCACCGGCTGCTGATCCGCGACCGCATGTTGTGGAACAAGGTCTACCGCCGCTCCTTCTGGGACGACCTGGGCCTGAGCTTCCCCGAGCGCATGTACGAGGACCAGCCCGTCGCCATGGCCGCCCACGTCGGCGCCCGGTCGGTGGACGTGCTGTCCAGGGTCGTCTACCACTGGCGGCAGCGCGACGAGCCCGGCGCCTCGATCACCCAGCGCAGCCTGGAGCCCGGCAACCTGCGCGACCGCCTGCTGTCGGTGGTGCAGACCGCCGATCTGATCGGGCGTGCCGCGCCAGGACTGAAGCCCGCCTTCGACCGCGACACGATGGACATCGACATGGCGGTCGCCGTCGAGGCCGTGGCCTCCATGGCCGCCACGGGCCGGCCGGCCGACGCCGGCCTGCTCGACCTGGCCTGCCACTACCTCGACGGCGTCTCGCGCGAAGCCTGGCGGAGCATCCCGTTCGAGCGCCGCCTCCAGGTCCACCTGCTGCACCGGCGCCGCCTGGAGGAGCTGGCCGACGTGTTCGCCGAGGCCCGCGACGGGCGGTTGCTGCCGAAGGTCAGACCGGCGGGGCTGTTGCGCCGGCGCTGGCACGGCCGCCACCCGTCGATGCCGCGCCACCTGTCGGACGTCTCGGGCGAGCTGCGCCTGAAGGGCCGGCTGGTGAGCCTGGAATGGCGCGACGGAGTGTTGCACGGGGTGGGCCGGGTTTCGCTCGGCAGGTTCGACGCCGCCCGCCTGAGACGGGTGCGGTTGCGCGTGTGGTTGCAGGAGCGCGGGACGGGCGAGACCGTGCTCCTGTCGGAAGCGGGCAGCGCGCCCGTCTGGGAGGACGTCGAGCAGGACGGCGGCGGCCCGGTGGCCGAGCACACCTTCCCGTTCAGGTTCGCCTTCGACCCGGAGACGCTGACGCCCGCGCAGCTGGCCAGGCACGGGCACTGGGACCTGCGCGCGCGGCTGAAGGGTCACGGGCTGCGGCTCGACGGCCGGGTGGGCGGGCCGCGCTGGTCGCGGCCGCTCGTCCCGGAGCCGCTGCGGTTGCCCGGGGTGTGGGTGGTGCCGGTGCGCATGCCCAAGGGCGCCTGGGGCCTGCGCCTGCGTACGCCCAAGGCGGTCATCGGCTCGTGCCGGGTGGACGGCGGCGAGCTGGTGTGCGCGGGGAGGATCTCCGACGCCGGCGACGGCGAGCCCGTGCTGCGGCTGAGACGCAGGAGCGACGGCGAGGAGATGTACTTCCCCGTCGCGCTGGACGGCCGGGAGTTCCGCGCGCGGGTGCCGCTGGCCGACATCGACGAGCGCGTCGGTGACGAGGCGTGGTGGGAGGTGCTCATCGACCAGGGCAGGCCCATCCGCCCGCTGGTGCGTACGGGGGAGCGGCCGGTCGCGACCGTCGCCGACCGGCGCTTCCTCATCGACAGGGACGACGACGGCGGCCTGCTGCTCGCCGAACGCTGATCAGGACAGGATGCCGGCCAGCGTCTCCGCGACCCGCTCCTGCTGGGCGTCGGACAGGCCGGGGAACAACGGCAGCGACAGCTCCTCGGCGTAGTAGGCCTCGGCCACGGGGCAGAGCCCGCGCCGGTAGCCGAGGTCCTCGAACACCGGATGCCGGTAGGCCGGCAGGTAGTTGACCTGCACGCCGATGCCCGCGGCGCGCATGCGCTCGTAGACCTCCCGCCTGCGGCCGTCGCCGACCCTGACGGGATAGAGGTGCCAGGCCGGCTCGACGTAGGCACGCTGGGCGGGCAGGACCAGGCCGGGCACGTCGCTCAGCATCAGGTGGTAGCGGGCGACCAGTTCCGCGCGGCGCGCGCGGAAACGGCGCAGCCGCCGCAGCTGGTTCAGGCCGAGCGCGCAGAGCACGTCGGGCAGCCGGTAGTTCAGCCCGAACGCGTGCACCTCCTGGTGCCAGCCGCCCTCGCCGGAATGGCGCTGCTCGGCCGGGTCTCTGACCAGGCCGTGGTTCATGAACCGGGCTGCTCGCAGCAGCCGCTCGGGGTCGGCCGCCGCCACCGCGCCGCCCTCCGCCGTGGTGACGGTCTTGGTCGGGAAGAACGAGAACGTCGTCAGATCCGCCAGCGCCCCCACCGGCCGCCCTTTGTACGCCGACCCGATCGAGTGGGCCGCGTCGGCCATCAGCAGCGCCCCGGCGCCGTCGGCGACCGCGCGCAGCTCGTCGTAATCGGCGGGATGGCCCGCGTAGTCGACCGCCGTCACCACCCGCGTGCGCGGCGTGACCAGCGCCGCGGCGCTGCCGGGGTCGAGGTTGCCCGTGTCGGGCTGCACGTCGGCGAAGACCACCCGCGCGCCCAGCAGCGCGGCCGTGGCGGCGGTGGCCACGAACGTCAGAGGCGAGGTGACGACCTCGTCGCCCGGCCGCACCCCGGCCGCGACGTAGGCGACGTGCAGCGCCGCGGTGCCGGACGTGACCGCCACGCACGGCACGCCGCCGGTCCAGCGGGCCAGCTCGGCCTCGAACGCCCCGACCGCGGGGCCCGTGGTCAGCCAGTCGCCGCGCAGCACCTCGGCGACGGCCTCGACGTCGGACTCGGTGATCGACTGGCGTCCGTAGGGCAACATCAGCCGGTCACCATGCCGCGCAGGTCGTCGACCGAGAGCCACTGGTCGTTGGTGTCGGACCGGTAGGCGAAACCCTCGGGGAGCAGCTCGCCGGCGTGCGGCGGCCGGTAGCCCCAGGTCGCGATCGTCGGCTGGAGCACGTAGCGGTCGGACAGCCGCAGCGTCCTGCGCCCGTCGTCGGGCCCGATCATCTCCTCGTGCAGCTTCTCGCCGGGGCGCACGCCGATCTCGTAGACCGGGCTGTGCGGGGCGAGCGCCTCGGCCAGGTCGGTGATGCGCATGCTGGGGATGCGCGGCACGTACAGCTCGCCGCCCTGCATCAGGTCGAACGAGTCGACCACGAACCTGACGGCCTGGTCGAGCGTGATCCAGAACCTCGTCATGCGCTTGTCGGTGATCGGCAGGGAGCCGCCCTGCCCGGCCAGCCGCAGGAAGAGCGGCACGACGGAGCCGCGGCTGCCGACGACGTTGCCGTAGCGGACGACGGAGAAGCGGGTCTCGTGGGCGGCGGCGTAGTGGTTGGCCGAGACGAACAGCTTGTCGGCGACGAGCTTCGTGGCGCCGTAGAGGTTGATCGGGCTGGACGCCTTGTCGGTGGAGAGTGCGACGACCCTGCGCACGCCGCAGTCGATGGCGGCCTCGACGACGTTCTGGGAGCCGGATACGTTGGTGCGGACGTATTCGAACGGGTTGTACTCGGCGGTGTCGACCTGCTTGAGCGCCGCCGCGTGGATGACGTGGTCGACGCCGTGCATGGCGCGGGTCAGCCGGTCGCGGTCGCGGACGTCGCCGATGAACCAGCGCAGCCGCTCGTCGTCGTCGAAGAGCTGCTTGAGTTCGTACTGCTTCAGCTCGTCGCGGGAGAAGACCACCAGGCGCCGCACTCCGAGCGAGTCGAGCGCGTGCCTGATGAACGCCTTGCCGAAGGATCCGGTGCCTCCGGTGATCAAGATCGACGATCCGCTGAGAATGCTCACGTGGCCCCCTGAATCGTGCTTGCGCACTGTCGTCGTATGAGCAGGCGGTAGCATAGCGCGATCGTTCGGGGACTCAGCGTCACACGGGGGAATGGGGCTTCGGTGCGCATTGTCGGAATTGTTCAGGCTCGGATGGGCTCCACGCGCCTGCCCGGAAAGGTGCTGCGCGACCTGGGCGGCCGCTCGGTGTTGTCCTGGGTCGTACGCGCGGCGCGCGAGGCGGGCGCCCTCGACGATCTGGTCGTCGCCACCACGATCGAGCCGGCCGACGACGCCGTGGCCGCCGAGTGCCGTGCGCTCGGCGTGGCCTGCCACCGCGGGCCCGTCGACGACGTGCTGACGCGGTTCGTGCAGGCGGTGGCCGGGCGGCGGGCCGACGCGGTGATGCGGTTCACGGCCGACTGCCCGCTGCTCGACCCGGCCGTGATCAGGGAGGCGGCGCTGGTCTACCGGGCCGTGCCCGGCCTCGACTACCTGAGCACGAGCCTGGTGCGCACGCTGCCGCGCGGCCTCGACGTGGAGATCGTCGGCAGGACCGCCTTGGAGCGGGCCGACCGGGAGGCCGCCGCCTTCCACCGAACCCACGTCACCTCCTACGTCTACGAGCATCCCGGTGACGCGCGGCTGCTCGGGCTGACCTACCGGCCCGCCGCCGACGACCTGCGGGTCACGCTCGACACCGAGCACGACTGGGAGCTGATCTCCCGCGTGGTGGGCGAGTTCGGCGACCGCTACGTGCCGGTCAAGGCGCTGGTGAGCTGGTTGCGAGCCCGGCCCGAGGTGTGCGGGCTCAACGCCCACGTGCGGCAGAAGGCGCTGCAGGACGCGTGAACGGCCGCCACAGGGTGGGCTTCCGCTGCGACGCCGGGGAGAGCCTCGGGGCCGGCCATCTGGTGCGCTGCGTGGCCCTGGCCGAGGAGTTGTGCGCCCGGGGCGTCGAGGTGGTCTTCCTCGGGCACGTGCGCGGCTCGCCGTGGGCGCTGGCGCAGCTGGAGCAGCGCGGGCTGCCGCTGGTCGACGCGCCGCCGGCACCCGACCGGCTGGCGGCGCTGGCCCGCGAGTTGCGGCTGGCCGCCGTCGTGCTGGACTCGTACGAGCTGCCCGCGGAGACCGGGGCGGCGCTCGGGCGGGCCGGCCTCGCGGTGCTGGCCATCGCCGACGGCGACCCCCTGGGCCAGCAGGCCGACCTCTATCTCGACCAGAACCTCGGCGCCGAGCGCCGCCACGGGTCCGGCAGGGGCGGGCGGTGGCTGGCCGGAGCACGATACGCGCTGCTGCGCGACCGCGTACGCCGCTGCGCGCGCACGCCAAGGCATGACCGGGTGCCGCACGTGCTCTGCTTCTTCGGCGGCACCGACAGCGCCGGCGTCGCCCCCGCGTGGGCGCGGGCGCTCCAGGCGACGGGCGAGCCGTTCCGCGGCACGGTGATCAGCCCGGCGCCCTTCGACGCGGGTGACCCGATCACCGTGATCCCGCCGACGGACCGCCTGCCCGAGCTGATGGCCGGCGCCGACCTCGTGGTCACCGCCGCCGGCTCGGCCATCTGGGAGCTGCTCCACCTCGGCGTGCCCACGGCGCTGACCTGGGTGGCGGACAACCAGCTCATCGGCTATGGCGAGCTGGTCGGCCGGGGCGTCGCCGCCGGGCTGGGCGGCGAGCCGGACGCGCGGGCCGTGGCCGCGCTCGCCCGGCTGCTCGCCGACCCCGCCGCCCGCGAGGAACACGGCAGGCGGGGGAGCGGCCTCGTCGACGGCAAGGGCAGGGAGCGCGTCGCCGAGGCCCTGCTCGCCCTGCTCTAGACGAGGTCCCAGGTCAGCGGCGTGCCGAACGCCGCGTCCTGCGTGAAGCGCCGGCCCATCACCTGCGCGGCGGCCTCGGGAGGCAGCCCGCCCGCCGGCCGGATCGAGCGTACGTTGTCAGGGGTCACCGGCTCGCCCGCGCGCACGTCGCGCACGACGTGGAGGGATCGGCGGAAGCGCAGCCCCTCGCGCTCCGACGGGCGCGGCCCGATCACCGGGCTGCCCAGCGACTGCCAGGCCCGCTCGCTCTCCACCACCAGCGCCAGCAGCTCGCCCGGCTCCAGCGAGAAGGCCGCGTCGACCCCGCCCTCGGCCCTGGACGTCGTGACGTGCTTCTCGATCAGGCAAGCGCCCAGCGCCACCGCTGCCAGCGCGGCGCCCAGCCCCGGCGTGTGGTCGGAGACGCCGACGACCGCTCCGGTGAGTGCGGCCAGCAGCGGCAGCGCGCGCAGGTTGCTCTCGGCGGGCGAGGCCGGATAGGACGCCGTGCACGACAGGACCGCCAGCTGTTCGCAGCCCGCCTCGCGGGCGGCCGTCACGGCGGCCTCGATCTCCCCGGCGGACGCCATGCCCGTCGAGATGATCAGTGGTTTGCCCGTGCTCGCCGCGAGCCTGATCAGCGGCAGGTCCACGATCTCCGACGAGGCGATCTTGTACGCCGGCGTGCCCAGCTTCTCCAGCAGCTCGACGGCCGTGGGGTCGAAGGGGGAGGAGAAGGCGGTGAGCCCGTGCTCGCGGGCCCGCTCGAAGATCGGCTCGTGCCACTCCCACGGCGTGTGGGCACGCTCGTAGAGCTGGTAGAGGTGCTCGCCGCCCCACAGCTCGTGCCCGTCGCCGATCCGGAACGCGGGCCCGTCGCAGTCGACGGTCAGCGTGTCGGCCCGGTAGGTCTGCAGCTTCAGCGCGTGCGCGCCGCTCGCCGCCACCGCGTCCACGATCGCCAGCGCCTGTGCCAGGCTCCCGTTGTGGTTTCCGGACATCTCGGCGACGACGTAGGGCGGGTGCCCCGCCCCGATCGGCCGGCCCGCTATGGAGATCACGCCTGCCCCTTCCTGAGCTCGATGGCCACGACGTCACGCGGAACACCGTCGACGTCGCGCTGGTAGGAGCCCACCTCGGCGAAGCCGAACCGCTGGTGCAGCAGCCTGACCGGCGCGTTGTCGGCCAGCACCTCGCCGCGCAGCGCCGTCTGCCCGAGCGGCCCGAAGGCGTGCGCGATGGCCGCCTTCTCCAGCCCGATCCACGCCCGCAGCAGGTCGCCCGACCCTTCGAGCCCTTCGAGGTCGAGGTAGAAGCCCCAGGAGGCGGCGCCGGACGCCAGGTCGGCGTAGGTCACCACCCCAGCGGAGACCCCGCGGTGGTCGTAGATCAGCACGCACCTGCCCGGGTCGGCGCGGGTCGCCTGCCACCACCGAAGGTGCTCGGCCGGCGCGATCTCGTGCGTGGCGAAACTGGCCGAGCGCACCCGCGGGTGGTTGCGCCATCGGCGCATCACGGGCAGATCATCGTCACGGACGCTCCTCAGCATCGCTGCCCCTAACTCTCAGCGCGGACTCAACTGCACAACGTAGCCGATTGTGCGTCAGGTAAAGAGCTGATCAGGGATGCGGATCCGGCCCGGCGGCCACGGCATGCTGCCCTCGACCTGTCCTTTCGAGCCGGGTCCAGGAAGCAAGGAGCAATCGTCATGATCCCCCTGCTCAGCGTCGTCGTCCCGTTTCACGACGTGGAGGCGTACATCACCGAGTGCCTGAAGTCGCTGGCCGCCCAGACACTGGAAGACTTCGAAGTGATCCTCGTCGACGACGGTTCCGAGGACGGCAGCCGGCGCGTGGCCGAGGACTTCGCCGCCCGCGACGAACGTTTCGTCATCGTCACCCAGCGGAACCAGGGGCCGGGGCCCGCGCGGAACGAGGGCATCCGGCACGCCCGCGGCACCTATCTCGCCTTCGCCGACAGTGACGACGTCGTGCCGCCGCACGCGTACGAGCTGCTCGTCGGCAGCCTGGCCGAGACCGGGTCCGACCTCGCGTGCGGCGCGGTGGGACGGCTCGTGGACGGCCGGCTGGAGGAGTCGACGCTGCACGAGAAGGTGTTCAGGCGACCGCAGCTGTGCACCCACATCACCGACAAGCCGGTGCTCGTCAGGGACCGCACGGTGTGGAACAAGGTCTACCGGCGCGCCTTCTGGGAGCGCTGCGGCCTGGCGTTCCCCGCCGGCATCTACGAGGACGTGCCGGTCGCCATGCAGGCGCACGTCCTGGCCACCAGCGTGGACATGGTGGGCGACGTGGTCTATCACTGGCGCAGGCGCGAGACGGGGGCGACGTCGATCACGCAGCGCAGGACCGAGCCGGACAACCTGTACGAGCGCCTCGCGGCCATCCGCGCGGTCCGCGCCTTCCTCGAGGAGCGTGCGCCCGAACTGCTCGACGGCTTCGACGCGCTGGTGCTGGAGAAGGACATCCTGTTCCTCTTCCAGGCGCTGGAGAACTGCGCCGAGTGCGGGCCGGTGGTGGAGCTGGCCCACGCGTGGCTGGCCGAGCTGAGCGTGCGGGCACTGGCCACCGCGCCCTCGCTGCGCCGCCTGGAGCTGCACCTGGTCAAGCGCGGCCTGGTGGCGGAACTGCGCAAGGTGCGCGCGTTCCGGCGGGCCCGCGAGGGCAGCACCCGCATCGTGCCGCGCGGCCTGCGCGTCACCAACTGGTACGGCGACTACCCCTTCTTCCGCAACCGCCGGCTCCGGATCCCCGACGAGGTCTTCGACGCCCGGGACGAGCTCAAACTGGTCGCCAGGGTCGACGCGTGCGAGTGGACCGGCACGGAGTACCGGCTGCGGGGGCACGTGTCGTTCCACCGCGTCGACAGGAAGCTGTCCAGGGTCAGCATGTGGCTCGGCGACGGGCGCCGCCGCGTGCCCCTGGAGGTGCGGCGCTCGGGCCGCCACGGCGTGGTCGCCGCCATCGACCCCCGCCGGCTCGGCGGCGGCGGGAAGAACTGGAAGCTCGAGGTGCGCGCCGAACTGCGCGGTCTGGTCATGACCGGCTTGTGCAGGGACGGCGACACCGGGCCCACGTGGCGGTTTTCCGTGCCGGGACGGTCAAGAACAGGCATGGAAACCACCCAGTAGTTCCAGAGAGTAATCGATCCGGCGCGTTGCGTGGCCATGCTGGAGTCCATGAGGACCTATTCGCTCGATGACGTCCACGAGACACGCAAGCGGAGAGATTCCTGGTGGACCGTGTACTTCGTGGACCCGGCCGCCTGCCGGGTCGCGCTGGCCGTCGCCAACCGCACCCAGCTGACGCCCAACGCGCTCACCGTGTTCTCCCTGGTCCTCGGCGCGGTGTCGGCCGCCTGTTTCGCGATGAACCAGCTCGCGGCGGGCGCTCTCGCGTTCTATCTGAGCTTCATGATCGACTGCGTGGACGGCAAGGTCGCCCGGCTCAAGGGCACCGGCACGCCCTTCGGGCTCTGGCTCGACTACGTGGGTGACCGCGTCCGGGTGGTCCTGTGCGCCGGAGGGCTGGCGTACGGGCAGTACGCGCTGACGGGCGAGGTGCACTTCATCGTCCTGGGCGCGGCGGTGGCCGTGCTCGACCTGTTCAGGTACGTCAACGCGCCGCAGATGAAGCGGGTGCGCGAGGCGGTCAAGGAGGGGCGGCAGGAGCCCGGCGACGAGCATGAGCCCTTCGACCAGGATCCTTTCGACCAGGAGCCGCAGGAGCAGCAGGATCGGGTGGCGCTGGGGCGGGGGCCCCGGCGGCGCAGCTTTCCGCGACGGCTCAACAGGTTCCTGGCCCGCCACAGGGTGCGCTCGCACCTGATCAGCGGCATCGAGTTCCATGCGGCGGTGTTCGTGGTCGCGCCTCTTGCGGGGGCATGGGCGCTGATCCCGCTCGCCGCGATGTCGGGGGTTCTGCTGCTGGCCAACGAGGTCTTCCTCGTCTACCGGCTGTGGCTCTTCACGCGCAGGCACGGCGCGGCCTCCTCTCAGGAGAGCCGAGAGCACGTTCTCGTCTAAGTTTTCGGGGGTTACAACGCAATGTCCGACCGGCCAGTCTTCGTCATCGGATGCCCGCGGTCTGGCACCACGATGCTCCAGCTCATGCTCCACTCGCACCCGCGCATGGCGGTGCCTCCGGAGACGCGCTTCCTCGTTCCCGCCTACCACCGCCGGCGCACCTGGGGCGACCTGCGGGTCACCCAGCGCCGGCGCGCGTTCGCCCAGTGGATCGCGACCGAACGCAGCACCAAGTTCCGCGAGCTCAAGATCGACAAGGACGAGTTCGTCCGGCAGTGCGTGGAGGGCCCGGGCTCGCTCGGATCGGTGATCGGCACGGCCTTCCGCATGTACGCCGACCGCTTCGACAAGCCCCGCTGGGGCGACAAGCGACCGAGCTACGTCAAGCAGGTCGACATGCTGCTGCGGCTCTTCCCCGACGCCCAGTTCATCCACCTGATCAGGGACGGCCGCGACTGCGTGTCCTCGCTGAAGGAGATGCCCTGGTACAACCTGGACTCCTTCCACGCCGTGTCCACCTGGGCCGAGGCCATCGACGCGGGCGGCCGGCTGCGCCGGACCCTGCCCGATGACACGTACTACGAGCTGCGCTACGAGGACCTCACGGACGACCCGGCGACCGAGCTGAAGAAGCTCTGCCACTTCCTGGAGGAGGACTTCGCCCCGTCGATGGTCTCCCCGCGCGAGGCGGCCCAGGTGGCGGTGCCGCAGCACAAGGTCTGGCACAGCAACACGCACAGCGACGTCCTGCGCAGCCGCGTGGGCAGCTGGGCGAACCGGCTGGAGGACTGGGAGATCTCGTTGTGCGAGCACATGCTCGGCGACCGCCTGGAGTCCATGGGGTACGAGCTCACCGGCGCGCCCAAGCCCACCAAGGAGCACGTGGTCGCCTGCCAGAAGACGATGCAGAAGCGTAAGGCCAGCCGCATGCGCAAGGCCATGCGCGACCGGCTGAACCGGCTGCGGGAGCCGAGCCCGGTGGCCGCGATGCTCACCTCGGGCCAGTGCTCGCTCGCGGGCGTGCCGCAACAGCGCCCGGAGCTGGCCGAACCGGCGGTGTAGCCGCCTCAGCGGTCGATGTGGGCGAACATCGACTCCCAGCGGTCCAGCACGGGGTCGAGGCGGAAGGCCTCGGCCCGTGCGCGGGCGGCGGCGCCCGCGCGGCGCCGCTCCTCCGTCGAACGGACGAGCCGGCCCAGCGCCGAGGCGAAGGCGGTGACGTCGCCGGGCGGCACCACCACCGGCCCGGCCGAGCGCACGCCCCCCGAGACGCCGAACGCCACCGCGGGCACCCCGTGCGCCGCCGACTCCAGCAGCACGACGGGCAGTCCCTCGTGCTCGCTGGTCAGGCCGAGAACCGAGGCCGCCAGATATTCGCCGGGCATGCGCGCGGCGGGCACCCGCCCGCGGAAGACCACCCGGTCACCGACGCCCTCCCCGGCCGCGCGCTCGCGCAGCCGCGCCAGCTCGCCGCCGTCGCCGATCAGGTGCAGCTCCCACGGCGGCGGCGCGCCCGACCGGGCGAACGCGGTGATCAGCCGGTCGAACCGTTTGACCCCCTCCAGCCTGCCCACGCCGAGCACCCGCGGCGAGTCGAGCGCGGACGTCTCCTCCGGCCAGGCCGCCAGGGGGTTCGGCAGGCTCCACGTGTTGGGCAGCAGCGCGTGCTCCGAGAACCGCCACGCGTCGTCCTCGCTGAGGAACACCGCCTGGTCGAGCCGGGGGTAGTGCCTCCTGATCGAGGCCAGGTGCCAGCAGTCGCGGGCGTGGTCGTAGGAGCCGTGGTACTGCCCGATGGGCCGGAACGCCGGCGGCAGCAGCCCCGCGATCCTGGCCACCGCCGAGGGCGAGGTCATCACCGCGTACCCCGGCCGGATCGTTTCGAGCAGTTCCTTCAGCTTCCTGTCGACCCGCCTGCGGGCCAGGCGTCCGGCCGTGTCCACGGGCCGGCGGCTGATCACGTGGTGGTGGTAGAGCGGCCGGTGCACGTACCGGAAGGGGGCGGCGGGGCGGTGCAGGCCGATCACGTGCACCTCGTGGCCCCGGCCGGCCAGCCCCTGCGCGAGGGTGTGCGTCACCTGCTGGACGCCGCCGAGGGAGTCGGCGTCGAGGCAGGCGAAGACGACGCTCAATGGGCGCCCTCGAAGAAGTCGGCCACGATCCTGGCGGCGGCGTCGCCGTGCTCGTCGGCGCACCAGAGCTCGCGGAAGGCGGCGTACCGCTCGGCGCAGGCCGCGTGCCGGGCGGGCAGGTCCCTGATCGCGGCCACGAGGTCCTCGGTGGTCGTCACGCACGGTCCCGGCGCGATGGCCGGGAGGTCGTGGTAGACGCCGCGCTCCGACAGCCGGTAGTCGTCCCAGTCGTCGATGAAGAACACCATCGGCTTGCCCGTGAGCGCGTAGTCGCACATCACCGAGGAGTAGTCCGTCAGCAGCGCGTCCGAGGCGGGCATCAGGTCGTTGATCTCCGGGTAGGATCCGGCGGCGCGGACGAAGTGCAGCAGGTGCTCGGGCACGCGATACCGCTCGACCGGATGGGTGCGCAGGACGACGACCCACTCGCCGGCCAGCTCGTCGGCCATGAGTTCCAGGTCCACGCGCACCGACCGGCCGCTGCCCTTGGCCCGGTCCCGGTAGGTGGGCGCGTACAGGAGGATCTTCCTGCCGGGCGGGATCTCCAGCCGTTCCCGAACGTCGCGCGCGCCCTCCCCGCGTACGAGGGCGTCGCAGCGCGGAGTCCCGCAGCGGTAGACCTTGCCCGTGTAGCCGTTGGACGGCAGGAACACCCGCGAGAACTCCGCGCTCGGCGACACCAGCGCGTCCCACCGGGCGACCGCGGCCCGCCATCGTGCCCGCGGCCGGTCGAAGTCGCCGCGCAGGTCGGGCGCGTCGAAGCCGATCGACTTGATCCCCTGCCCGTGCCAGGTCTGCAGGTAGCGGGTGCCCCGCGGCTTCGGGTAGTCGAGCGGGAACCCGTGGCTGTCCACCCAGATTCCCGCGCGCGCCATCGTCCAGACGTGACGCCAGCTGCCCCTGCGCACCCGCCGCACGCCTTGGGGAAACCCGCCGCGCCCCTTCGCCGCCGACCAGACCACCTCGATCGGCAGCCCGCGCCGCCGCACCTCCTCGTGCAGGGCCCGCGGGCTGCCGCTGTAGCCCTTCCCGACGTCCGACTCGAACAGCGCGAGGTCCCCGCGCCGCGGCAACAGGCGGATCAGCACCTTGTACGCCCGCAACTTGTTCCGCGGCGTGCTGTACCGCCTGAGCAGGCGCCGCTTGACCCGCTGCCACACGGGCCGCGGCCCGGCCACGGGACGCACGCACAGGTACGCGGCGTGGCCCTCCGCCTTCACCGTGCGGCCGGGCAACTCGATGGGCTCGGTGCGCGGGTCGACGATGATCCGGTCGGTCGTGGTGTGCCCGTCGGAGGTCCTGGTGAAGCCGATGCGCGGATCGCACTTGCCGGTGGGCGTGAAGACGACCTCGCTGACGTACCCGCCGTCGCCGGACGGCCGCGGCGTGATGGGGACGCGTTTCCCGCCGAGCTGCAGGAACGCCTTCCACTCCAGCGGCAGCTTGCCGAACGGGTCGTAGCTGCGCACGGTCATCCGTACGCGCTCGCCGTCCGAGGACAGGGCGGTCGCCTCGTGCCGCAGCCTGGACGCCGAGTAGGGCAGCTCCGCCAGCCGCAGCCGGGTGATGTCCATGCCGGGCGAGACCGTGGTGCCCCAGTACGTCCGCCCGTCGTGCTGCACGGCGGCCCTGGGGGCGGCTCTCGGCCCGGTGAGCGAGCCCGCCGCGATCCGCAGGTCCTCGATCCGGTCGTCCAGGATGAGCCGGCAGCAGACCCGGTCGAGGGGCGCCATCTCGTCCAGCGCGTCCCCGGGGATCTCCTCCAGGTACGGCCGCACGATGGAGGCGAACTCCTTGATCCACACCAGGTCGCGGGACGGCAGCGGGTTGAGGTAGACGCGCAGGTCCTGGCGGAGGAAGCGGCGCTGGCGGTGCGGCACCAGGTCGCCGGCCCCGTGCCGGCGCAGGGCGTCGTCGCTCATCCGGGCGGCCGTGACCCGCTGGCGCACGTTGTCCAGGTCGTCGATGCTCAGCGAGATCGACTCGTTCGTGGGCGCCCTGTGCCAGTGGTAGACCGTCCACGGCACGACGGCGAACCTGCGTGACAGCGCGTACAACTCGGCGGCGAAGACGTGGTCCTCGTAGTGGATGTCCTCGGGGAAACGCAGCCGGGCGGCGCGCAGCCGGCCCAGGTCGTAGAGCTTGTTGGTGGTGAAGCTGTCGAGGAACAACGCGGGCTCCTCGCGGATGCCCTCGACCACCCGCCGCCGGGCGAACAACCACGGGTAGTACGGCTGCAGGCGGCCGGTCCGCTCGTACAGACGCGAGATCTGCCCCGACACGAAGTCGGCGCCGGTGCGCTCGATCTCGGTGAGCAGGCTCTTGCACGCGTGCCGGGGCAGCTCGTCGTCGCTGTCGAGGAACATGACGTACGGCGCGGTCGCCGCGTCGATGCCGTCGTTGCGCGGGGCCCCGCACCCGCCGCTGTTGTGCCGCCTGCGCAGGTAGCGGACCCGGGGGTCGCCGGCCACGAGCCGGGCCGCCACCTCCGGCGTGCCGTCCGTGCTGGCGTCGTCGGAGATGATCACCTCCAGGTCGCGCAGCGACTGCCCGAGCACGGAGCGTACGGCCCTGGGCAGGCGGGCCGCGTCGTTGTACGTGATGACGACGACGGTGCAGTCCGGCATGCCGAGTCCCCCCAGTAGTCCTCTGCGGGGATGGCTGCCCCTGCCGGAGGGGAAGCGTCAGGACTTGATCAAATATTTGCCCAAAAATCAGCGCATAAGCCGACGAATCACCCAGAGGATGACCAGCAGCGCCGCGACCGCGCCCGCGATCGGCGCCAGCCGCTTGAGCAGCGGTTGCCCGGCGATCTCCAGCAGGTCGAGCGCCTCCTCGTCGGCCGTGCGCGACGTGCGCAACGTGCCAACGGGCCGCACCTCCTGCCGGATCTCCTCGGGTTCGCCGGGCTCCGGCACCGCCGCGACAGGCCGATCCTCCTCCCGCGGAGGGGCGGGCTCGACGGTCGACTCGGACAGCAGCGCGGCCAGGTTCTCGGCGAACCTGTCGATGAGCTTGGCGCCGACCTCGGCCATCACGCCCCGCCCGAACTGGGCCGGCCGGCCGGTCACGTTGAACGTCGTCTCCACGGCCACCGCCGTGGCCCCTTCGCGCGGCGTCATCCGCGCCTTGACCGTGGCGGAGGCCGTGCCCGGCCCTCTCGACTCCTTGCCCGACGCCTTGAGCGTCAGCGTGTGGGAGTCTTTGTCCACTTCCTCGAACGCGGCCGAGCCCTTGTACGTCACCGTGATCGGGCCGACCTTGACCTTCATCCTGCCGGTGAACTCGTCGCCCTCGAAGACGTCCAGGCTTGCCCCCGGCAGGCACGGAGCGACCCGCTCGACGTCGAGCAGCACCGCCCAGGCCTGCTCGACCGGAACAGGAACCGTGAACTCGTGTTCGAAACGCATCGCCATCGACCGCTCCTTCTCCGTTGCGACACTACGCCGGGGCGGGGGCACCCCGGAAGGGATGCCCCCTTGAGATCAGGGCGATCCGGCCGCCGCGCGTACCGCCCGATGGGTCAGCACCCTGGCCAGGTGCCGCCGGTAGTCGGGCTGCGCGTGCAGGTCGGCCGGCGGAGAGGTGTCGGCGGCCGCCTCCTCGCACGCCAGGCGCACCTGGTCACCGAGCTCCACGCCCCGCAGGGCCGACTCGGTGGCTCGGGCGCGCAGCGGCTTCTCTCCCATGTTCGTCAGCCCGATCCTGGCCTCGGTGATCGCGCCGTTGGAACGCTTGACCGCCGCCGCCACCCCGACGATCGCCCACGACTGCGCGGTCCTGTGGAACTTCTCGTAGTGGAAACCCCAGCCCGCGCCCAGCTTCGGGATCTTCACCCCGGTCAGGATCTCGCCCGGCTCCAGCGCCGACTCCAGGTAGTCGACGAAGAAGCCGGCGGCGGGGATCTCCCGCTCACCCTCCGCCGACCTGGCCACGAGCACGCCGTCCAGTGCCAGCACCACGGCCGGCAGGTCGCCCGCCGGGTCGGCGTGCGCCAGCGAGCCGCCGAACGTGCCCCGGTGCCGGATCGCCCGGTCGGCCACCATGGCCGTGGCCAGCGCCACCAGCGGGCATCCCGCGGTGACCACGTCGGAGCGCACGACCTCGTCGTGCGTGGTCATCGCGCCGATGAAGACGTGGTCGCCGCGATCGTGCACGCCCTTCAGATCCGGCAGCCGGCCGACGTCCACCAGCGTCGACGGGTACGCCAGCCGCATCCGCAGCAGCGGCAGCAGCGACTGGCCGCCCGCCAGCACCTTGGCTTCCTCGTCGGAGGCGAGCGCCTGGCAGGCCTCCTCCAGCGAGGCGGGCCGGGCGTAGTCGAACTGCGCGGGGATCATGGCCGTGCTCCTTCCTGCGCGCCGTCGTTGAGGACCCGCCAGATGCGTTCCGGCGTGCACGGCATCCGTACGTCGTGCACGCCGCGCGGGCGCAGGGCGTCCACGACGGCGTTCACCACGGCCGGGGTCGAGGCGATCGTGCCCGCCTCGCCGACGCCCTTGACGCCCAGCGGGTTGCTGGTCGCCGGCGTCTCTGTGCGGTCGAGGGTGAAGCCCGGCAGGTCCGCCGCCGACGGGAGCAGATAGTCGGCCATCGTGGTGGTCAGCAGGTTGCCGTCGGCGTCGTAGACGGCCTCCTCGAACAGCGCCTGCGCGATGCCCTGCGCGATGCCGCCGTGCACCTGGCCCTCCACGATCAGCGGGTTGACGACCTTGCCGACGTCGTCGACCGCCACGTACGAGCGGATCTTCACCATGCCCGTCTCCGTGTCCACCTCCACCGCGCACAGGTGGGTGCCGTGCGGGAAGGAGTAGTTCTCCGGATCGAACGTGGCCTCGGAGTCGAGCCGCGCCTCCACACCGTCGGGCAGGTCGTGCGCCGTGAACGCGGCCAGGGCCAGCTCCTGGATCGTTCGCTGAGACTCGGTGCCCCGCACCTTGAACGCCCCGGCCTCGAACTCCAGGTCGTCCGGCGAGCACTCCAGCACGTGCGCGGCCAGCTTGCGGGCCTTGTCCTTGACCTTGTCGCACGCCTTCAGCACCGCGACGCCGCCGATGACCAGCGAGCGGGAGCCGTAGGTGTCCATGCCCTTGTGGGCGATCGCCGTGTCGCCGTGCAACACCGTGACGTCCTCGAACGGCACGCCGAGCGCGTCGGCCGCGATCTGGCTCCACGACGTCACGTGGCCCTGCCCGTGCGGCGAGGTGCCGGTGATGACCTCGACCTTGCCCGTGGGCAGCATGCGCACCGCGCCGTGCTCCCAGCCGCCCGCGCCGTAGTTGGCCTCGCCGAGCATCCTCGACGGCGCCAGTCCGCACATCTCGGTGTACGTGCTGACGCCGATGCCGAGCTGCACCGGGTCGCCCCTGTCACGCCGGTCGGACTGCTCGGCCCGCAGCTTGTCGTAGCCGAACAACGCCAGCGCCCTGTCCGTGGCCGCCTCGTAGTTGCCCGAGTCGTACGTCAGGCCCGAGATCGTCGTGTATGGGAACTCCTCGTGCCTGATCCAGTTGCGCCTGCGCACCTCCACCGGGTCCATGCGCAGCTCGGCGGCGAGCTCGTCCATCATCCGCTCGATGGCGAACGTCGCCTCCGGGCGGCCCGCGCCCCGGTACGCGTCGGTGGGCATCTTGGTGGTGAACACGCCCGTGCAGGCGAACTCGTACGCGTCCATCTTGTAGATCGCGTTGAACATCGACGCGCCCAGCATCGGGATGCCCGGCGTCACCAGCATCAGGTAGGCGCCCATGTCGGCCAGCAGGTCGACCTGCAGCCCTCTGATGCGCCCGTCTGCGTCGGCGGCCAGCCTGATGTGCTGGATCTGGTCGCGGCCGTGGTGCACGGTCAGGTTGCCCTCGGAGCGGGACTCGGTCCACTTGACCGGCTTGCCGAGCTTGCGCGTGAGCAGCAGGCCCAGCACCTCCTCCGCGGTGACCTGCAACTTCGAGCCGAACCCGCCGCCCACGTCGGGCGCGATCACGCGGATCCGGTGCTCGGGGACGCCGGTCACCATGGCCAGCATGACCCGCAGGACGTGCGGGATCTGCGTGGACGTCCAGAGCGTGAACGACTCGCCGTCGGTGTCGGCCAGCACCGCCCGCGGCTCCATCGCGCTCGGGATGAGCCGCTGCTGCACGTACGTGCGGTCGATGACGACGGGAGCGCCCTCGAACGCGGCGTCGAGGTCGCCCGACGTGATCTTCGCGCTGAACGCCTTGTTGCCCGCCTCGTGCACCTTCGGGCTGCCGTCGGCGAGGGCTTCGTTCATGTCGAGCACGGCAGGCAGCGGCTCGTAGTCGACCTCGATGGCGTCGAGCGCGTCGGCGGCGCGGTAGCGGTCGGTCGCGACCACGCAGGCCACGGCCTCGCCGACGTAGCGCACCTCGGACACGGCCATCGGCGGGTGGTCGGGGATGACGATGTCGTCGCTCACCGGCCAGGCGCACGGCAGGCTGCCCTGCTCGGCGGCGAAATCCTCCCCGCTGTACGCCGCCACGACCCCCGGCAGGTCACGCGCCCCCGACACGTCGACCCTGGTGATCCTGGCGTGCGCCATCGGGCTGCGCAGGTACATCACGTGCAGCATGCCGGGGCGCGAGAGGTTGTCCGTCCACTGCGTCCGCCCCGTGAGCAGCCTCGTGTCCTCTTTGCGCCGCCGCGGCCTGCCCACCTCGGAGCGGTCGGTCGGCTCGTTGAGCTGGTCGCTCCGGGCGATCTGCTCGGCGACCAGGCCGGCGTCCATCTCCGTCATTGCGAACTCACCGCCTGCCCCATCTCCTGCGCGCCCCTCCGTACGGCGCGGACGATGTTGCAGTAGCCGGTGCAGCGGCACAGGTTGCCCTCGAGGCCCTCCCTGATCGTCTCCTCCGACGGGTCGGGATCGTCTCTGAGCAGGTCGATCGAGGCCATGACCATGCCGGGCGTGCAGTATCCGCACTGCAGCGCGTGCTCTTCGTGGAAGGCCCGCTGCATCGGGTGCATCGACCCGTCGGCGCCCAGGCCCTCGATGGTGACGACGTCGCCGCCGTCGGCCTGGACGGCCAGCACCGAGCAGCTCTTCACGCTCTTGCCGTCGAGCATGACCGTGCAGGCGCCGCAGTTGCTCGTGTCGCAGCCGACCGGTGTGCCGGTTTTGCCGAGCCGGTCTCTCAGCAGGTGGACGAGCAGGAGCCGCGGTTCGACGTCCTCCTCGTAGGTGATCCCGTCGACGGTGACGGTGATTCGGGGCATACGTCCTCCCTCAGGAGCAGGGGGAAAGGCGGACACTCCGAACGTACGCCGGTGTTATTCCCGGTCAAGGTCTACTTGCCGCGCAGCCCCTTGGCGATGATCG
The DNA here is from genome assembly GCF_039871615.1 of Nonomuraea sp. B10E15. Taxonomy (NCBI): domain Bacteria; kingdom Bacillati; phylum Actinomycetota; class Actinomycetes; order Streptosporangiales; family Streptosporangiaceae; genus Nonomuraea; species Nonomuraea sp. B10E15. The sequence continues at coordinate 156,116 of NZ_JBDPMB010000010.1, forward strand.
CCACCAGCCCCGCGAACGCCAATCCCAGCACCATCACACCCCAGAGAACCAGCCAATCCGTGATCGCCCTTGTCACCACCAAAATACCCAAAACGACAAAAAGCACGCCGCTGAGCAGGGCCATCCAGTCCGTCCTGTGCACGCGGCGCGGCCGCTCGACGTCACGCGCCACGTCGCACCTCGATGTCGCCGACGCCGCTGCGCAGATCGAGCACGAGGGTGGCGGGCTCGCCGTCCGGTTTCACCTCGGGTTGCAGCACTTCGTTCACCCGCACATCCACTCCGCCCTGGACCGACTGGTCCAGCGTGATGTCGCCGACCTTGTTGGAGGCACGCACCTCCACTCTCGCCGTCGGTGGCACGATCACCACCAGCTCGCCCGCCTTGACCGAGGCGGTGAACGTCGTCGTCGACCCCGGCGCCAGCTCCAGCTCCGACAGGTCGAGCCGGCCGTCGCCGAGCCCGGCGTCATAGTGCCGGCTCGCCTCCGCGACGCTGGCCGGGGTCCATTCCGACGATCCGACATTGCTCGGCACACCGCCCAGCATCAGCCCCGTGCCCACGAGCAGCGCGACGAACGTACCAGCGGCGACCAGCCCGGCGCCCCGCCCCCACCAGGCGGCGATCAGCAGCCCGGCGCCGATGGTGATGAGCATGGCGCCGCCGACGATGGTCGGGCTCACGCCAGTGACCGTCCTGGCCTGGGCCGCCATGACGATTCCTCCAATGATGAAAGCCAGCAACAGGGTGAAGACGCCGATGAACGACTTCGGGCGGCGTGCCGGCCTGGGCCGTTCCGCGGGGGCCGGGCGGGCGTACAGAGCCGGATCGTACGGCGAGTAGCCGCCGGCTCTCCTGGCCGGATCGAGCGGCTGGTAGGGGCCGTTGGGGGCGAACGGGTCGCCGTAGGCGGCCGTTCGCGGCTGCCGCCGTCCGTGGGCGGGCGGCTGGTACGGGGGCACGGCGTGCTCCGCCGTCACCGCGTCGCCGAGGGCCGCGTCCGGCTCGACGGCGTCGTGCCCCCGGGCAGGTCCGGCCGGCGGCGACTCCTGAGCGTTCTCGCTCACCAGCCCGGTGAACTCCCGGGTCGGCTCGTGGGGCGGTCGGCGGGTCGTCTCCTGCGCCGGTTCCTGGACCGGATGGCGGGTCGTCTCGTGTACCGGTTCCTGGACCGGCCGGTGGCCTGTCTCCTGCGCCGCGGGCTCGCCCAGGCCGGTGGCCGCGGACTGCGGGCGTACCGGAGACGTCGGCCTGGGAGGCGTGTAGGACGGCGCCGGTCGCCCGTCGCCGGTCCTGCGCCTGCTGAGCCGCTCGGGCATCGACCGGGCCAGCCCCAGCAGGTCGACCCCGCTCGCGTGCGCGGCCAGCAGCGACACGGCCAGGAACACGCCCACCACGAGCGTGCCCACGTCCAGCCACACCGTCGCCATGTTGATCCCCAGGCCGCACGCCAGCACCGCGGCCAGCAGCGCCATCACGGCGTCGGCGTCGAAGTCGCGGCGGGTCCACTGCTCGATGAGGCCGGGCTTGCCGTTCGGCTCCTTCATCAGCAGGAACGCCGCGATGTAGAGGAACAGGCCGATGCCAGAGCCGAGCATCAGCACCGCGAAGCCCACGCGGAACACCACGGGGTCGATGCCGGTGTGCCGCCCGAGGCCCGCGCAGACTCCCATGAGGAAGCGCCCCTCGCTGCTGCGTCGCAGCACACGGTGAGGAGCGGCCGGTTCCCTGGGCGGAGCTTCTGTCATGTCACCATCGTGTACCTGCGTGCGGTGTGCCCGCATCCGGGACACCCCTGACCCGACCCGGGGGTCGTTCCCTGATGCCCTTGTGCCCGGGACGTGTGACTATGGCCATGTTATGGCTGACCAGAAGACACTTGCCGAGCCCAGCGGCGAAACGCCTTATCGGCGGATGATGCGCCCCATGGAGGGCCGCCTGATCGGCGGCGTGGCCCAGGGGCTGGCGACGCAGCTCTCGCTTGATCCGGTGGTGATCAGGCTGATGTTCGTGCTGCTCAGCGTCGTCGACGGCATCGGCATGGTCGCGTACGCGGTGTTGTGGATGGTCGCGCCGAAACAGCCGTACCAGGGGACCGCCCCGCCGCAGCGTGACTGGAGCCAGCTCGCCGCGTTCAGCGCGATCGGGGTGGCGCTGCTGGCGTTCGGCTGGTTGACGGGCGCCTCCCAGGGCGGCATCGGCATGTTGCCGTTCGCCGTGGGCGGGATCGGCGCCCTCATCCTCTGGCAGCAGGCGGACCCGGAACGCCGCAAGACCTGGATGAGCGGCGCGGCCCTCAGCATGCGGAAGAACCGGGTGCGCTCGCTGCTCGGCGTCGTGCTCGTCGTGATCGGCGGGGCCGGGTTCCTGGCGGCACAGGGCGAGCTGGCCCAGGCCAGCCAGGGGCTGCTGTTCACCGCCGTCGTGGTCGGCGGCCTGGCCGTCATCGCCGCCCCCTGGCTGGCCGGCCTGTGGAAAGAGCTGCAGCTCGAACGCCGTGAGCGCATCAGGCAGGAGGAACGCGCCGAAGTGGCCGCCATGGTGCACGACTCGGTGCTCCACACGCTCACGCTGATCCAGCGGGTCGCCCACGACCAGCGCGAGGTCACCCGCCTGGCCCGTGCGCAGGAGCGCGACCTGCGCAACTGGCTCTACCAGCCGGCCCAGGACGCCGACGCCACGGTGGCGGCCGCCGTACGCAGGATCGCGGCCGAGGAGGAGGACGCGCACGGCGTGCCCATCGAGGTGGTCTGCGTCGGAGACATCGACCTCGATTCGGCGGGCAAGCTGGCCGCCATGCTCAAGGCGTCCCGGCAGGCGATGGTCAACGCCGCCAAATACTCTGGCAGTCCGTCCATTTCCGTCTATGCGGAAGTAGAGGGTGAAGAGGTCACGATTTTCGTGAAGGATCGTGGCAAGGGGTTCGACCTTGACGCCGTGCCTCTGGACAGGATGGGAATCAGGGAGTCCATCATCGGGAGAATGGAACGTCACGGAGGCGCGGCCAGGGTGCGCACCGAGCCCGGCGAGGGCACGGAAGTGATGTTGACCATGAAGGTGGAGAAGGCATGACACGGGTGTTGATCGTCGATGATCACCGGCTGTTCCGTTCCGGCGTACGCGCCGAACTCGGCGACTCGATCGAGGTGGTGGGCGAGGCCGAGGACGTGGACTCCGCGGTCAAGGCGATCGCCGAGCTGCAGCCCGACGTGGTGCTGCTCGACGTGCACATGCCCGGGGGCGGCGGCCAGGAGGTGCTGCGCCGCGTCCTGGGCTCCGGCTCCCAGGTGCGTTTCCTCGCCCTGTCGGTCTCCGACGCCGCCGAGGACGTCATCGGCGTGATCCGGGGCGGCGCCAGAGGCTACGTCACCAAGAACATCAGCGGCAAGGAGCTGACCGACGCCATCCGCAGGGTGTCGGAGGGCGACGCGGTCTTCTCGCCGCGGCTGGCGGGCTTCGTGCTGGACGCGTTCGCCTCGTCGGAGGCCCCGTCCATCGACCCTGAGCTCGACTCGCTGACGCAGCGCGAGCGCGAGGTGCTGCGGCTGATCGCGCGCGGCTACGCGTACAAGGAGATCGCGAAGGAGCTGTTCATCTCGGTCAAGACCGTGGAGACGCACGTGTCGTCGGTGCTGCGCAAGCTCCAGCTCTCCAACCGCCACGAGCTTTCCCGCTGGGCCACCGCCCGCCGCCTGGTCTGACCCCCGACTGCCGGACCGTCCGCGCGGACGCCCGCCACCAGCGATCTCACCGCCGGCGGCGGGCGGCAGGGACGGGCGCGGGTTTCTGCGCCGGCCGGAGCTACAGCTTCTCGAGCGGCGCGTACGCCAGCAGCAGCGTCTTCTCACCGCCGCTGCCGAAGTCGATCTTGACCTTGGTCTTCTCCGCCACCCCGTCGACGGACACCACCGTGCCCAGCCCGAACGCGTCATGGCTGACCCGGTCGCCCGGCGCCAGCGACGGCACGGTGCGCCCGCCGCTCTTCGCCGGGGCGGGCCGGGCGGCCGGCTCGCGCCGCGTGGCCGCGTTCCACGCGGACTTCTCAGGGTCGGTGCGCCAGTCGACGAGCTGCGCCGGCACCTCGTTGACGAAGCGGGAGGCGGGATTGAACGACGGCGCCCCCCAGGAGCTGCGCACGGCCGCGCGCGTGAGGTAGAGCCGCTGCTGGGCCCGGGTGATGCCGACGTAGGCCAGCCGCCGCTCCTCCTCCAGCTCCTTGGGCTCGCTCAGCGACCTGATGTGCGGGAACACGCCGTCCTCCATCGCCGTCAGGAAGACGACGGGGAACTCCAGCCCCTTGGCGGTGTGCAGGGTCATCAGCGTGACGACGCCCTGCCCGCCGTCGGCGTCGGGGATCTGGTCGGCGTCGGCCACCAGCGACACCTGCTCCAGGAACTCGACCAGCGTGCCCTCCGGGTTGGCCTCCTCGAACTCGGAGGCCACGGAGATGAGCTCGTTGAGGTTTTCCAGGCGCGACTCGTCCTGCGGATCCTCTGAGGCCTCCAGCTCGGCGCGGTAGCCGGTGGCCACCAGCACCTCCTCGGCCAGCGCGGACGGCGGCACGCCCTCGGCCTTGGTGATCAGCTCCTCGATCATCGCGACGAACTCGCGCACCGCGTTGAGCGAGCGGGTGGCCATGCCGTACGCCTCGTCGGCCCTGCGCAGCGCGTCCCAGAACGAGATGCGCTCGCGCGACGACAGCGCCTCGATCATGGCCTCCGCCCGGTCGCCGATGCCGCGCTTGGGCACGTTGAGGATGCGCCGCAGCGACACCACGTCGGCCGGGTTGGCCAGCACCCGCAGGTAGGCCAGCAGGTCCTTGACCTCCTTGCGCTCGTAGAAGCGCACGCCCCCGACCACCTTGTAGGGCAGGCCGGTGCGGATGAAGATCTCCTCGAACACGCGGGAGGCGGCGTTGGTGCGGTAGAAGACCGCGACGTCGCCGGCCTTGACGCCCTCCTCGTCGCTGAGCCGGTCGACCTCCTGGGCCACGAACATGGCCTCGTCGTGCTCGTTGTCGGCGACGTAGCCCACGATCTTGGGGCCGTCACCCTGGTCGGACCAGAGGTTCTTGGGCTTGCGCGACTCGTTGCGCGCGATGACGGCGTTGGCGGCGGCCAGGATGTTCTGGGTGGAGCGGTAGTTCTGCTCCAGCATGATCGTGCGCGCGTCGGGATAGTCGCGCTCGAACTCCAGGATGTTGCGGATCGTCGCGCCGCGGAAGGCGTAGATCGACTGGTCGGCGTCGCCCACCACGCACAGCTCCGACTGGTCGGCCCCCGACCGCACCAGGTCGCCGTCGGCGGTGCGCAGCTCGGGATGCCCCACCAGCTCCCTGATCAATATGTACTGGGCGTGGTTGGTGTCCTGGTATTCGTCGACCAGCACGTGCCTGAAGCGCATCCGGTAGTGCTCGGCCACCTCGGGGAAGAGCTGGAACAACGTCACCGTGTTCATGATGATGTCGTCGAAGTCCATCGCGCCGGCCTCGGTCAGCTTGAGCTGGTAGGCCTTGTACGCCTGCGCGAGCGTCTTCTCCAGATGCGAGCCCGCCCTGTCGAGCGCGCTCTCGTAGTCGACCAGCTCGTTCTTGAAGTTGCTGACCTGGGCGGAGAACGAGCGCGGCGGATAGCGCTTCGGGTCGAGCTCCATCTCCCTGCAGACCATCGCCATGAGCCGCTGGGAGTCGGCCTGGTCGTAGATCGAGAAGCTGGAGGGGAACCCCAGCCGCTTGGCCTCCCGCCGCAGGATGCGCATGCAGGCGCTGTGGAACGTCATCACCCACATGGCCTTGGAGCGCGGCCCGACCAACTGGTCGATGCGCTCCTTCATCTCCTTGGCGGCCTTGTTGGTGAAGGTGATCGCGAGGATCTCGCCCGGATGCGCGTCGCGCTCGGCCAGCAGATAGGCGATGCGATGCGTCAGCACCCGCGTCTTGCCTGACCCTGCCCCCGCGACGATGAGCAGCGGGCTGCCATGATGGATCACGGCCTCGCGCTGCTGCGGGTTGAGGCCATCGAGCAAGGGGTGGTCAACAGAGACTTGGGTCGGCACCCACCTAGGTTAAGACGCCCCACCGACAAACGTCGCACGGAATGCCGTCGCCGGTGCTCCGGTTGTGCTCGACGGAATGTCCAGAAAGGAAAACCATGCTGCCGGAGAGCGAGATCAACCGGGTTCTTGTCGTGACCGCCCACCCGGATGACGCCGATTTCGGCGCGGCGGGGAGCGTGGCGCTGTTCGTCGACCGGGGCGTGGAGGTCACGTACCTGCTGGTCACGGACGGTGACGCGGGCGGCAACGAACGCACTCTGGACAACTCGGGCATGGCCGAGCTGCGCAGGACCGAGCAGCGGGCCGCCGCCAAGGCGGTCGGCGTCACGGATCTGCGTTTTCTCGGCTATCCGGACGGCCAGGTGGTGCCGTCGCTCGAGCTCAGGTGTGACATCGCCCGCGTGATCCGGCAGGTCAGGCCCGACCTGGTCATCACCCACCATCCGGATCGTAACTACCGGTTCGTCGCGCCCAGCCATCCCGACCATCGCGCGGTGGGCGGCGCCGCCCTCGACGCCGTCTATCCCGACGCCCGCAACCCCTACGCCTTCCCCGAGCTGGCGCGGGACGAGGGCCTGGAGGCCTGGACCGTGCGTGAGGTGTGGCTGACCGGCGGCCCCGCACCGGATCACTGGGTGGACGTCACCGGCGCCATGGACCGCAAGCTCGCGGCCTTGCAGTCACATGTGAGCCAGGTCGCTCATGTGGAGGGCTTCGCCGACTTCGTCAGGAGCCGTTTCGCCGCCTGGGGCGAGCAGGCCGGCTTCGGCGAGGGCCGCTACGCGGAGGGCTTCCAGGTCGTCTCCACGGACTGACCTCCGCCTCGCGGTGCTACGGCACCGATCCGGGGGCAACCACCCAGAGCGCGGGCTGCCCCGTGATCTCGGAGATGACGTCGAAGTCGCGGTCGTAGTGCAGGATCGTCGCCCCGTGCAGCTCGGCGCAGGCGGCGATCAGCAGATCGTTGGGCCCGATGCCGCGGTGCCGAGAGATCGCTACGAGCTGTTTCTGCACGTCCAGGGCCCGTGCCTGCACCTCCTGGTCCATCGGGAGCAGCACGCACTCGCGCTGGGCCTGAAGGATGCGTTGGTAGTGGGCGATGTCGCGGGCGCTATAGAGCACTTCGAGATCGATGATGCTGCAGGTCGCCACGGCCCGGGCCGCGTAGAGCGGATGGAGCGCCTTCGCGACCGCGTCGCTGGTGCGGATGCGCGCGAGCGCGCTCTTGTCCAGCAGATACATCAGTCCTGCCGTCGCCACGCATTCTTCATGATCTCCGGGTCGAGCAGATCCGGGCTCCCCTCCGTGCGCCAGAACTCGAAGGCCTCGATCGCGCTTGCCCTCTCCGCGTCCCTGTCGATGACCACCTGCAGTGCGATGTGGACCGTCTCCTTCATGGTCGGCGTCCCTAGCTTCTGCTGGGCCTCCTCCAGGAGCTCCTTGTCGATGTCGATCACTGTACGCATGCAACACCACCTCCGTACCTCCAGCGTATATCAGAAATTACGATCTTGATATACGCCCTTCCCGAGGAGGAGCGATTTCCCGGGAAGGGCGCCACGCAGACGTTAGAGCATCGAGGCAGGGGTCGTGTGGAACGATCCAGAAGGCGCCGGAGGGATCTTCACTCCCGGGCGGAGAACCTTCATTCCCGGATGGGTAGATGATCTACCGCGGGACGGGAGGGACGGTCACCGTACGTGGTCAGAACGGGATGAGCGGAAGATCTCAGGCTGAGGCGCGAGGGCTTGGTTTCTGCTTGCCGGCGAGGCGGGCGAAGAGGTAGCCGAAGGAGTTGGTGGCCAGGTGCAGCATCACGGGGGTGAGCAGGCCGCCCCGGCGGCGTAGCTCGCAGAACATCACGCCCGCCGCCGCCGTGGACACCACGCTGCCCGCCACCACGCGGGCGGTGTCGAGGCGCCCGGGGGCTTCGTCGGCGACCAGGGCGCCGAGCGCGGGGTTGGCGCGGGCCATGTCGATGGCCGGGAGGATGTGCCAGAGGCCGAACAGGGCGGAGGAGACCCCGGTGGCGGCGACCGTGCCGTGCCTCTGGCGGAGCAACGCGTGGAGGGCGCCCCTGAAGCCCACCTCTTCCAGCAGGACCGTGCCGAAGGGGACCTGGATCAGCGCCTCCTCCCAGACACGGGCGCGCGAGAGCGACAGGGCGCGGTCGTCGTGGAAGAGGGGCCTGGTGCGCGGCATCGAGATGCCGACCGTGTAGACGGCGGCCACTCCGGCGGCAAGGGCGCCGCCCGCGATCGCGCCCCGGCGGCCGTGCTCGAAGCCGAGCTCCTGCCACGAAAGGCCGGACCTGCGGGCCATCGCCACCAGGGCGGCCGTCGCGGCGGCGGACGTCACCGGGCCGAGCCGGGGGGCGATCTTGTTGTTCATGATGTTGGCGGCGGCGAGGATCGCGATCGAGCGAAGCAGCACCCCTGCAGGCTACGTCGCCCGCGTCGTCAGGGGGCGGGCGACGTAGCCCAGGTCGTCAGGGGGCGGGCGACGGAGCATAGGCCCTCAGGGGGCGGGCGACGTAACACAGGCCGTCAGGAGGCGGCGGGACGGCGCCAGCCCTCGGGGAAGCGGGTGCGGCGGCGCTCCTGCGGGGTGAGGCCGCCCCAGATGCCCTCCGCCTCGCCCTCCCTTAACGCGTAGGAACGGCACTCCTCGATGACCTGGCAGCCGGCGCAGACCGCTTTGGCCCGCGCCTCCTGCAGCGGTGTGGGGGCGAGGGGGAAGAAGAGGTCAGGGTCGCTGGACCTGCACGCGCCCCTGCGCAGCCAGCCGATCTCCTCCAGTGACATGGGTCAAAGGTAGAGCGTGGTCATGATCGGACACATCATCCTCTCGGTTGACGCGCGCGTACATCCCTGGGGTGGAGGGCCGTCCGGTCCGTACGGCGTCAGCAGGCGCTCACCCCGTCCCGGTATCCCCTCGCGAACGAGGCCTGACGTTGCGCCGCCGTTCCGTGTGCCGAGGGGTCGAGCCAGTCGTCCGTCGGGTCGCCCGCCGCCTCCAGGCTGTAGAGCAGCTCTTCCTCGTCGCCCTCCTCCGCCCGCAGCGCGCCCGAGTTCACCAGGGCGGACAGGGTGCCGCCCGCGTAGCAGTCGGCCTGGAGCTCCGCCTGCACGTTCAGCTGGAAGCCCGTCTGGAGCTGCGCCTGTACGGCGTGCCCTATCTCATGCGGGATGATCACATAGACGGATCCGTCGCCCATCTCCGTCCACAGCGCCTCCATCCAGTCCCGGTCAAACGCGACGAAGTGACCGAGCGGACAGTAGAAGGCGTTGTTCGGGACTGCGGGCTCGTTGCCGCAGGCAGGGCCGGAGCGGCCCGCGTAGGGGACGAAGGCGGTCAGTGGCCGATATATCCGGCCTAACTGCTCGAACTGCTGCTTCCAGAACGCCTCCGACAACGTACGTGCCGTGCGGACGTCCTCCTCGAAGGAGTCGGCGCCCTCCGTGTCCATGGACGCCGGCCGGGTGATGCCGCACGCGCCGACCAGCAGGACCAGGACGAGAACCAGGGCTCGGATCACAGGCTTCACACATCCCAAGTGTGCACGGGCTCGTTGCTGTGCATGCGCTCGATGTACTCCAGCGTCATGGCCCGCAGCGCCTCGTGCCGGTCGCCTCCGTGCGCGTGCACGTGCTCCACCTGCCAGCTCGCGCCCGTACGGCCAGCGATGCAGCGTCCCTCGATGATGCCGAGCAGCCGGTCGGCGACGGGCCCGTCCACGCCCCACGCGGCCAGCCCCTCCTGGGCCATGGGCAGCAGGCGGCGCAGGATCAGCTCGGCCGCGGGCACCTCGCCCACCCCTGGCCAGTACAGCCGCGCGTCCAGCCCGTGCCGGGCCGCGGCGGCGAGGTTGTCGGCCGCCGCCTGGAACGACATCCGGCTCCACAGCGGCCGCTCGGCGTACGGCAGGACGCGCATCAACCCGTAGTAGAAGGCCGCGTTGGCGGTGATGTCGGCCACGGAGGGTCCGGCGGGCAGCACCCGGTTCTCGACGCGCAGGTGCGGCACCCCGTTCACCACCGCGTACACCGGCCGGTTCCAGCGGTAGATCGTGCCGTTGTGCAGGGTGAGCTCGTGGAGCTCCGGCATGCGGCCCTGTTCGAGCTCCGCGCGCGGGTCCTCGCTCTCGCAGAGGGGCAGCAGCGCGGGGAAGTAGCTGACGTTCTCCTCGAAGAGGTCGAAGACGCTCGTGATCCACCGCTCGCCGAACCAGACTCTCGGCCGTACGCCCTGCGTCTTCAGCTCCGCCGGCCGCGTGTCCGTGGCCTGCTCGAACAGCGCCATCCTGGTCTCGCGGTGCAGCTCCTTGCCGAACAGGTAGGGCGAGTTGGCCGCGGCCGCGACCTGGGGGGCGGCGATGATCTGGGCCGCGTTCCAGTGGGCGCCGAACGCCTCGGGGCTGACCTGAAGGTGGAGCTGCACGCTGGTGCAGGCGGCTTCGGGCGTGATGCTGTCCGCGTGCGTGTCGAGGCGTTCGACGCCCTCGATGGACAGGTGCAGGTCCTCGCCGCGGGCCGCGAAGATCTGCTCGTTGAGCAGGCGGTAGCGGGGGTTCGCGGAGAGCGTGCCCTCGCCGATGTCCTGCTCGCGCAGGGTGGGCAGGATGCCGACCAGGGCCAGGTGGGCGTCCTGGGAGCGGGCGCGATCCTCGGCGTGGTTGAGCCGCGCCCTGATGTCGTTCTCCAGGAGGAGCGCGCCGTCGCCGCCGAGCTCCCGGGGCTCGATGTTGATCTCGATGTTGAACTGGCCCAGCTCCGTCGCCCAGTCCGGCCGCTCGATGGCGGCGAGCACCTGGGCGTTGCGCATGACGGCCTCGCCGCGCGCGTCCACGATGTTGAGCTCGATCTCCAGTCCGGCGAGCGGGCGTTCGAAGTCGAAGCGGGATTCGCGCAACATCTGGGCGAAGACGTCGAGGCACCGACGCACCTTTTCCCGATATTTCCGGCGGTCGTCCCGGCTGAAGGCGACGACTGGCACGTCCCTGCCCATATCAGGAAATGTCGCACGCCAACGCCGCCAAGACCAGAGCGCAGGCCAGTCTTTACCGCAGCCTGGGCCGCCGGATGACGTCCCATGGACCACCGCCGAAACCGCCGGTCACCGGACGTCCCCGGCCACCGTTTCTGAGAGCGGCCTGCCGCACCTCGATACCCGTCGGTACGGAGACGGAGGGGCCCGGCGTGAGCGGTTCACGCGGCGCCGGTCGCCACGGGGCAACGGGTCACCACGGAACACGGCCTGCGGGGCGCGCCGTGGCGGCGGCGCGCCACTGAAGGGTCAGAAAGCGTTGCCCTGGAAGGTCCCCGGCCGGCGTGCGGTGGGTGGCCGGCCTTGGCGGAGCCGTAAAGGATGGGACGGGCAGGAGAGCTGAGGCGAGGCTAGGGTGCTGGGATGCGTGTTCTGATAACTGGCGGGGCGGGTTATATCGGCAGCACGGTCGCGTCGGCGTGCCTGGACGCCGGGATCACTCCCGTGATTCTGGACAGCCTTGTGACGGGGCGGAGGGAGTTCGCCGAAGGGCGGGTGTTCTATGAGGGAGATATCGGCGATGGCCCACTGATTGACAAGATATTCGCCGAAAATCCGGATATCGAGGCTGTCGTCCACTGCGCGGCGCTCATCGTGGTGCCGGATTCCGTGGCCGACCCCATCGGCTACTACCGCGCGAACGTCGCCAAGAGCCTCGAACTCGTCGACCACCTGCTCCGCAACGGGTGCGAGCGGATGATCTTCAGCTCCTCCGCGTCGATCTACCAGGCGGGCGCGGACCACACGGTGGACGAGGACTCGCCGCTCGCCCCTCAGAGCCCGTACGCGCAGACCAAGGCGGTGTGCGAGGCGATGTTCGCCGACATCGCGGCCGGCCTCCCGATCAGGATCCTGTCCCTGCGCTACTTCAACCCGGTCGGCGCCGACCCGCGGATGCGCACCGGCCTGCAACTGCGCCGTCCCAGCCACGCCCTGGGCAAGATGATCGAGGCGTACGAGGACGGCGTGCCCTTCCAGATCACCGGCACCGGCTACCCGACGAGAGACGGCACCGGCATCCGCGACTACGTGCACGTCTGGGATCTGGCGACCGCGCACGTGGCGGCCCTGCGCAGGTTCGACGGACTGGACACCGACGTGATCAACCTGGGCACCGGCGCGGGCACCACGGTCCGCGAGCTGGCCGAGGCGTTCAACCGGGTCGTGGACCGTCCCATCGAGGTCGTCGAGGCCCCCGCCCGCCCCGGCGACGTGCCCGGCGCCTACACCCGCAGCGACCGGGCCCGCCGCCTGCTGGACTGGCAGGCCCGCCACTCCCTCGACGAGGGCATCAGGCACTCTCTCGAATGGGCGGCCCTCCGGGAGTCCAGACTGGGCTGAGCCCGGCCGCCCCTCTCCCGCGCGGCCGCGCCCTTCCCGTCCGGTACGGCATCCGTCCCGCTCTGCGCGGCGCCCATCCCGCCCGGTACGCGCCTCTCCCGTCCTGAGGAGGGAGAGGCGCGGACGGTCAGCAGGTCAGCCGGTGACGGCGAACACGCCGAGGGGGATCTCGGTCAGGCTGGAGATGTCCTCCCGGCCGTCCTCGAACGAGGTCGCGACGTCCTTGGCCGCCGGCGCCTTGATCGACACGGCCTTGCCCCAGCCGGTGTATCTCGTGTCCACGCTCACGCTGCCCTTGTCGTCGGTGCCGTTCACCGTTGAGGAGAACGTCGTGACGAGGCGCGTCGGCAGGCCGGCCGCGTTCACGGTGAGCCGCCACGCGATCGGGGCCTTCAGCGCCTTGGCGGACGGCTTGCTCGGCGAGCCGGCGCGCAGCCAGGGCGAGGCCTTCCACAGGGCGCCCAGCTTGATGGTGCCCTTGTAGCCGTGGCTGGTGGCCTTGGCGCCCTTGAGCAGGGTCTTGAGCGTGGAGTATTCGCCGACGTTGACGGGCTGGCCGTACGTGCCGGTGATGCCGCCGGGCGGGCCCTTGGGCGCCTTGAACCAGGTCTTGCCCTCGGGCAGCAGGGTCGTCCACATGTTGCCGGAGAGGTAGGCCGTGGTGCCGACCCTGATCGTGCGCTCAGGCTTGGCCACGGCCCTGAGGATCTCGCCGAACTCGCTGTCCGGTACGTCGCCCAGGTCCTTGGAGGTGATGTTGAGCTTGCCGGTGATGTCGGAGGCGGCGATGCCCGACCTGCTGAACTGCAGGGTGCCGCTGCGCCGGAGGAACACCTCGCGCTTGTTGCCCTGGGAGACGGTCGTGCGCTCGGTGAAGCTCACCCCCTTGCCGGGGGTCATCCGCTTCTTGACGGCGACCACGGGGTCCTTGGGGGCGGCCATCGCCGGGGTGGCGGTCACCAGCGCGGCGGTCGTGGCTAACGCCACGCCGGTCAGGATTCGCTTCATGCGGATTTCCTTCGTCGAAGTTCTGTTGTTGAGGTCAAGGCAGAAGTAGGGCCTTGTGGAGCGGCTCGGCGGGCCGGCCATTACGGAATGCCGCCGAGCGAGCGGATCGGGTCTTCCTCAAGGAACGCCGTGTGCCCCCGTGCGTGCGGCCGTGGTCACCGCCCGGCCGCGACAAATCGGTTCATACAAGTTTCCTCTGGTTCCAAAAGGAAGAGGCATCGATTCTGCCAATCGAAGATCACGACCGTATATCGAGAACCGGGGCGTATGCCGTCGAATCGGTGCAAAATTCGTGCAGATGCCGTCGTGGAGAAGTGAGATCACCGTCACATAGCGCGAGAACCCCCACCCGATGACCTGGTCAGGTCAAGCTTCGGGCTAGGCTTCACTGGCGGAAACGCCCGGCACGCACCCTGAGCGTAGGAGCTCGCCGTGAGAGAGCGAGGCACGATGCCACCGAACGGCGAAGCGGACGCGACCGTAAGTGCAGGTGCCCGGGCCGCCGAACATCAGTCGGACAAGCGTCGAACATTCAGTCGGATAAGCAAGGAGCGAACCCGACGCAGCGAGCGGAGTGGAGGGCCGACGCAGAAGGCACTCCACGGAGCGAGTGAGGAGGGTGAGCGACAAATGGGAAGAGGACGGACCCCTCGTGGACCTGTTCGAACATCAGGCGAAGGAACTCTTCGCTGACTACGGCATCCCGGTGCCACGCGGCATCGTCGCCCACACCGTGGAGGAGGTGCGGTCGGCGGCCGAGGAGCTGACAGGCCGCGTTGTTGTCAAGGCACAGGTCAAGACCGGTGGCCGTGGCAAGGCCGGCGGTGTGAAGGTGGCGGCCGACGCCGCCGACGCCGTCGAGAAGGCCACCGCCATCCTCGGCATGGACATCAAGGGCCACACGGTCCACAAGGTGCTCGTGGAGGAGGCCAGCGCGATCGCGGAGGAGTATTACTTCTCCTTCCTGCTCGACCGCGCCAACCGTACATTCCTCGCGATCTGCTCCGCCGCCGGCGGCATGGACATCGAAGAGGTCGCCCACACCGCGCCGGAGAAGGTCGCCAAGGTGCCGGTCTCGGCGCTGACCGGCATCGACCGCGCCAAGGCCCGCGAGATCGCGGTGGCCGGCGGCCTGCCGGACAAGGCGCTCGACGGCGCCGCCGAGCTCATCGAGAAGCTGTGGTGCTGCTTCGTCGACGAAGACGCCACGCTCGTCGAGGTCAACCCCATGATCCTGTCGGCCGACGGCCAGGTGAAGGCCCTCGACGGCAAGGTCACCCTCGACGACAACGCCACGTTCCGCCAGCCCGACCACGAGGCGCTCGCCGACAAGGCGGCCGAGGACCCGCTCGAGGCCAAGGCCAAGGAGAAGGACCTCAACTACGTCAAGCTCGACGGCGACGTCGGCATCATCGGCAACGGCGCGGGCCTGGTCATGTCCACGCTCGACGTGGTGGCCTACGCGGGCGAGCAGTTCCCCGGCAAGCCGTCCCCCGCGAACTTCCTCGACATCGGCGGCGGCGCCTCGGCCGAGGTCATGGCCGCGGGCCTGGAGATCATCCTCTCCGACCCGAGCGTCAAGTCGATCTTCGTGAACGTCTTCGGCGGCATCACCGCCTGCGACGCCGTCGCCAACGGCATCGTCTCGGCGTTCAAGCTGCTGGAGAGCCGTGGCGAGGCCGTGACCCATCCCCTGGTGGTCCGCCTCGACGGCAACAACGCCCAGCTCGGGCGGCAGATCCTGGCCGACGCCGCACTCCCGCGGGTCGAGCTGGTAGACACGATGGACGACGCGGCCAAGCGGGCCGCCGAGCTCGCTGCGGCAGGTGTGTGACCCATGGCCATCTGGTTGACCGAGAACAGCAAGATCATCGTTCAGGGCATGACGGGCGGCGAGGGCACCAAGCACACCCGCCGCATGCTCGCCTCCGGCGCCCGCGTGGTCGGCGGCGTCAACGCCCGCAAGGCCGGCACCACGCACGAGGGCCTGCCCGTGTTCGGGACGGTCAAGGAGGCGATGGAGCAGACCGGCGCCGACGTGTCGGTCGTGTTCGTGCCCCCGGCGTTCACCAAGGACGCGGTCAAGGAGGCCATCGACGCCGAGATGCCGCTCTGCGTGGTCATCACCGAGGGCGTGCCGGTGCACGACTCGACCGAGTTCTGGGCCTACGCGGTGGCCAAGGGCAACAAGACCCGCATCATCGGCCCCAACTGCCCGGGCATCGCCTCCCCCGGCGCCTCCAACGCCGGCATCATCCCCGCCGACATCACCACCGCCGGCCGCATCGGCCTGGTCTCGAAGTCCGGCACGCTCACCTACCAGCTGATGTACGAGCTTCGCGACTTCGGCTTCTCCACCGCCGTGGGCATCGGCGGCGACCCGGTCATCGGCACCACGCACATCGACGCGCTCCAGGCGTTCCAGGAAGACCCCGCCACCGACGCGATCGTGATGATCGGCGAGATCGGCGGCGACGCCGAGGAGCGGGCCGCCGCCTACATCGAGCAGCACGTCACCAAGCCGGTCGTGGCCTACGTCGCGGGCTTCACCGCCCCAGAGGGCAAGACGATGGGCCACGCGGGCGCCATCGTGTCCGGCTCCGCCGGCACCGCCCAGGCGAAGAAGGAGGCCCTGGAGAAGGTCGGCGTCCGCGTCGGCAAGACCCCCTCCGAGACGGCCCGCCTCATGCGCGAGATCATGCAGGCTCGCTGAGCGCCTGCCCTGGCAGCCCCGCACGGGACCGATCCCGTGCGGGGCTTCTCGTCTGCCACGGAACACGGTCAGCGAGTCGTCGTGGCGGCGGCGCGCCACTGACCGGCTCAGCAGCGTCTCCCTGGACTGGCGCCGGCCCCGGTCGGCGGCTGGGGCAACCACGGCAGCGCCGTAAAGGAGCGTCGTGAAGGATGGAGACGGAGAGCGTCGCGCGACCGGGACGGGATCGGCGGCCACAAAGTAAGGGCGGGCGGCGCGTCAACCAAGCGCTGGTCGGGAAAGCTTGAGAAAATCGCCTACTGTGACGGCGATTCTCGACCAGCTACGTGCCGCCCCCCGGTCGGTGCTCGGCCGACTGCCCGGGGTCTCGAGCGACGACGACGAGACCAGGCGGCCGCTGCCCGTGTCGGGGATGCTGGCGGCCGCCGCCACGCTCGGCGTCGGGCTGGCGGCGCTCACCACGCTCACGCTGGTCGGCTGGATCGCAGCGCCACGCGGCACGCTCGAAGCCGGGCTGCCGGGCGTGTTCCGTACGGCGGCGCAGCTCTGGCTGGCCGCGCACCACGCCGGGTTCGCGATCCCAGGCGGGCGGGTCGGCCTGCTGCCGCTGGGGCTGATGCTGCTGCCCGCCGTGCTGCTCTACCGCGCGGCACGATGGATGGCTCGCGACGCCGACCTGCGGCTGCGCCTGCCCGCCCGGCTGCCGAAGAACAGCCCGAAGGCGCAGGCGGGGGCCCGGCGGCGGGCCCAGCTGGTGCTCGTGGTGCAGGCGGGGGTGTCGCTGGCGGCCCCGTATGCGCTGCTCGCCGGACTGATCGCGCTCGTCGCGCGCAACGAGATCACCCAGCCGTTCCTCGGCGAGACGCTGTTCAGCCACTTCGTGCTGGCGTTCCTCGCCGGCTCGCTGGCCACGGCGCGGATGATCGGGCCCTGGCGGGTCATGTTGCGGCTGCTGCCCGAGCGGGTGCGCGCCCTGACCGTCGGCACGGCCGTCGCCACGGCGGTGCTGCTCGTGGCCGGGCTCGCGCTCGTGCTGGTCGCCATCGTGCTCAACTTCGGGCAGATCCAGGAGCTGTCCAGCGTGCTCTCGCCCGGGTTCGTGGGCGGGGTGCTGCTGTTGCTGCTGCAACTCCTCTACGCCCTCAACGCCGTCGTCTGGGCCCTGTCCTACATCGCGGGGCCGGGGTTCGCGATCGGCGCCGACACCCTGGTCGCGCCCACCGGGGTGCAACTCGGCACGGTTCCGAGCCTGCCGCTGCTGGGGGCGCTGCCGGAGAGCGGCACCGTGCCGGCGTGGATGATGGCGGTGATCGCGCTGCCGTTCGCGGCCGGAGCGGTGGCGGGCGTGATGGTGGCCAGGATCTCGCCGTCGCCGTCCTACGAGGCGGCGCCGCTGTGGGGGTTCCTCAGCGGGGTCTCCACAGGCGTCGTGG
This sequence comes from Nonomuraea sp. B10E15, assembly GCF_039871615.1. Lineage (NCBI taxonomy): Bacteria > Bacillati > Actinomycetota > Actinomycetes > Streptosporangiales > Streptosporangiaceae > Nonomuraea > Nonomuraea sp. B10E15. Next base: position 173,711 of record NZ_JBDPMB010000010.1, read on the forward strand.
CGGGGGTCCTGGCCGCGCTGTCCGGCGGCCCCATCGGCGGCGGCAAGCTCGCCACGGTCGGGCCGTCTCCCTGGGAGGTGGCGCTGTCGGTGGCTCTTGAGGTCGGCGTGGCCGCGGGCATCTCCGCTGGCGTGACCAACCTGCTGCTGCTCAACAAACGCGCCCGCACACCCCTCGACAAGGCGGCCGCCCCCGTGCGCAAGGCCGGGGCCGCGCTGGCCAAGGCGGCGAGCAAGGTGGGGCTGGCCGAGTCCGATCCGCGCCCGCTGCCCGGCCACTGGATGGACGCGACGGAGGCCGACACCCAGGAGATCCCCGTCATCAGGGACGACTGGCAGGACGAGCACGCGTCTGCGGCGGCCGAGACGCTGGCCCAGTCCCGCTCGCGCGTGCCGGAGCCGAGTCCGGGGCCGGACGCCCGCCCGCCGCGCAAGGACATCGTCGACGAGTCGGACGACCGCGGCGGCCACGTCATCTACGTCGACCCCTACGCCTGGGACCGCGACTAGCGCTGTGACGGCCGTCCGGTCGGGCGGCTCGACGGCCGGCACGCCGCGCGGCGACGTACGTCAAGGTGTTCCCTCCGGAACCGCCCGCCGGTAGCGCTCGGCCAGCGCGCGGATCTCCGCGACGAGTTCGGGCGGCTCGGTGACCTCGAAGCCGGCGCCGAGCATGCCGAGATAGCAGGCCAGCATCTGCGGTGTGTCCGAGCCGACCTCGGCCACGCAGGCGTCATCGCCCAAGGGCTCCACCCGGACGCCGGACGGCAGCAGGTCGCGTACGTGCTCGGCCGGTGCGCGGACCGTCACCCGTGCCCTGCACTGCCAGGTCGCGGTGGCCAGGCCGGTGGTGACATGGCCGACGAGGTCACCGCCGGGTTCCTCGCGTGGCGTGAACCGGGGGCCGTTCGGGGTCCGCAACCGCATCCGGTCCACCCGGAACGTGCGCCAGTCGGACCTCGCGACGTCCCACCCGACCAGGTACCAGCGGCCACGGCTGTGCGCGAGCCGGTGCGGCTCGACCTCGCGGCGGCCGGCCGACCCGTCATGTGCGGCGTAGTCGAACCGGAGCCGCTCGTGGTCGCGCGAGGCCGCCGCGATCGCGGTGAGCGTGTCGGCGTCCACCCGGGAACCCGCGTGCGGGAGCGGGACGAGGTAGGCGCGCAAGCCGTTGACACGGTGGCGAAGCCGTGACGGCAGCAGCTGTTCCAGCTTGGTCAGGGCACGCAGCGCCGCCTCCTCGATGCCGGTGACCGCTCCCTGCGTGGCGCCCACCCGGAGGCCGACCGCGACGGCGACCGCCTCGTCGTCATCGAGCAGCAGCGGCGGCAACCGCGCACCAGGTCCGAGCCGGTAACCGCCGGTGACGCCCCTGATCCCGTGCACCGGATAGCCGAGACCGCGCAGGCGTTCGACATCGTTGCGCACGGTGCGCGCGGTGACGCCGAGACGCTCGGCCAGCTCTGGTCCGCTCCAGTCCCGCGGCGTCTGCAACAAGGAGAGCAGCCGCAGCAGTCGTTGTGCTGTGTCCGACATAGGGCAAAGTCTGCCCGCATACAGGAACGGCTGGTTCCGGTATCGCTCCTACGTTCCCGGTATGAACTCCAACACGGACATCCGTCCGTTCCGCGTCGACATTCCGCAGGCCGAACTGGACGACCTGCGCGATCGCCTCACCCGCACCCGCTGGCCCCGGCAGATCCGCGGAACCGGGTGGGAGCGCGGCGTTCCCGTGGACTACCTCAAGGACTTGGCGGGCTACTGGGCGAACGGCTTCGACTGGCGTGCGCAGGAGAAGACACTGAACGGGTACCCGCAGTTCGTGACCACGATCGACGGCCAGGACATCCACTTCCTGCATGTCCGCTCGCCCGAGCCGGACGCGCTGCCGCTGATTCTCTTCCACGGCTGGCCCGGCTCGTTCGTGGACTTCCTGGACGCGATCGGGCCGCTGACCGACCCTCGCGCGCACGGCGGTGATCCGGCGGACGCGTTCCACGTCGTGGTCCCGTCGCTGCCCGGCTTCGCGTTCTCCAACCCGGTGCGGGACCCGGGCTGGGGCAACCTGTTCCGGGTGGCCGCCGCGTTCGGGGAGCTGATGGCCCGGCTCGGGTACGAGCGGTTCGCCGCGCAAGGCGGTGACGTCGGGGGCGGTGTGACCATGCTGCTGCCCATGGCCGCCCCGGGTCGTGTGGTCGCCACCCATATCAACGGTCCGTCGCCGTACCCCTTCGGCCCGCCCATCGAGCTGGACGGCCTGTCCGGCGCGGACCGAGCCCGCGCCGAGCGCTTCAACGCCGCCCGCCAGGACGGCCTCGGCTATCTGCACCTGCAGTCCACCCGCCCGCGGACCCTTGGCTACTCGCTGAACGACTCGCCGATCGGACAGCTGGCGTGGATCGCGGAGAAGTTCAAAGAATGGACTGATCCTGCCGCCGATCTACCCGATGACGCGGTGGACCGCGACCGGCTGCTCACCGGCGTGAGCCTGTACTGGTTCACCGGCTCCGGCGCGTCCTCGGCCGACATGCTGTACGAGGGCATGCGCGCCTACCGCGAGATGGCCTCCGGCCAGTTCGGCGCCGACCAGGCGGAGTGGCCGTCCGTGCCGGCGCCGCCGCAGGGGATCGCGGTGTTCGCGGCGGATATGACGATCCGCACCCTCGCCGACCCGGCGAACACCGTCCGCCACTGGTCGGAGTTCGACCGGGGTGGCCACTTCCCGGCGCTGGAAACGCCCGACCTGCTGGTCGGCGACCTGCGGGAGTTCTTCCGCGTCGCACGGTGACCCTGGCGGCGGGCGGCCGACCGGCCTGAGGCCAGGTCCGCGTGAAGAGACGCGCCTACGGTTGCATGGCGCCGAGCAGTTCGAGCACGTCGGCCGGGAGCTTGCGCTCAGCCGCGTCCCTGAACTGCGTGAAACACTCGCCCTGGGACGACACCGTGCCCGCGCCCTTCATGCACTCCTGGTAGGCGGAGTATTCGTCCATCAGGTAGAGCTGCATTCCCGTGGCCATCGCGGACAGCGCCAGGGCGATCGCAGAGACGGTGATGCCGCCCACAGCGACGCCCGTGGGCTTGCCCTCGCCTTTGAGCAGCGGCAGAGCCTTGATGCCGGCCATGAGCGCGAACAACGCCATGACCAGGCCCGCGAGCGGCAACATGAACGTCATGGCCAGCGCTGCGATGGACAACCAGATCGCTCGGCGGCCCGCCGATTCAGCGGGCTGCTGGCCTGCCGGTGCCTTCACCGGTGTCGACACCTGACCTCCTCTGCGTCGCCGGGCGAGGAACAGATACGCTGACAGCCCCACCCTGTTACCTCTTGGGAGAGTGTGCGTGTCTAAGGTTGGGCGGCTCGTCGTCCTCGTCTCCGGCTCTGGAACCAACCTACAGGCCCTGCTGGACGCTTCTGCCGACCCGTCTTACGGTGCTCGCGTGGTCGCGGTCGGCGCCGACAGGGAGGGGATAGAGGGGCTGGTCAGGGCCTCGAAGGCAGGCATCCCGACTTTTGTGGAAAAAGTGGGCGATTACGCGACACGGGCGGAATGGGATGTGGCCATCGCGGCCAGGATCGCCGCGTACGAGCCTGACCTGGTCGTGTCGGCGGGCTTCATGAAAATTCTCGGCAAGCCCACGCTCCAGGCCTTTCCCCTGCTCAACACACACCCCGCGCTCCTGCCGTCGTTCCCCGGCGCCCACGGCGTGCGCGACGCGCTGGCCCACGGCGTCAAAGTGACCGGCTGCACGGTGATGCTGGCCGACGAGGGCGTCGACAGCGGGCCGATCGTCGCCCAGGAAGCGGTGCCCGTGCTCCCCGACGACGACGAAGCCGTCCTGCACGAGCGCATCAAGACCGTCGAGCGCCGTCTGCTCGTCGAGATCGTCGGCCGGATGGCTCGCGAGGGCTGGACGGTCAGCGGACGCAGCGTCCGCATCGGCAACCACACAGGAGGGGAATCCACGTGACTCGCATCGCCATCCGGCGCGCGTTGATCGCTGTATACGACAAGTCCGGTCTCGAAGAGCTGGCCAGAGGCCTCGACGGCGCAGGCGTGGAGATCGTCTCGACCGGTGGCACCGCGGCCGCGATCTCGTCCTTCGGGATCCCGGTGACGAAGGTGGAGCAGCTGACCGGGTTCCCCGAGTGCCTCGACGGACGGGTCAAGACCCTGCACCCGCGCGTGCACGCCGGGCTGCTGGCCGACATCACCAAGCCCCACCACGTGACCCAGCTGGAGGAGCTGGAGATCGACCCGTTCCAGCTCGTGGTCGTCAACCTCTATCCGTTCCAGGAGACGGTGGCCTCGGGGGCGTCCGGTGAGGAGTGCGTCGAGCAGATCGACATCGGCGGGCCCGCCATGATCCGTGGCGCCGCGAAGAACCACAACACCTGCGCGGTCGTGGTCGATCCCGGCTTCTACGGCGACGTGCTCGCCGCCGTGGCCGAGGGCGGGTTCACGCTGGCCGAGCGCCGGCGCCTGGCCGGCATCGCCTACGCCCACACGGCCTCGTACGACGTGGCCGTGGCCAACTGGTTCGCCGGCACGTACGGAGAGGAGGGTGACTTCCCGTCGTTCACCGGCGGCGCCTACCAGCGCAAGGCCACCCTGCGCTACGGCGAGAACCCGCACCAGGGCGCCGCCCTCTACACGGGCGGCACGGGCGGTCTCGCCAACGCCGAGCAGCTGCACGGCAAGGAGATGTCCTACAACAACTACCTCGACTCCGACGCCGCCTGGCGCGCCGCGTGGGACTTCACCGAGCCCTGCGTCGCCATCATCAAGCACCAGAATCCCTGCGGCATCGCGGTCGGCTCCGACGTGGCCGAGGCGCACCGCAAGGCCCACGCGTGCGACCCCGTGTCCGCCTACGGCGGCGTGATCGCCGTCAACCGCGAGGTCACGGCCGAGCTGGCCAGGCAGATCGCCGACGTCTTCACCGAGGTCGTCATCGCTCCCTCCTACGCCGCCGAGGCCCTGGAGACGTTGCGTGCCAAGAAGAGCCTGCGCCTTCTGGTGTGCCCGCAGGGCCCGTCACGAAGGACGGAGCTGCGCGAGATCGACGGCGGCCTGCTGGTGCAGTCGGTCGACAAGGTGGACGCGCCCGGCGACTCGGCCGCCCAGTGGGAGCTCAAGACCGGCACACCCGCGACGCCCGAGCAGCTGGCCGACCTGGAGTTCGCCTGGCGGGCCTGCCGCTCGGTCAAGTCGAACGCCATCCTGCTCGCCGCCGACGGCGCGACCGTGGGCGTCGGCATGGGTCAGGTCAACCGGGTCGACTCCTGCCGCCTGGCGGCCACCAGGGCGGGCGAGCGCGCCGCCGGCGCGGTCGCGGCCTCCGACGCGTTCTTCCCGTTCCCCGACGGCCCGCAGGTGCTGATCGAGGCGGGTGTGCGGGCGATCGTCGAACCCGGCGGCTCCATCCGTGACCAGGAGGTCATCGACGCGGCCGAGAAGGCGGGCATCACCCTCTACTTCACCGGTACGCGCCACTTCTTCCACTGATCACCCTACGTCCAGTGATCATCCGTCAAAGGGCGACATGGCCGATCATGTCGCCCTTTGGCCGTTTTGCGGCGAGCATCCCTTGTCTCCGGTTAACCTGATGCCTTCTCCCGTTTGCTCGTTCTCCGGAGTCTTCGTTGCTTGACGCGATGCTGCAGGCCCTCGTCACTGTGAACGGCCTCGCTACCAGCCCCTTCGTCCTCCTGGTGCTCGCCTTCATCGGTGCCTATCTGGGCAGCCGCGTCATGGAGATCATCCCCTTCACCCGCCGCATCATCGAACGCCGCGAGGCCCGGCTCACCGAACCGGAGTAAACCGGGCGACCCACGGCAGGGTTTCCCGCCACACGGGCCGCCGTCTCCACACGGCACGGGCCGTCTTCCCCATGCGGCACACGGGCTGTCGTCCCCGCGCGGCACACGGGGCGTCTTCCCCATGCGGCACACGGGCTGTCGTCTCCACGCGGCACGGGCCGTCGTCCCCACGAGGCACGGGCCGTCGTCCCCACGAGGCACGGGCGTGGCACAACTCGCCGTCCCAGCGGTCGGTAAGGGCTATGCCGGTGGTGAATGATCCAGCGCGAGCTTCGCCGCGCCGGCCAGAGAGGCCCGGACGCCCAGTACGGAAGGCACGACGCGGACGGCCCGGACGAAGGCGAGGCCCGCGACGTCGTCGAGCGCCCGCGCCAAGGGTTCGAACAGCACCTTGCCGGCCATCGACACGCCGCCACCGACCACCACCTTCGTGGTCTCGGTTGCGGCCGTCACCGAGGCGATCATCCCCGCGAGCGCCCTGGCCCCACGCTCGAACGCGGCCAGCGCGACCGAGTCGCCCGCGGCCGCGTTCTCGGCCAGAGTGCGGGCGTCGGCCGGCTCGCCTTTCCAGCCGTGACCGACGGCCCAGCGAACCAGGTTGGGGCCACTGGAGTAGCGCTCCACGCACCCGCGGCCGCCGCACTCGCACCGCTCACCGTTCGGGTCGACGGACATGTGCCCCACATGGCCGGAGTTGCCTGTCGGGCCGAGCAGCGGCGAGCCGTTGATCACCAGGCCCCCGCCGATGCCCGTGGAGACCACGATGCCGAGCAGCGCGTCGCTGCCCTGGCCCGCGCCCAGCCAGTGCTCCCCGAGCGCGAAGCACTGCGCGTCGCCCGCCAGCATGGTGGGCAGGCCGGTCAGCTTCCGTACTTCGTCGCGCAGCGGGAATGCCCGCCAACTCGGCATGTTGACCGGGCTCACGGTTCCGGCGGCGAGGTCGATGGGCCCCGCGCAGCCGATGCCGACGGCCACGGGCGGCGGACCGCCCGTCTTCACCTCCGAGATGAGAGCCGCCAGCACGTTCATGACGTCCGCACGCGGTGTGGGCCGGGTCGCGGAACGCAGGATCGACCCCGACTCGTCCACCAGTGCGGCGGCGAGCTTGGTCCCTCCGATGTCGATGGCGAGTACGCAGGTCATCAGTGTTTGTGGTGGTTGTCGGGCTGGCGTGGATCGCCAGGATGCTCAAAGCCGGGAACGAGCTTCACCTTCTTGGCACGTAGGTCGTCGAGCCATCGCGCGAACGCCTGCCGCTGCGCCGCCTCCAAGAGGTATGGATCTTGGCGCGACGCACGGGACATCCGATGCGATTGTTGCTCCTCCAGGGCGGATCCTCCCATAAAGCCCGCCACAGCCGTTCTCGGGGTCGTGGTTGCGGCAGTTTCCTGAGGTGACGGCGAGCTCACATCGGTGGCCGGGTCGGGGATCGGGGCAGGGACCACGCCCGGGCCGGTCCGGGTCGTGCCTGCGGCCGGTCGCCCGGTAGCGGTTGCGGAAGGTCCGGAGGGCGACGGCGAGCTCGTCTGTGAGGTCGGGCCTGGGGCGGTGCCGAAGGCCGAGCCCGAAGCCGGGACGGTGGTGGGTTCAGGGGCTGAACGTGGGGCCGAGTGGGCGGGCGGGCTCGGGGTAGCGATGGCGACGTGCCAGCCGAGGTTGTCTTCGACCGGGCCGACGAGCGTGGCGCACGGGTGGGCCTGGAGGGCTTCGGCGACGGCGATCGGTAGCGAGTCGAGCGTGATCGCCCCGAGAGGTTCGAGATCGGCGGGGGAGGCTTCGCTCGCCTGCTCGCGATCGGTGAACAGACGATGTCGTACGAGGTGCCGTGACGGGGAAGCAAGGGCGGGAGGCGGCCTGCGCCGCCATTCCGATGGGGTGATGACATCGGCTGTGACGTGGTCGAACATGGCGCGCACCCACGGGCTGCCGTTGTAGGCGGCGGCGTTGATCGAGCCCAGCTCGACGGCGGCCAAGCGATCCAGTGGCGGTCTCTCCTTCGGGCGCAGGCCGAGACCGGTGGCCGTGCTCTCGCACAGTGCCTCGGTGAGGATGACCTGGGTGAGCCACCTGGCGAGCTGGCGGTCCACGGAGGTGCCCGGCACCGGAAGCGCCGCGCTGAGCGGGCCCTCTCGCAGGGCGGTGAGGCGCTCGTCGAGGAGCTTGCGGGAGATCGGGCGGCCGTCCACCCAGCCGATCACCTCCCGCTGACCGGAGTGCGTCTCGTGCCGTGTCTCCGCCGCCGTGGGACTCTGGAGGTGGGTCACCGGGTCACCTCCAGGCGGATGGCTGGGGCGTACTGGCAGCGGCCGAACCACATGACCTTGGCCAGGGCCCAGGCGTGGCCGTCGCTCGCGTCCGTGGGGACCTCCGCCGGGAACGACACCTCCGCCGTCTCGCCCGGGGCCACCGTGAAGCCCTGGATGACCTCCGGGAGCATGGACCACGTGCCCCAAGGGGAGGCGAGCTGGGCCTCGCCGCGGATCTCGTCCGAGGTCGTGTTGGCGAGCCTGAGCGTGAGCGAGGCGCGGTCGCCGGGCTGGAGCTTCAGCGACCCGGTGGCGGGGGTGACCGACAGGCCCGTCGGGCGGGCATCGGCGGACTTGGTGCCCCGGTTGGCTCTGCGAGGTTCGGCGGGGGTGCCGGCCACGGGCAACTCGGGGGCGTCGCCGAAGGCGACCGTGGTGACGTCTTCGATGAGCTGGCCGCCCGCTGTGGTGCGGGCCGAGACGAAGCAGAGGCCGGATCCCGGGAGGGACGGGGGCGTCACGGTCACCGGGAACCGCAGGTGGCCGCCGGGTGGGAGGCGGAAGGGGCGCTGGGCCGGGGTGGCGGTCCACCCTTCGGGCACGCGGACCTCTGCCACGCCCTCGTGGGGCTCGTCGGTCAGGTGGGAGGAGACGACGACCTCCACCTCGAAGGGCTCCCGCGGTGAGGTGACGAGGCCGGGGTCGATGGCGATGGAGACCGGCAGGTAGCCCAGCGGTGCGGGGCCCTTGTTGTGCAGCCAGTAGCGGCTGTAGACCGGCTGCGCCGGCTCCGTTTCCGGGCCGAACTCGGGTGCGTCGGTGGCGGGCAGGGCTGCGGGGGCGATGTAGGTGGCGATCTCGGCGCCGGTCAGGGTGAGGTCGGTGGCCGGCGTGCCGGGACGTTCGAGCAGATCGGCGTGGACGAGCCGGTCGAGGGGGAGCACGGGAGAGCCGAGCCCGGCCTGGGAGCCCAGCCCGGTCGACTCGACCAGGCGGATGGTGACACCGTCGTCGGGCCGGCCGGCGCGGCCGTGGGCGTGCGGGTTGCCGGTGGCCTTGAGGGTGCCCAGCAGCACGTCGCGCGCCGGCGTGAGGGTCAGCAGGGAGTGGACCTCGGGAAGAGCGCCCTGCTGTGCGGCGTCGACGGTGCGGGGGAGCAGCGGGGTGATGTGCTCCTGGGCCGCCGCCGGCAGCCGCAGGGCCCGCCAGTCACCCTCACCGGCCACCAGGGAGTAGGAGAACTCGTGGGTCCAGTGCTGGAGCTGGAAACCCGAGCCGTCGGGCGTCGTGCGGTGGGGCGGGTCGAGCCAGATGCCCGACGGCCAGCCCGTGCACGAGCGCATCAGGGACAGGTGCAGCGCGCCGGACGGGTCGACGGCGAAGCCGGGCAGGCCATCGGTCAGCAGGGCGACCGTACGGTCGTCGAGCCGCTCGGCGCCCAGCGGGCAGACCGCCTCGATCGTGGCGTCGGCGAGGTCGGCCACCAGGTCGGTGACGGGGCCGGTGACGATCAGGGCGGGCAGGGCGCGTACGTCGCGCAGGTCGGCGCTGGGCTGCCAGACCTCCGTCAGCGGGCGTTCGGCGGGTACCCACACCCGGGACGCGCCCGACTTGAGCGCGTCGAGGTAGGCCGGGTCGGCGCGGGAGAGCAGCTCGGCGGCCAGCGGGTTGTCGTCGGGGCCGCCGATGACGATGCGCACGTCGGGCAGGTTGGAGTCGACGTCGAGCCAGCCGTAACGGGTGCCGGGCGCGCAGGACGTGGTGGCGGTGACACCGACGCGGGCCAGGGCGACCACCAGGTCGCGGGCCTTGGGGGCGTCGTCGAGTGCGGGCACCACGACCTCGGCCACGCCCAACGCCCGCGAACCCGCTTCGCCGAGGTCGACCTTCGCCGTGGTGGACAGGCCGAACCAGGTGTTGGCCGGGTTGTCGAGGGTCCACGGGTGCTCGGCGGTGTCGACGTCGGGCAGCGCGAACCCGCGCCCCACCACGGCGCCGGCCACGTCGGACGCCGGCAGCGCCCCGTCGACACGGGCGGGGAAACGCACCCGGAGCAGGCGGTCCGCGCCGGTGTGGTCGAGGACGCGGGTGGTGAAGTCGATGCGGTCGGAGCCGTCCGTCAGGGTCACGGTCTGCTCGTAGGTGATCTCGCCGACCTGGCCCGTGACCGTCAGGCGGTGGCCGATCGGGCTCGTCTGCGCGGAGGCCGACAGCGCCCGCGTCTCGGCGGAGCCTTCGGCCTGGCCGGTGGGGATGAGATGCCACGGGCCCTCGCCCATGTCGGGATGTTGCGGGTATTCGTGATAAAGGCGCAGCTCGTTGCCGGGACCGGTCAGCAACTCCCGGCCTGAGGCGAGATCGAGGATGGAGGTCAGCGCCCCGCCGCGCGCCGGATCGGCCGTGACGCGCCACCGGTCGTTTTCGATGGTGACCGGCGTCGACGCGCCGGCGGGGACGGGGCCGGAACGCGAGGTGTCCGAGGCGACCGGCGTGGGAGGGGTCTCCGGCTCGGTGGCGTGGGTCACGGGAGCCTGAGCCTGCCAGGAGCCGGGGACGCCCCGCACCACGCGATAGGTGCGCCAGCCCAGCGAGGGCACGTCGCGGGCCAGGAAGGTCAGCGTGCCGCCCTCCGCGACGGCGGGGACCTCGGCTCCCGAGTGGCCGGCCACGGTGTGCCCGGCGGGAACGCTCACGCGGACCAGGCCGTCGCGGGCGAAGGGCAGGGTGTTGGTCACCACCACGCTGTGGCCGTCGAGCGTGATCTGGCCGGTCAGCGCGTCGAGCGCGCGGTCGCGGGCGGTCGCGGCCAGGTCGTGGGCCTCGCGCCAGCCGGTCAGCAGGTCGATGTAGACCTGGTCGGACTCGGAGCCGGTGATCGCGTCGTGGTGTGCGCCGTAGGCCAGCTGCCGCCACACCTTGTCGAGCGCGGTGTGCGGGTAGCGGCCGAGCCCGAGCAGGGCGGCGAACGTCGACAGGCGCTCGGCGTCGAGTGCCGCCACCTCGGCGGCCCGCTGGGCCTGCTTGGTGTCGATGTAGGAGACGTCTTTGCCGGTGTAGATGGGGTTCATGTCGCGCGTCTGAGGGCTGAACGACGACCTGCCGGCGCGAACGGCGTCGAGGAAGTCGCGGGGTGTGGCGCAGACGAACCGGGGCCACACGTAGCGGGAGGCCCAGGTGCGGTGGATGTCGGTGACCCACTTGTTGGGCGGTGTGTAGTCGGTGCCGACGGGGAGCAGGATGTTCTTCGTCGCGGCGACGGGCTTGAGCGAGCGGTAGAGGTCGTAGACCGCCTGACAGGCCTCGTCGAGGGAGGGCGAGGAGTCCATCGACCAGCCGGCGGAATAGTGGGCGGGCATGTAGTGGGTCAGCACGCCCTGCCCTGACGGCGAGATCCACTCGAACTCGCTGGGAAACTGCATCAGCGCCGCGTCGTTCTTGGCCTGCTTGAAGTTCTTGCTGATCGGGCCCCACTGGTGGAACGGCCCGCGTGCCCACGCGCTGCCGGTCAGCCCGGCCGCCGCGAGGTAGCCGGGGAACTGGGGGTCGTGCCCGAACACGTCGAGCTGCCACGCGGTGCGCGGATCGCCGCCGAGGATGTCGCGCTGGTAGCCGATGCCGTAGACGAGGTTGCGGATGGTGGTCTCGGCGCCGGTCAGGTTGGTGTTGGGCTCGTTGTAGGTGCCGCCGATCAGCTCGACGCGGCCCTCGGCCATGAGGGCCCGCAGGTCAGCGCGCCGCTCGGGGTGGGTGTCGAAGAACGGCTTGAGATAGTCGACCTCGGCCAGCACGAAGCGGTAGTCGGGGTCGCGCAGCGCCAGCTCGATGTGCGCCTCGACCAGCGCGAACGCGTTTCGCTCATAGAGTGGCCTGGTCGTGTTGTCGGCGGAGAGCAGCTCCCACGGGCTGGTGTAGGCGGCCTGAGTGTTCCACCACACCGGGTCGTAGTGGAAGTGGGAGACCATGTGCATGGTCCAGCCAGGCTCCTCGGCCGTGACGGTGACCTCGAGGGACTCCTCGCCCAGGGTGAGCAGGCAGGGCACGGCGGCGCCCGGGGGCGCGGACACGGCCATGGGGACCTCCAGCACGCCGGCCGTGGCGGGAACGCGCACGGGCCCGGCCAGGCGGACGCCCTCGCCGCGCAGGTCGAGCGACGTCTCCTGGTCTCCTGCGGCGACGGTGACGCGCAGCACTTGGTGCGGCTCGTCACGCGAGCCCACGAACAGATCGGTCGACTCCGCGGACAACAGGCGGGTGGGCAAGGGGGACCTCCTGAGCTTGTTGCTGGCGCCCGCAACACTAAGCCTTCGAAAGATCGATGACAACGATGTCAAGAGCGGCCTGTGGATAACCGGATCCAGCTGCCTGGGGTCTGTGGATAACTGGCGGCCCCGCTCCGTTCTCCGCCGCGTACGTGATCACTGGTCTCCCTCGTCGCGAACGCCCCGAGCACCCTGTACGAGGGCCGAGACGAGGCATGGAAGGATTGCCGCATGAGTGCAGTGAAACTCGATGGCAAGGCCACCGCCGCCAAGATCAAGGCCGACCTCGCGACCAGGGTGGCCGCGCTGAGAGAACGCGGCATCACGCCCGGCCTCGGCACCGTGCTCGTGGGCGACGACCCCGGCAGCCAGATCTACGTCGCAGGCAAGCACCGGGACTGCGCGGAGGTGGGCATCGCCTCCATCCGCGTCGATCTGCCTGAGACCGCCACCCAGGCCGAGGTCGAGGCGGCCATCGACGAGCTCAACGCCTCCCCCGAGTGCACCGGCTACATCGTCCAGCTGCCCCTGCCCAAGCACCTCGACACGATGGCCCTGCTGGAGCGGATGGACCCGGCGAAGGACGCCGACGGCCTCCACCCGATCAACCTCGGCCGCCTCGTGCACATGGTCGACGCGCCCCTCCCGTGCACCCCGCACGGCATCGTGCTGCTCCTGCAGGAATACGGCGTGCCGATCAAGGGCGCCGAGGTGGCCGTGGTCGGCCGCGGCATCACGGTGGGCCGCTCGCTGGGGCTGCTGCTGACCCGCCGCAGCGAGAACGCCACCGTCACCCTCTGCCACACCGGCACCCAAGACCTGGCCGGCCACGTGCGCAGGGCCGACATCGTGGTCGCGGCGGCCGGCGTTCCCGAGCTCATCACCCGTGACATGGTCAAGCCCGGCGCGGCCGTGCTCGACGTGGGCGTCTCCCGGGTCAACGGGAAGATCGCCGGAGACGTGGCGCTCGACGTCGAGGGGGTCGCGGGCTTCCTCACCCCCAATCCGGGCGGAGTCGGCCCCATGACCCGAGCCCTGCTGCTCTCCAACGTGGTGGAGGCGGCTGAGCGGCTCCGGTCCGGCGCTTCCGGCGGCTGACGCGGGCCGCACCCGGCTGCCGCCGTACGGGCGGCGCGCCCAGGAAGCGTGAGGGCGTTCCAGGGGGCCGGGCGTCAGAACGGGTACGCCGCGACGTCGCCCTGCATGGTGACCCACTGCGTCTCCGTGAAGGCGTCGATGTCCGCACCCGGCCCGCCCAGCCGCGTGCCCGTCCCCGACGCGCCCCGCCCGCCGAACGAGGCCACGGCGGCCCGCTGCTCCTCGCGGGCTCGTACGGTGGCCGCCGCGACGTCGTCGGCTCCGGCGGCGCCCGCCCGGCCGAGTTCGATGACGGGCGCGTCTCCGGAGCGGGAGGCGGTCCAGCCGCCGAAGTCGGAGCCCGTCCAGGTCTTGGGGTCCAGGAACGTCAAGGGAGCAGCGTCTCAAGGCTGGAAGTCGGGATCAACGGCCACGGTCACGTCGAGCAGCAGGGGTTCCTCGCGGGCGGACAGCCCGGGCAGGACCTCGTCGAGGGTCGCCGTCAGCTCGTCGTACGAGTCCACCCGCCGGGCCGGGCAGCCGAGTGACCTGGCCAGGCCACGTACGTCCACCTCGGTGAACGGTGGCCACGGCGCCTTGCCGCCCTGCTTGTCGGCCAGCCGGTCCATGACCGCGTACCGGCCGTTGGCGAGCACGACGAACAGCGCGCCGACGCGGTAGTGGGTGGCGCTCCAGAGGGCGTGCAGTCCGTAGAGCGCCGACCCGTCGCCCACGACCGCGACCACCGGGCGGTCGGGGAGCGCCATGCGCAGTCCTACGGCGGCGGGCAGGGCGAAGCCGAGCCCGCCCATGGCCGCGGAGACGAAGCCGAGCGGGGTCCTCGCGGGCACGAGGCGGTGCAGGTCGGGGCGGGAGGACGGGGTCTCCTCGATGAGCACGGTGTCCGTGGGCAGCCGGCTTGCCAGCGCGCGCAGCACGTGCGCGGCCCGCAGCGGCCCACCGTCACGGGGAGGCTCGCCGGGGCCGGACGCGGGAGCGCCGCCCGGGGTGCCTGCTGGGGGTGCCGGGCCGTCAAGACCGGGCTCCAGGGTGGCAGGGCCGCCTGCCGGGGGTTCGGGGCTGGGGGTGGCGGGGACGTTCGGTCGGTGGTGCGGCGGGGTGGCCGGGACGGCGGGGAGGAGGGTGGCGAGGCGGGCGCAGACGGAGGCGGGGGAGGCGAGGCAGGCCAGGTCGGCCGCGCTGCGGTGCGCCTCCGCCGGGTCGTCGGTGACCAGGGCGACCGAGGTGCCCGGGGCGACCAGCGGGCCCGGCACGTACACGTACTGCCGGAACACAGGGGCGCCCACCGCGAGCACCACGTCATGCGGGGCCAGCCGCTTTCGCAGGCGTTCCCTGTCGGCGGGCAGGACGCCCGCGTACTGCGGGTGGTCCTGCGGGAAGCCGGCGCGCGCCCCGAACGACTCCTGGAACACCGGGCACCGCAGCCGCTCGGCCAGCGCGACCAGGGGGTCCCATGCGGCCCCCGCGCCGGCCACGATCGCCGGGGAGCGCGCGCCCGCCAGCAGCCGGACCAGCGGCGCCAGGTCGGCGTCGGGGACGGCGGCCGGGCGCAGCAGCCGGGCCGGCGCCGCGAGGACCTCCCCGTCGAAGGGCTCCTGCCAGTCGTCCATCGGCACGATCACCAGCGCGGGCCCGCGGGCCGTGACCGCCTCGTGCCAGGCGCGGGCCAGCGCCCCTGGTACGTCCTGCGCGCGTGCCGGCTGGTTCGCCCACACCGGGTAGTCGCCGGCCAGCCCTTCCAGCCGTCCGGTCAGGAACGGCTCCAGCGCCAGGTGCCGCCGGTCCTGCTGCCCCACGATGATCACCAGGGGCGCCCGGTTGACCCGGGCGGTGGCGATGGCGCCGACGGCGGTGCCCAGCCCGGCGGTGGTGTGCAGCACGACCAGCGCGGGGGCTTCGTTCCCGATGGCCCAGCCGGTCGCCATCCCGACCACGGAGGCCTCGTGCAGGCCGAGCACGAAGCGCAGATCGTCCGGCAGGTCCACGAGCAGCGACACCTCGGTGGAGCCGGGGTTGCAGAAGATCGTGGTCAGCCCGCGGCTGCTCAGCACGTCGAACGCGGCGTCCCTGACGGTGCTCACCGTTCTAGCATTCCCCGCCGGGTCTGCCGGTAGACGTGTCCGGTCAGCGGGCGCGGTAGCGGTCGGTGGCCTCCCTGGTGGCGCGGATGGCCGCGTCGGCCCTGTCGTAGGTGCGCTGCGCCAGTCCCACGAAGATGCAGTCGACGATCAGCAGCTGGCTGATCCGGCTGGCCAGCGCGCCGGGCCGGAAGGCCGTCTCGCGGCCCGCCGACACCAGCGTGTGGTGCGCCATCTCGGCCAGCGACGAGCGGGGGTTGTTGGTGATCGCGACGATCATCGCGCCCGTGTCCGCGGCCGTCCTGGCGGGGACGAGCACGTCGGGCGTCTCGCCGCTGCAGCTGATCGCCACCGCCACGTCGCCTTTCCTGAGCAGCGCCGCGCTGGTCAGGGCCAGGTGCGCGTCGCTGAACGGATGGCTGGACAGCCCGATCCGCAGCAGCTTCTGCGACATGTCGGCGGCTACCAGGCCGGAGGCCGCGACGCCGTACACGTCGACGCGCCGGGCCGTCGAGATGGCCTGCACGATCTCGGCCAGCTGGTCGGGGTCGAGCTGCGCCGCCGTGTCGGCCAGCGCCTCCGACTCGGCGCGCGCGACCTTGGCGATCACGTCGGTCAGCGGGTCGTCGGGCGCGAGGTCGCCCGGCACCAGCCGCTCGGGCTCCTTGGCGACGGCCGCGGCGAGCGCGAAGCGCATCTGCGAGTACCCGGCGAACCCGAGCGCCCGCGCCGTGCGGACGATCGTCGCCTCGCTGGTGCCGGAGACCGAGCTGAACTCGGTGATCGTGCTCCGTACGACCAGCCCGGGATCGTCGAGGATGATGCGGGCGATGGACTGCGCGGCGGGGGTGAGCGACGGCAGCACGGCGCGTACGGCCGCGACCGGGTTCGCGGGCTCGGCGGTCACCGAAGCAGCCATTCCGCCGCCGCGAGGGCGGACACGCGGGAGATGCCGTGGGTGGCCACATGGGTGAACCCGTGGGTGGCGCCGTCGGGCGGGGCGGGGATGCCGGTGTCGACCACGATCGCGTCGGGCCTGAGCGCGAGGGCCTTCGCCACGGTCTCCCGCACCCAGGCGTGCCGGGCGGCGTCGTGCACCACCAGCACGACCGGCCGTTCGTCGAAGGGCGGCAGCTCGCCCTGCGGCTCCATCTGCACCCTGGCCGTGTTCGGCAGCAGGGAGGCCAGCGCGGCCGTGACGCCGGTCGGCGTGGCCGGGTCGACCGCCTTGCTGAAGCGGGTGTTGACCTCGACGACCAGGGGTCCGCGGTCGAGCGCGGGGGTGCCGGAGGTGGTGAGCGCCGCCCTGGCGGCCTCCAGGCCGACGCCTTCGTCGACGTCGCCGCGGACCTTGTCGCGCAGCTCCGTGCGGGCGGCGTACCAGCCGGCGAGTGCGCGGACCCGGGCGGCGGCCTCCGCCAGGCGCTCCTCCTGCAGCGTCCCCTCGCGCACGGCGGCCACGATCGCGTCGCGGATCTCGTGCAGGCTGTCCTCCGTGGACAGCCCCACGCAGATCGCGTCCACGCCCGCGTCGAGCGCGCGCACCGCGATCTCGCCGGGGCCGAACATGTCGGCCACCGCCTGCATCTCGATCGCGTCGGTGACGAGCATCCCGTCGAAACCGAGCTCGCCCCTCAGGAGCTCGGTCAGGATGGTACGGCTGAGTGTCGCCGGCATCGACGGATCGAGGGCGGGGATGAGCAGGTGGCCCGACATGATGGAGCGCACCCCGGCGTCGATCGCGGCGCGGAAGGGCGGGAGGTCGCGTTCGTGGAAGACCTCGCGCGAGGCGTGCACGGTGGGCAGCGCCAGGTGGGAGTCGGTGACCGTGTCGCCGTGCCCGGGGAAGTGCTTGGCGCAGGCGGCCACGCCGGCGCCCTGCACGCCGTTGACGTAGGCGACGGTGTGGCGGGTGACCAGGTCGGGCGTCGCACCGAACGAGCGCACGCCGATCACGGGGTTGGCCGGGTTGGAGTTCACGTCGGCGGAGGGCGCGTAGTCGAGCGTGATGTCGAGGTCGGCGAGCATCCTGCCGATCTGCCGGCCCACCCGCTCGGTGAGCGTCACGTCGTCGACCACGCCCAGCGCCCGGTTGCCGGGGAAGGAGCTGCCGTTCGTGACCTCGAGCCGGGTGACCGCGCCGCCCTCCTCGTCGATCGCCACGATCGTGTCCGGGTTCTCGGCGCGGAAGTGCCGTACGAGCTGCGCGTCGATGGCGTTGCGGGCGAACAGCACCACGCCGCCAAGACCTTCGCCCAGCGCCCGGCGCAGCCAGTCGGGGGTGGAGGTCCCCTCGTACCCCGGATGCAGCACCGTCATCGCCAGTCTGTACAGGTCACCGCTCATCGGCATTTTCCTTCACGATTGTTGATCTGAAGGTAATTTTCTGTCATTGTCGCCCTCGACACAACCACTTCCGAGAGGCCACCCCCCAATGCCCAGCAGAAGGACTCTCCTGAAGGGCTTAGCCCTCGCCGCCGCCGCCTCCGCCGTTCCGCTGCCCGCCTACGCGTCGACGAACGGCCACATCCCGCCGCTGCGCCAGATGCGCGGCATGTGGATCGCCTCCGTGGTCAACATCAACTGGCCCTCGAAGCCGGGACTGACCGCGGACGAGCAGAAGGCCGAATATCTCGCCTGGCTGGACGTGGCCGTGCAGCGCAAGCTCAACTCGGTGTTCGTGCAGATCAGGCCGACCGCCGACGCGTTCTGGCCGTCGCCGTTCGAACCCTGGTCACAGTATCTGACCGGGACGCAGGGGCAGGACCCCGGCTACGACCCGCTCGGGTTCGCCGTGGAGGAGACCCACAAGCGCGGCCTCGCCTTCCACGCGTGGTTCAACCCCTACCGCGTCTCGATGCAGGACGACCCGGCCAAGCTGCACCCCGACCACCCCGGGCGCAAGCACCCCGACTGGATCCTGCCGTTCGGCGGCAAGCTCTACTACAACCCCGGCATGCCGGAAGTGCGGAAGTTCTGTCAGGACGCCATGATGGACGCGGTCACCCGCTACGACATCGACGGCCTCCACTTCGACGACTACTTCTACCCGACCAACACCACGGGCTTCGACGACAGCGCCGCGTTCGCCGAGCACGGCGCCGGCTTCCCCGACCTGGCCTCCTGGCGGCGCAACAACGTCGACCTCATGGTCCAGGAGATGCAGCAGCGGGTGCTGGAGTCCAAGCCGGAGATCGCGTGGGGCATCAGCCCGTCCGGCATCTGGCGCAACAAGGCCAGCGACCCGCTCGGCTCCGACACCAACGGCGGCCAGTCGTACGACAACCTGCACGCCGACACCCGCGGCTGGGTCAAGAAGGGCTGGCTCGACTACATCGCCCCGCAGCTCTACTGGTACATCGGGCAGCCGCCGGCCGACTACTCCAAGCTCGTCCCCTGGTGGTCCGACGTCGCCGCGGGCACGAAGACGCAGCTGTGGATCGGCCAGGCCGCCTACAAGGCCGGCGACCCCGCCCAGGCGGCGGAGTGGCAGGCGCCGGACGAGTTGTCCAGGCACCTGACCCTCAACAGGGACCACCCCGAGATCGGCGGCGACATCTGGTACAACGCCAACGACGTCAAGGTCGACAGGATCGCCTCCATCTCGACCGCGGTCGACGACCACTACCGGCGGCCCGCGTTGGCGCCCGTGCTGCCCAGGCTCGCCAAGGGGGAGCCGCCGCGCCGGCCGGTGCTGGCGTACGCGCTGCGCCGCCACGGCGGGGTCGAGGTGCGGGCGGTGGCGACCGGCCGGGACGAGCCGTTCCTGTTCGCCGTCTTCCGCTTCGACAGGAACGCGCGGTCCGGCGACTTCGCTGACGCGCGCCACCTGGTGGCCGTCGTGCCCGGCGACCGGCAGGTGCGCTGGACCGACCCCGACGGCGGACGCGGCGACCACTACTACGTGGTGGCGGTCGACCGCGCCAACAGGACGAGTAAGCCCAGCAACGGCTTCCGGGTGATCTGAGCCGGTTCGCGGGCGTGCTGCGCCCGTACGTGTCGCCGGCCGGTCATCCGGCCGGCGATCACCCGGCACGCCCCGCCCGAGTGCATGCCCCCGCCACCGCTCGTGAAGGTTCCGATGCCGCCGGAACCCCTCGCCGTGGCCCCGGTCGCGATCCGGTCTACGCAGGTGGCCTTTCAGGCACCTAAGAAGCCCTCCGCCCAGCGGGCGACGGCTGCTCGGTGGCTCCCGACGACCTCTGTGGCGGCACCACGGGGGTCGGGCGTACCAGTCCGAGCGCGACGACCTCGTTGGCCAGCCGTGTGCGCCGGTTGGTGCCCTCGGGAATCCTGAACTTCTGGTAGAGCCGCAGCAAATGCTGCTTGACCGCGGCCTCGGTCACGACCAGGTCGTCGGCGATCTCGCGTGCGGTCGCCGGGGCGACGAACGCCTCGTCCGACAGCGCCGGCCTGCAGAGCGAGGTCAGCACGTCGACCTCGCGCCTGGTCAGCTCGGGCGCGGCCGCCCTGCGCAGCTCGACCTCAGGGGTGAAGTCCTCACGGGGGACTCCACCGATGCGACCCCTGGCCGCGCCGAAGGAGACGACGTCGCCGTCGTCAAGGACCCTCCGGGCGATCGGCCTGCCGTTCACCCGCGTGCCGTTCCTGGACAGCCCCAGGTCGACGACATACAGGTAGGGTCCTCGTCTGACGAACTCGGCATGGAGTCGAGACACGCTGGGGTCGGTGAGCCGGATGTCCACACCCCGGCCCCTCCCCACCGTCGTGATCTCGGGGCGCAAGGGGACCACCTCGCCGGTGTCCTCGATGCGTATGAACGGCCCCTCCACTGGCGGTTCCTCCCCTGGGTTGACGCAGCGTATGAACGGCACGCCTACTCCTGGGCACGGCAGTTCCTCCCCAGGTAGCCCGCCGTAACTATTACTACAGCTCCGGCTTACCCAAACGAGGGGATGCGGAATCTCCTTTGCTGAAAGGAGAATCCGACGTGAAATTGGTCTGGACCTTTGAAGCCGGTTTTGCCTGCTCACGGGTAGACTCCGAGGGAAGATAAGCGGAGGAAACACCCATGGCGGACAAGCCCACGAAAGGTCTGGCCGATGTCGTCGCCGCGTCCACAGCGCTGAGCGACATCGACGGAAAGGCCGGCCGGCTCTTCTACCGTGGATACGACATCCACGACCTGGCCGGCCGTGCGACGTTCGAGGAGACCGCACACTTGCTGCAGCGCGGCAAGCTGCCCGACAGGGCCGAGCTCGACGCGTACGGCGCCGAGCTGGCGCGCGGCAGGGAGCTCGGTGCCCTGGTCTCGGCGAACATCGCCGAAATCGCCGAGAAACAGAAACCCATGGAGGCGCTGCGCTCGCTGGTCTCGCTGTCGGGCGCCGACGACCCGGACAAGGACTCCATCACCCCGGACGCCAACCTGCGCAAGGCCGCCCGGCTGACCGCGCAGCAACCCCTCCTGGTCGCCCGCTTCCACGCCGCCCGCGGCGGCGGGAGCGTTCCCGACCCCGACTCCTCGCTGAGCATC
Organism: Nonomuraea sp. B10E15; assembly: GCF_039871615.1. Taxonomy (NCBI): domain Bacteria; kingdom Bacillati; phylum Actinomycetota; class Actinomycetes; order Streptosporangiales; family Streptosporangiaceae; genus Nonomuraea; species Nonomuraea sp. B10E15. The sequence continues at coordinate 194,709 of NZ_JBDPMB010000010.1, forward strand.
GCCGCGAACTTCCTGCTCCAGGTGACCGGTCGCACTCCCGACCCCCGTGAGGTCGAGATCTTCGACGAGTGCCTGGTGCTGCACGCCGACCACACCATGAACGCCTCCACGTTCGCCGCCCGCGTGTGCGCCGCGACGCTGTCGGACATGCACTCCGCCATCGTCGCCGCCATCGGCACCCTCAAGGGCCCGCTGCACGGCGGGGCGAACGAGCAGGTCATGAAGACCCTGGAGTCGCTGACGCCCGGCAGCGTGGCCCAGGCCGTACGCGACAAGCTCGCGGCCGGCGAGAAGATCATGGGCTTCGGCCACCGCGTCTACAAGACCGAGGACCCGCGCGCCACCCACCTGCGCAGGATGTCCGCCGAACTGGCCGGGGCGTCCGGGGACGACACCTACTACCGGATGTCCAAGGAGATGGAGGAGGTCGTCTTCGAGACGAAGGGCCTCTATCCGAACGTCGACTTCTACGCCGCGTCCGTCTACCACTACCTGGGCATCCCGACCGACCTGTTCACGCCGGTCTTCTCCATCAGCCGCATGTCCGGCTGGACCGCCCACGTCATCGAGCAGCACGCCGACAACCGGCTCATCCGCCCGGACAGCGAGTACATCGGGGAGACGGACCAGAAGTGGAAGCCGGTCGACGAGCGATGAGCCGGCGAATGCGACCCGTCAGCACGAGCGATGAGCCGGCGAATGCGACCGTCAGCACGAGCGATGAGCCGGGCCGGGGAGAATGGGACCATCAACAGGTGCGATGACTGATGTGACTGTGAGCGGATGCGTTGAGCCAGGGGACTGAACGCGAGAGCTGGGGACCGTACCCGCTGATCCTGGTGGGTGCGGTCGTCGGCGTGCTCGTGACCTACTTCGTGAACCTGCGCTGGGGCGGGTTCACCATGGGCGCCGTCATCATGGTCGCCGCCGCCCTCCGCTTCGCCGGATACGGCGGGCAACTGTCCGTGCGGAGCAGACGGACCGATGTCGTCACGCTGTCGGTCTTCGGCTTCGTGCTGGTGCTGACCTCACTGCTGCTTTACAACAACGAGCTGAAGGCGCTGATCCTGTCCCTTTTAGCCCGGTGACTTGACGGTCCGATAGCCTCAACGCATCACATCATTGAAGGGGAACCATTCGCATGCCCAAGATCAAGGTGGAGGGTCCCGTCGTCGAGCTTGACGGCGACGAGATGACCCGGATCATCTGGCAGTTCATCAAGGACCAGTTGATCCTTCCCTACCTCGATGTCGATCTGAAGTACTACGACCTCGGCATCGAGCATCGGGACGCGACGGACGACCAGGTCACCATCGACGCCGCCAACGCCATCAAGCAGCACGGCGTCGGCGTGAAGTGCGCCACCATCACCCCGGACGAGGCGCGGGTCGAGGAGTTCGGCCTCAAGAAGATGTGGAAGTCCCCCAACGGGACCATCCGCAACATCCTCGGCGGCGTCATCTTCCGCGAGCCGATCATCATGTCCAACGTGCCGCGGCTCGTCCCGGGCTGGACCAAGCCGATCGTCGTCGGCCGTCACGCCTTCGGTGACCAGTATCGCGCCACCGATCTGAAGGTCCCCGGCGAGGGCACGCTCACCCTGACGTTCACGCCGAAGGACGGCTCCGAGCCGATCGAGCTCGACGTGTACGACTTCCCCGGCAGCGGCATCGCGATGGCGATGTACAACCTGGACGAGTCGATCCGCGACTTCGCCCGCGCGTCGATGCGTTACGGCCTGTCCCGCAACTACCCGGTCTACCTCTCGACGAAGAACACGATCCTCAAGGCGTACGACGGCCGCTTCAAGGACATCTTCGCCGAGGTCTACGAGTCGGAGTTCAAGGCCGACTTCGAGAAGGCCGGCCTCACCTACGAGCACCGCCTCATCGACGACATGGTCGCGGCGGCGCTGAAGTGGGAGGGCGGCTACGTCTGGGCGGCGAAGAACTACGACGGCGACGTGCAGTCCGACACCGTGGCGCAGGGCTTCGGCTCGCTCGGCCTGATGACCTCGGTGCTGATGACCCCTGACGGCCGCACCGTCGAGGCGGAGGCCGCGCACGGAACGGTGACCCGCCACTACCGCCAGCACCAGCAGGGCAAGCCGACCTCCACCAACCCGATCGCCTCGATCTTCGCGTGGACGCGCGGCCTGGCCCACCGGGGCAAGCTCGACGGCACCCCCGCCGTGATCGACTTCGCCGGCAAGCTGGAGCAGGTCTGCGTCGAGACCGTCGAGGGCGGCCAGATGACCAAGGACCTCGCGCTCCTGGTCGGCGGCGACGCCCAGTGGCTGACCACCCAGGACTTCCTGGCGGCGCTGGACGAGAACCTCAAGAAGAAGATGTCCGCCTAGTCGAATACGGCCTCTATCCGCGGTTTCGCTGCGTGATAGAGGCCGTTTCGCATGTTTGTGAGCCGTCACGGCTCCGGATCGGGTGCGGACACGGCGGCGTCCCGAGCAGCCGATGACGTGCCGGCCGAGAAGAGCTTCGACGCCTCCTCAACACCCGAGAGCCGCTGGACGAAAGCCGCGGCCGCGGCAATCGCGCGCGCCGGGGTGGCCGACCGCCCGCGGTGACCGGCGGGGAGCAGGTGATCAACTCAACGTGCCGGGCGCTCGGTCGGCGAGGCCGCTGCGGTCGGGCAGGGTGCCGGCGACATCGCGCGTGGGATCCGCTGAGCGGGCCGTACGGCGAGCCGAGCCGCGACCGCCAGCACGGCGACCGCGCCGATCGTCAGGCCCGTGCCCGCCCAGACCGGCGAGGTGAAGCCGAGGCCCGCGCCGATCGTCAGCCCGCCCAGCCAGGCGCCGAGCGCGTTGCCCACGTTGAAGGCGGCGATGTTGCTGCCCGAGGCCAGCGTTTCGGCGCGCCCCGCGTAGTGCATGATCCGCATCTGCAGGCCCGGCACGGTCGCGAAGCCGAACGCCCCCATCAGCAGCAGTGAGACGAGGGTCATCGCCTGGCTTCGCGCGGTGAGCGCGAACGCGGCGAGCACGACCGCGAGTGCGGTGAACACCACCGCGAGAGTGCCGTCGGCGGTCCATCGGTCGGCGGCCTTGCCGCCGGCCAGGTTCCCCACGAACAGGCCGCAGCCGAACAGGATGAGGAGCCACGGCACGGTTGTGGCGGCGAAGCCGCTCACCTCGGTGAGGGTGAAGGCGATGTCGAGCAGCGCCACCACCCGCCTCGTCACCCGCCTGGAGGATCGTGGGCTGCTGACGCGCGTCCTGTGCCAGGACGACCGGCGCGGCATCTACACCGAGCTCACCGACCAGGGCTGGACCCTCCTCCTCCAGGCCCGCCCCATTCACGACGAAACCCTCGCCGCCACCCTCGCCCAGGCCGGGCAACTCCCCGAACTCGCTCCCTTGGTCACTGCGCTCCACGACGTGGCTGCCTCCGCGTGACCTCCCGCCTCCCCGGGCGGACGGGGAGGCGCCGCGCGGGTGGTGGCGCGGCTTGCACGTTTCCCCGCGATCTGCGGACCATCTCTTGACGGTGGGGCGCGCGTGGCATAGTTGATCACTTGGGTAGGAGCCTCCCTGTAGGTACACACACCGCTACCTACCGTTACGGTCGTTCGTGTCTCGGGGGGTTCGGATGCGACTGGGAATTATGGGCGGGCTGGGACTGATCGCCGCGGTCGCGATGGTGTCCGGTTGTGACTCGCCGCCCGACACCGCCAGGCTGGCGGACAGCAAGGCCGACGCCGCCACCAAGGTCAAGGTCAGCAAGGCGGCCAAGGCCAAGGCCGCGGCCGCCGTGAAGGCGAACGAGCTGGGGCAGATCCCGGTGCTGATGTTCCACCGGGTCATCCCCAAGCCGACCACGACGGACGACCGGACGCCGAAGCAGTTCCGCGCGGACCTGGAGCGGCTGGTCAAGGAGGGGTACGTGCCGATCACGGCCGCCGAGATGGTGTCCGGCAAGATCGACATCCCGGCCGGCAAGCACCCCGTGGTCCTGACCTTCGACGACTCCTCACCGTCGCAGCTCACCCTGAACCAGATGGGCGTGCCGCAGAAGGACACCGCCGTCGAGATCCTGCTCGACGTGGCCGCCAAGAACCCGGGCTTCCGCCCGGCCGCCACCTTCTACGTGACCCGCGACATGTTCGGCAAGAGCACCCCCGAGGAGCAGGCGCAGATGCTGCTCTGGCTGAAGAACCACAATTTCGAGATCGGCAACCACACCCGCGACCACCTCAACCTGCGCGGGCTCTCGCACGAGAAGGTCGAGGAGCAGATCGGCTCGATCGCCAAGCAGGTCGGCACGTTGTCCTCGGTCAAGCCGACCACGATCTCCCTGCCGTACGGCAACCAGCCGCGCAAGAAGCAGTGGGCCATGCGGGGCAAGCACTTCAAGCACCAGGGGGCGTTCCTGGCCGGCTACACGCCCGCCCAAGCGCCGTTCAGCAAGTCGTTCGACCCGGCGGGCATCCCGCGGATCAAGGTCATGGAGAAGAAGGGCGACTGCAAGCAGTTCTGCTCGCACGCGTGGCTCGACTGGCTCAAGAACAACCCGGACATGCGCTACACCTCAGACGGGGACCCGCGGACGGTCGCGTACCCGAAGTACAAGGCGCCGTACCTGCGGAAGTCGTTCCTCACGTGGAGCCTGCCGTACTGACGGCCGGGGCCGGCCGGCGCGACGTCACCCCGATCGCGTGGTGAAGGCGATGCCGGCCGCCCGCAGCCGGTCGATGAGCGGCCGGCCCATGGCCGAGGCGGTCGTGAGCTGGCCGGCGAGGTCGGGCACGTCGTCGAAGGCCAGGCAGAGCGCCGACTCGGCGAGCATCTTGGCGGTCTCGTCGTAGCCGGGGTCGCCGCCCGCGACCTCCGTGACGACCCGCTCGCCGCCGCCCTCGCCCAGGAACGTGACCTTGAACCAGCTCTTCGCGCGCTGCTCGGGCGACGGACCCTCGCCGGGTTTCACCCGGCTCTGGAGCCAGCCGCGTACGGCGGGGACCTGGGAGAGCGTCGCGAACGCCCCGGCGCCCGCCGCGACCGCCAGCGCGGCCGGGAGGGTCTTGACGGCGATGTGCTGGCGGTAGGCGAAGTCGGGGCCGTAGCGGTCGAGGAGGCGGGCCGAGCGGCCGACGATGCGCGGGTCGACGGTGGGCATCGGGAGCGCCCAGCCGCCCACGTAACGCAGGCCGCCCGCCCTGGCGCTCACCCTGCGGCCGAGGGGCCCTGTCTCGGCGGAGCGGCGCCGGGCGCCGGCCTCGGCGGCCTGCCTGGCCCGTCCGACGATGGACATCGCGCTGGTCAGCGTGCCGCTGGAGAAGCGCGCGTTGGCCCGCAGGAAGGCGCTGACCGTCAGCGGGACGTCCTTGGGCAGCTGGGAGACGGTGTAGAGGGTGCCGAGATCGAAAACGATCGAGTCGAAGCCGCAGGCGTGCACGATCTTGGCGCCGCTGCTGACGGCCCGGTCGTGGTGGCGGACGTAGACCCGGTCCACGAACTCCGGCTCGCCCGTGAGGTCGAGGTAGTGGGTGCCGGCGTCGGCGCACGCGGCGACGAGCGGGTCGCCGTACGTGATGTAGGGGCCGACCGTGGTGGCCAGGACGCGCGTCCGGCGGGCCAGCTCGGCCAGCGAGCCGGCGTCCGTGGCGTCGGCGAGCAGGATGGGTACGTCGAGCCCGAGACGCTCCAGCTTGGCCCGGTCGCGCCCCGCCAGCGCCCACCGCGTGCCGGGGCCGGCGGCGCGGGCGAGATAGGCGGCGGTGAGGGCGCCGGTGAACCCGCTCGCACCGAAAAGTACGATGTCGTAGGGACGGTCCATGATCAGCGGCTCCTGGTGATCGTCTGCTGCACATTCGACCGTGCCCATGGCCACGCCGGCGAACCCCCAAGGTCTCGAAGGCTTAACAAATCCCTGGGAAGTGGCTGGGCGTCGTAAAGTTTGCGTCGTTGGGGTCAAGCACACGTGGGGATGACGAATGCCGCGAATCGCACCGTTGGTGGCCGGCGATCCCGACCACCTGGGGTCGTTCCGGCTGTCCGGACGGGTCGGAGAAGGCGGTCAGGGCATCGTCTACCTCGGCGTCAACGACGAGGGGGAGCGTGCGGCCATCAAGTTGCTGCACGTGAAGTTCAGCGGCGACACCATCGCCCGGTCACGGTTCGCCAGGGAGCTGAAGGCCGCGCAGCGGGTGGCGTCGTTCTGCACGGCCAGGGTGATCGAGGCCGACCTCGACGGTGACACCCCGTACATCGCCAGCGAGTACATCGAGGGCAAGGCGCTGCGTGACCTCGTCGAGACCGACGGGCCGCTCACCGGCACGGCGCTCGACCGCCTCGCCATCGGCACCGCCACCGCGCTCACCGCCATCCACCACGCCTCGATCATCCACCGCGACTTCAAGCCCGACAACGTGCTGATCGCCGCCGACGGGCCGCGCGTGGTCGACTTCGGCATCGCCCGCATCATCGACTCCACCGGCACGATCACCAGCCGGGCCATCGGCACGCCCGCCTACATGGCGCCCGAGCAGATCGCCGGCGACGACATCGGCCCCTACACCGACGTGTTCTCGTGGGGGGCGACCATCGCCTTCGCGGCGACGGGAGAGACGGTCTTCGAGGGCAAGTCGATCGCGGTGGTGCTCAACCGGATCCTCAACCACGAGGTCGACGTCGACATGATGCCGGAGCCGCTGCGGAGCGTGGTGAGCTCGGCGCTGGCCAAGTCGCCGGCCGAGCGGCCCTCGGCCGACCAGATCCTGCTGCGGCTGCTCGGGCAGTCGTCCACGGCGGGGGCGTCGACGGCCGTGCTCACCAAGGGCGTGCAGCTGGCGGGCGACGACACGACGCCGTTCATCCGGGTGTCGGCGGGGTCGATCACCGACCGCCCCAGCCGGCGGGCCTCCGCCGTACCGACCCACGGGCCGGCCCACGGCACGGGCCAGGGGCCGTTCCACGGCACGGGCCATCAGACCGGTTCCGGCCACCACGCCCGCACGGCCTGGCCCGCGGTGGGGCAAGCCGCGACGGGGACGGAAACGGGCGCCGGGACGGGCACGGGCACAGGCACAGGGACGGGCACGGGCACAGGGAACGCCGCGACGGGGCCTCAGAGCGCGGCAGGGCAGGAGACGGCGCCTCCGGGCGAGTCCGGGCCGCCCACGGGCGAGACGGGGCCGTCTGAGGGCGGCGGGACGCCGTACGCGGCGAAGAAGCTCGCCACTCGCGGCCGGCGCAGGTGGGCGAAGGCAGGGGTCGCGGCGGCCGCCGCGCTCGCCCTCGTCGCGGCCGCCGCGGTGGCGGCGACGATGAACGGCTGGCTGTCGTTGCCCTTCGGCGGCACGGCGGAGCAGACGGTCGATCCCTCCCGCCCGAGCGTGGTGGACAAGGTGGCCGGCACCGGGCGGATCGTGATCGGCGTGCGGGGCGACCTGCCCGGCGTCGGCCTGCGCAACGGCGACGGTTTCGACGGTTTCGACGTCGACATCGCCAGAGAGCTCGCCGCGGAGCTCGGCGCGAAGGAGACGAAGTTCGTCCAGGTCAGCAGGGGCAACAGGGCCGACGCGCTGGAGAAGGGCCAGGTCGACCTCGTCGTCGCCGCGTACTCCATCGACAAGGGCAGAACACAGTTCGCCGGCCCCTACTACCTGGCGCACCGCGACCTGCTGGTGCGCGCGGACAGCGACCACGACACGATCGCCGATCTCAAGGGCGAGAAGGTCTGCGCCCCGAGCAGTTCTTCCCTCGGCGAGGTGCAGGAGAAGGTGACGGTCGAGCCGGTGGCGGCCAGCGACTACGCCGCCTGCATGGACCTGCTCAGAAGCGGCAAGGTCGCCGCGGTGCCGGGGGAGGACGTGGTCCTGGCCGGTTTCGCGCAGCGCGAGAGCATGCGCTACAAGATCCTCGGCGCCAAGCTCAACAACGAGCGTTACGCGGTCGGCATAAGGAACGGCGACGTGAAGACCTGCAAGGCGGTCAAGGCCGTCATCGCCGACCTCTACGCCAGGGGTGTCGTCAAGCGGCTCCTGACCAGCAGGTTCGGTAGGGTCGATTTCGAAATGGAGCTGAAGGTACCCGCGATGGAAACCTGTTGATGACGTGCGGGTAACATCCCGAAGGTCAACGAATCGTCCTGCGAGTTAGGGGAAGGCCATGGCGTCGTCAGCCACTGCGCCCGTCAAGGTGACCGTCACCGGAGCAGCCGGCCAGATCGGCTACGCGCTGCTGTTCCGCATCGCGTCGGGGCAACTGCTCGGCGCCGACGTCCCGGTCAGGCTGAGCCTGCTGGAGATCCCGGCGGCGGTGAAGGCGGCCGAGGGCACCGCGATGGAGCTCGACGACTGCGCGTTCCCGCTGCTGTCCGGCATCGAGATCACCGACGACCCCAACGTCGCCTTCGCGGGCGCCAACGTCGCCCTGCTGGTGGGCGCCATGCCGCGTAAGGCCGGCATGGAGCGCGGCGACCTGCTCGGCGCCAACGGCGGCATCTTCGGCCCTCAGGGCAAGGCGATCAACGACCACGCCGCCGACGACATCAGGGTCCTGGTCGTGGGCAACCCGGCCAACACCAACGCGCTCATCGCCCAGCGCAACGCGCCCGACGTGCCCGCCGACCGCTTCACGGCGATGACCAGGCTCGACCACAACCGCGCGCTGTCGCAGCTGGCCGCCAAGCTTCAGGTGCCGGTCACCGAGATCAAGAAGATGACGATCTGGGGCAACCACTCCGCCACCCAATACCCTGACCTGTTCCACGCCGAGGTGGGCGGCAAGGTCGCGGCCGAGCAGGTCGACGGCGACTGGCTGCGTGACACGTTCATCCCGACGGTGGCCAAGCGCGGCGCCGCGATCATCGAGGCGCGCGGCGCGTCCTCGGCCGCCTCGGCGGCCAACGCCGCGATCGACCACGTCCACGACTGGGTCAACGGCAGCGAGTGGACGTCGGCGGCCGTGGTCTCCGACGGCTCCTACGGCGTGCCCGAGGGGCTCATCTCGTCGTTCCCCGTGCGCGCGGCCGGCGGCGCGTTCGAGATCATCCAGGGTCTCGAGATCGACGCGTTCTCCCGGGAGCGCATCGACGCCAGCGTGCGCGAGCTGGAGGAGGAGCGCGACGCGGTGACGTCGCTGGGCCTCATCTGAGCGGCAGGCACCGCCCGAACGCGAAACGCGCGCCCTCGTCGTCACGGGGGCGCGTTCGCGTTCGTGGGCCCGCCCTGCTAGGGGCAGGCCGCGGTGGGCACAACGGGTGCGGCGGGCACGGACTGGATCGACGGCACGGGCAGGATCGCCGGCGTGGGCTGCAGGGCCGGCGCCGGCTGCGACGTCGCGAACAACACGCCGGCGGCGGCCATCAGGCTGCCCGCCACGACGAGGGCACCGTAGAGCAGCTTCGTGACCCTTGGTGAAAAGCTCCTCACGTTTCGATATCCCAGCACATATCTCGCCTTCTTATCAGGTGTTTGGCGAAAGCGCTCTCCAGGCATCGGAGACGATGTCGCCCAACGCCGCCCGCTCGGCCTTCCAGCCCAGCTCGCGCTGGATCTTCGCGGACGAGGCGACCAGCACGGCCGGGTCGCCGGGCCGCCGGTCGCCCACGACGACGGGGATCTCGTGGCCGGTGACCTCGCGGCAGACCGAGATCACCTCCTGGACGCTGAAGCCGGTGCCGCTGCCCAGGTTGTAGATCTTGTGCTCGCCCGGCGTGATCGCGCCGAGCGCCAGCAGGTGCGCCCTGGCCAGGTCGGACACGTGGATGTAGTCGCGCACGCAGGTGCCGTCGGGCGTCGGGTAGTCGGAGCCGAACACGCTCACGGAGTCGCGCTCGCCGGTCGCGACCTTCAGGACGTTGGGGATGAGGTGGGTCTCGACCGTGTGCCGCTCGCGGTAGCGGCCGTGGGCGCCGGCCACGTTGAAGTAGCGCAGGCTCACCGCGCTGAGCCCGCGCACCTGCGCGAACGCGGTCAGCGCGGTGTCGACGGCCAGCTTGGAGGCGCCGTAGGGGTTGGTGGGGCGCGTCGGGTCGCTCTCCTGGATGGGGGAGCGCTCGGGCTCGCCGTACGTGGCCGCGGTCGAGGAGAACACGATCCTGGCCACGCCCTTGTCCCGCATGGCGTCGAGCAGGGCCAGCGTGCCGCCGAGGTTGTTGGCCCAGTAGAGTCCGGGCTTGGCCACCGACTCGCCGACCAGCGACTTGGCCGCGAAGTGCAGCACCGCGTCGGCGCCGTCGAGCGCGTCGTGCGCGTGGGCGATGTCCGCCCGCACGAATCGGGCGCCCTCGGGCACGGCGTCCTCGTGCCCTGTCGACAGGTCGTCGAGTACGGTCACCTCGTGGCCCGCCTCGACGAGCTGCGCCGCGACGACGCTGCCGACGTATCCGGCACCACCCGTGACCAGCAGCCTCATGTTCACTCCTGTTCAAATATGTTTGATTTTGTACGGCTTGCCGTTCAGCATACGCGGGAAAGCGGCCGAGTACGCTGCCAACCACCATGTTTGACACCGTCGTGGCCAACATCGCCCTGGTTCTGCTGTTCATTCTGATCGGCGGCTTCTTCGCCGCCGCCGAGATAGCGATGGTGTCCCTGAGGGACAGCCAGGTACGCCAGATGTCGCAGCGGGGCCGCAGAGGCGAGCGTGTGGCCAAGCTGGCCCGCGACCCCAACCGTTTCCTGTCCGCCGTGCAGATCGGCGTGACGGTGGCCACCATGTTGTCGGCCGCGTTCGGCGCCGACCGGCTGGCCGCCCAGCTCGTGCCCGTGCTCGAAGGGTGGCGGGTGCCCGAGGCCGTCGCCCCCGTCATGGCGCTCGTGCTGGTGACGCTGGCCATCTCGTACGTGTCGCTCGTGCTGGGGGAGCTGGCCCCCAAGCGGCTGGCGCTGCAGCGGGCCGAGGGCCTGTCGTTGTACGTGGCGCCGTTCCTCGACCGGCTCGCCGCCCTGTCGCGCCCGATCATCTGGGCGCTGTCCAAGTCCACCGACGTCGTGGTCCGGCTGCTCGGAGGCAACCCGAAGGCCGACAGGGAGGAGGTCACGACCGAGGAACTGCGCGAGATGGTGGTCGGCCACACCGACCTGACCGCCGACGAGCGCAAGCTGATCGCGGAGGTGTTCGCCGCGGGCAAGCGGCAGCTCAGGGAGGTGATGCTGCCGCGTACGGAGGTGGAGTTCATGGAGGCGGACACGCCGCTGGACGACGCCGCTCGCCTGGCCGCCACGCTCCCGCACTCGCGCTTCCCCGTCTACCGCGAGTCGTACGACGAGGTGGTCGGGTTCGTGCACGTGCGTGACCTGCTCGACCCCGAGCTGGCCGGGCGGAGCGAGCCGATCAGCGCGGTCGTGCCGATCAGGGCGGCGAAGTTCGTGCCCGCGTCCAAGCGGCTGCTCACCACGCTCAACGAGATGCGCGCGGAGGGCCAGCACCTGGCCATCGTGGTGGACGAGTACGGCGGCACGGCGGGCATCGTCACCCTGGAGGACCTCGTCGAGGAGCTGATCGGCGACATCAGGGACGAGTACGACGTGGAGGAGGACGTCGTGGTCCTGCCGGCGGGCGAGATCGAGATCGACGGCCTGACGAACCTGAACGACTTCGCCACCGAGACCGGCATCCGGCTGCCGGACGGGCCCTACGAGACGCTGGCCGGGTTTGTCATGGCCATGCTGGGGCACGTGCCCGTCGTCGGGGAGAAGGTGGAGGTGCTGGGCTTCGAGATGAGCGTCACCGAGCTCGACGGCCGCCGTATCGCCAGGGTACGCGTGAAACGCCGTCCGGTCGTCGAGTCGCCGCCCGACCAGGATTCCTGACACAATTGCCTGCTATGGCCAGACCTCGTGTACTCTCCGGCATCCAGCCCACAGCGGACTCCTTCCACCTGGGCAACTACCTGGGTGCGGTCCGCCAGTGGGTCACCTTGCAGGAGACCCACGACGCGTTCTACTGCGTGGTCGATCTCCACGCGATCACCGTGCCGACCGAGCCCGACGCGCTGCGCCGCCGCAGCCGCGTGGCGGCCGCGCAGCTCTTCGCCGCCGGCCTCGATCCCGAGCGGTCGACCGTCTTCGTGCAGTCGCACGTGCGCGAGCACAGCGAGCTCGCCTGGATCCTCAACTGCCTCACCGGGATGGGCGAGGCGGCCAGGATGACCCAGTTCAAGGACAAGTCCGCCAAGTTCGGGGAGAGCGCCGCCAGCGTCGGCCTGTTCACCTACCCGATCCTGCAGGCGGCCGACATCCTGCTCTACCAGGCCGACCGCGTGCCGGTGGGCGCCGACCAGAAGCAGCATCTCGAGCTCACCCGTGACCTGGGCGGGCGCTTCAACCACCGGTTCGGCGCGACGTTCCGGCTTCCGGAGCCGTACATCCTGAAGGAGGTCGAGAAGATCACCGACCTGCAGGACCCGACGGCGAAGATGTCCAAGTCGTCCTCCAGCCCCGCCGGCATCCTCGATGTCCTGGAGCAGCCGGGCCCGCTGCGCAAGAAGGTCATGCGCGCGGTGACCGACACCGGCTCCGAGGTGCTGTTCGACGAGGAGAACAAACCGGGCATCAGCAACCTGCTGCGCATCCAGTCAGCGCTGACCGGCACGTCCATCCCTGACCTGGTGGCCCGCTACGAAGGGCAGGGCTACGGCACGTTCAAGAAGGACGTGGCCGAGGCGGTCGTCGAGGCGTTCTCGCCGATCAGGGAGCGCACGGAGAAGCTGCTGTCCGACGAGAAGGAGCTCGACCGGATGCTCGCGATCGGCGCCGAGCGCGCGTCGGCGGTGGCCAGGGAGACGATGGCCCAGGTCCGCGACCGGGTCGGCTTCCTGCCCACGTCGTAGCGGCCGCCGCGGGTGCGACGGGCGCTCAGACGTCGTCGCGCAGGATGGGGCAGGTCATGCAGCGCGCGCCCCCGCGGCCCTTGCCCAGCTCGAAACCGTCGATCTCGATGACCTCGACGCCGTGCTCGCGCAGTTTGCGGTTGGTGAACTGGTTCTTGCGATAGCCCACCACGACCCCGGGCGACAGGGCGAAGAAGTTGTTGCCCGAGTCCCACTGCTCGCGGGCCCGCTGGTGGTCGTCGCCGCCGGTGGGGATGACATCCAGGCGGCGCACGCCCAGCGACTCCTCCAGCGCGTTCACGAAGCCGGTGTCGCGGCGCACGTCGAGGGTGCCCGGCTTGTCGCCGGGCCGCAGCGAGTAGGTGGTCGCCGCTTCGAGGAACGGCGGGTACGCCGTGGCCTTGTCGACGTCGAGCAGCGTGAAGACGGTGTCCAGGTGCATGTACGACCGGCTCTTCGGCACGTGGACGGCGATGACCCGCTCGGCGACCTCCGCCGCGAACAACGACAGCGCCAGATGCTCGACGGTGCGCGTGGTGGTGCGCTGGCTGATGCCGACGGCGACCGTCCTGTTGCCGATGGGCATCATGTCGCCGCCCTCCATCGCCGCCGTGCCGTAGTCCTTCTCGTTGAAACGCCGGTCGTCACCCGCGAACGGATACCAGAAGCCGAAGTCGCGCCCCGCGAACATCGGGTGGTGGTGGTAGATCGTGGACTGGTTCATCGTCTCCAGCAGCCGGACGGGGAAGAACATCGGGTTCAGCGCGACGCCGCCGTACAACCAGGCCGAGGGGTCGCGCTGGTAGAGCGAGTTGGGCAGCGGCGGCAGGATGAACTCCCCGCTCTCGCCCGCCGCGGCGACCAGCGAGGAGTGCTCCAGGGCGGCCGTCCCGAACTCCTCCTTGGTCAGGCCGCCGATCAGGGCCGCGGCGAGCCGGTCGCCGCTCCACCCGGCCAGGGTCTCCCTGACGGTGTCGACGAGGACCGGGCCCACCGTCAGGTGGGTGACGGTCTCCTCGATGGCGTGCCACTTGGCCTCGAAGCCCGTGTCGAGGGCCTCGGCCAGCAGCTGCTGGTGGTAATGGACCTCGATGCCGCGCTCGCGCATCAGGGCCACGAACGCGTCGTGCTCCCGCTGCGCCTGCTCGACCCAGAGGATGTCGTCGAACAGCAGCTGGTCGCTGTTGGCCGGGGTGAGCCGCCTGAGGCTGAGCTCCGGCCGGTGCACGATGACCTTGCGCAGCGTGCCCACCTCGGAGTGGACGCCGAACCGCTGATCGTTCATGGTGATCTCCTCGGACGGTGATCAGCGAACCCGCCCGACCCGCGCGAACGCCGGGCCGGGCTCCCGAACATCCCCGTCCGCGTCACCGGCCAACCGCGTCGCGCGGGGCCTTGGAGATTTCCTGCCTCCCCCATGGGAGGCCGCGCGAGGTCAGCCGCGCCGCACGACCCGGTGCACCCGCAGCAGCGCCCGCAGGGCGGCCAGGCTTGGCCGGGTGAACCGGGTCTCGCCGCGGACGGCCGTCCAGCCGGAGGGTCCGCGGTCGAAATCCCAGCCGGGAAACTCGCGCGTCGCCTCCTGAAGCAGTCTTTCCATGACGAGATGGGCACTTGGCGCTGTGGTCATGAACGCAGAGTGGCACCAGGACGCCGCACGGTGACGAACTGACGCGAAGGATCTCCCAGTTCGCATGGACCGAACTCAGAGTTCGCTCCTCAGATCAGGATGCCGTGCCGCTCGGCCAGGAAGCGGACCTCCGGCGCCCACGAGGGCCGCGCCCGCCGTGCCAGAGCCCGGACCATCTCTCTCAGCAGCGGCTTGTGGTCGAGCTCCTCGGGGCTCTCCCGCTCGAGGCGCAGCAGGTGGAGCAGGCTGGCGGCGTCGTCGCCGAGGTCCTCGCAGGCGCGGGCCACGTGGCCGAGGTGGGTGGTCCGCCGCTCGATGGACGGCGTGCGGCGCAGGTCGATGTCGTCGGCGATGCGCAGCACGGCGTCGGGGCGGCCGGCGTCGTTCTCGACGCTGGCCATGTGGATGGCGACGTTGGTGGGTCCGAAGAAGGCCAGGTCGTAGCCGTCCGAGTGCTCGTGCACCCGCTCCGCGAGCTGCGTGGCGGGACCGCGCAGCCGTTCCCTGGCCTCGTCGTCGTCGCCCGAGCGGGCGGCGCCGACGGCGGCGAGCAGGTGCAGCGCGCCGAGCGCCTTCCTGTGGCGCTCGTCTCCGCCGGCGACGTGGGGTTCGAGCACTTCGAGGCCCCGCCGGGCGACGTCGTACGCGATCTGGTGCATGTCGTCGGACAACATCGACTGCCCCAGGCTCCAGTACGCCCACGCTCTCATCAGCGGATCGGCCGACTCCTCGGCGAAGCGCATGGCCCGGTCGGCGGCGAGGTGGGCGAGGTCCACCCGGCCCAGATGTTTGAGCACGCCCCTGGCCAGCAGGTACGCGTCGGTCGCGACGCCGTGGGAGGCGGGGGTGCGTTCGAGCGCGAGGTTCTCGGCGTCGGAGATGAGCGAGGGCAGGGCGGCCATCAGGATCGAGTAGCGGCGGGCCGAGGTGAACCAGGCGTTGCGGGCCGCCGCCACGCGTTCGGTGAGCTGCTCGGCGTCGGGCGGCTCGATGTCGGGGGTCAGCGTGCGGCAGGTGAACAGCGCGCGTTCGATGTCGCGGATCTGCGGGCGGCTCGGCTCGTGGGAGTCGCGCGGCGTCTCTCCTAAGAGGACCGTGGTGCGTACGCCGAGCACCTTGGCGATCTCCCGCAGGAGGGGGAGTGACGGGGTGCGTTTGCCGTGTTCGATCAGCTCGATGTGCCTGGCGGTGCAGCCGGCCTGGGTCGCCAGCGCGGTGGTGCTCATGCCCCTTCGTTCGCGCTGGAGCCTGACCATCTGCCCGGTGCTGATTTCGGCCATGGGCGTGGCGCCTCCTGGGTCGGTCCTAACTGCACAGGCTAGGGCCCACGAAGATCGCCTGTACTGGATTCCGCCCTGCTCAGGGGAGGTGATGGCGGCACGCTCGTGAAAGGGTGATCGGCCGGGGAATGGGAGTGGGATGGCGAGTCTGGCGGAGCGGTTCGAGCCGGTGAAGGCCTGGGGCCGGCGCACGGTGGACGACTGGCGGGTCCGCCGGCCGTCGATCGACCACCTCATCATGACGGTGCAGCGTTACCGGCTGCAGTCGGGCGACCGGCTGGCCGGCGCGGTCACCTACTTCGCCTTCCTGTCCTTCTTCCCGCTCCTCTCGCTGTCGTACGCGGTGCTCGGGTTCGCGGTGGCGGCCAGCGAAGCCACCCGCGACGCGCTGCAGCGGGCGATCGCCGAGCGGCTGCCCGGTCTCGCCCCCCAGCTCGACCTCGAGGGCATCGCCCAGGCCAGGGAAACCGCCGGGATCATCGGCCTGCTCGGTCTCCTCTACGCCGGGCTCGGCGCTCTCGACGCGCTGCGCGAGGCGTTGCGCGAGATGTCGATGACGACCGCGCCGCCGCTCGGCTTCGTCGCCGGCAAGCTGCGCGACCTCGCCTCGCTCGTCATCGTCGGGGCGACGATGATCCTGTCCGTGCTGGTGGCCGGGTTCGCCACCACGGCCACGGACAAGGTGCTGCACGCGCTCTTCGGCGGCTCGTCCATGCTGGTGACGCTCGGGCTCAGGATCGCCGGAGTGGTGGCGAGCGTGGGCGCCGACTGGCTGCTGTTCGTGATCCTGCTCGGGTGGGTGGCCAGGGCCGGGCTGCCGTTCCGGGCGATCGCCAAGGGCGCGCTGCTCGGCGCCCTCGTGTTCGGGGTGCTCAAGCAGGCGGCGACCCTGCTGCTCGGGCACACGCTGAGCAACCCCGTCTACGGCGCGTTCGCGGTCATCGTCGGCCTGCTGGTCTGGATCAACATCTCGGCCAGGCTCGTGCTCTTCGTCGCCGCGTGGACGTCGACGGCGGGGTTCAGCCCGCCGCCGTCCCCGTCGCCGGTGCCCGCGCCGGGGACGTCGTCAGAGCCGTGACCTGCCGCGCTTGCGGCGGATCCCGTACGCGAGCCAGATCAGGCCGAACAGCAGCCCGCCGCCGATCACGAGCGCACCCACGGTCTTGGTGGAGTCGGTCTGCTTCGAGGCGGCCCTGTCCAGCAGCGCCGGCTGGGCGGCGGGCGTGACGGACGTGGAGGCCTCCGGCTTGGGCGCGGCGGCCCGCGGGTCGGGGAGCGGGTCGACGAGCTTCCCGACCGGTGTCGCCTTGCCGCGCACCGAGAAGCCCCAGTCGAGCAGCTTGGCGACCTCGTCCCAGAAGAAGCCCTCGTGCCGCATGATGCTCACCACGATCGTGTGGCCGCCACGGGTGGCCGCGCCGACGAAGCTGGCCCTCGCCTTCGAGGTCCAGCCGTTCTTGACGCCGATCATGCCCTTGTACCGCCAGAGCAGCTTGTTGTGGTTGCTGATCTGGTAGTGCTTGCCCTTGGGTGCGGGGAAGTTCGCGGTCTTCGTGCTGATGTAGCGCTTGAAGTCGGGGTTGGCCAGTCCGGCGCGGGCGATCAGCGCCAGGTCGTAGGCCGAGCTGCTCTGCCCCGGCTTGTCCAGGCCGCTGGGCGTCTTGGCCACCGTGTCGTTCGCCTGCAGCCGCTTGGCCTCGGCGTTCATGTCACGCATGGTCTTGTCCAGGCCGCCGTTCGTCTCGGCCAGGGCCATGGCGGCGTCGTTGCCCGACGACATCATCAGGCCCCTGAACAGGTCCTCGACCTTGTACTTCGCCTTGACGGACAGGCCGACCGCGCTGCCCTCCTGGTTGCAGGCGTTGCGGCTCGGCCGGATCTCGCGGTTCTTGTCGAGCTTGGGGATGAGCGTGAGCGCCGTCAGCGCCTTGAGTGTGCTGGCCGGCAGGTAACGTCCATGGGCGTCCTTCGCCGCGAGCACGTTCCCCGTGGTGAGGTCCGCGATGACGTACGACGTAGCCTTGCTCTTGGGAGGCTTCTTGACGCCGTCGGGCGACACCAGGCCACGGCGGCCCAGCGCCTCGCCGCCGACCGGTGTCGTCGGTGCGGCGTAGGCGGTCCCGCCGGTGAGCGAGACTGAGGCGATAAATGCCGCAATTGGCATGATTTTCGTCCACATGGCGGTCTCAGCGTAGCTCCGTGTGAATGCCCATGTGGCGACACATCCCCCGGAGATCCAGCTTCGATACTAGAGAGATGGGCATGTCGCGAAAGATCGCCGGATTCCTCATCATCCTCGGCGGATTCATGATCTTCGAGTGGATCAACCTGGGGTTTAACTTGGCCGACGGCCATCCGACCAGCTTCTACGTGGTGCACGGCATCCTCGTCGTGGTGAACGTCGTGCTCGCCGTCATCCTGGCGGTCATCGGCTGGCGCGGGCTGCGCGGCACGGGCCGTGGTTCCGTCACGGGCCGCAGTAGAGACGCCGGGTGAGCGCGTGCAGCTCGTCGGCCTCCTCCCGCGAGTTCCCGATCGAGGTGAAACCCAGCTTGCCGTGCTCGGGCACGGCACCGAGCAGGTGGAAGACGTTCCCGGTGCGCCGCTCGGGGTCGAACCCGACCCCGAGCCGCTCGGCGGTCCTGACGATCTCGCCGGGAGTGCGCCCGCGCAGGCAGACCGAAGCGCAATTGTCGGTCGCGGTGTAGAACTTCGGCTGACTTCCGGCCATGAGGAGACCGGTGGCCGCATCGTACGTGGCCCCGGTCGTCAGCATGGCGGCGCCGAACGGATGCGTGGTGCCGCCGATCCGCAGGTTGATCTCGCACAGCAGCGCCGCGTACCCGGCGTCGGCCTTGAGCGCGAAGAAGTCCATCCCGAACACGCCCACCACGCCCCGCTCGGCCAGCGCACGGGCGATCCCGCCGGCCGACGCGCCCACTTCGGAGCGGTACTCCTCCGCCGCCGGGAACGTGCAGCCCTGGTAGACCTGGCCGCTGTCGCCGCCGAGGATCTGGTCGTGCGTGGCCAGCACGCGCGCGTCCCCGCCCGGCGTGATGCAGGCCAGCGCGCTCGGGTAGTAGAGCGGCCGGTGCTCGATGTACTCCTCGACCACCGCGCCGCGCTCCTGGATCTTGGCGGTGTAGCTGGCCCAGGTCTCTCCCGCCGCGGAGAAGCGGGTCAGCGACCGGTCGGCCTTGTCGACGATCACGTTGCCGAGCCCGGAGTAACCGTCGTTCAGCTTGACGATCACCCGCTCGCCCGGCACCGCCTCCATCGCCTCCTCGATCTCGACCTCGGTCCGCAGGTCGCCGAAGCCGCGCGGCATCGGCACGCCCGCCTCGTGTCCCACCTCGCGGGCGCCGCTCTTGGAGCCGTAATAGGAAAGGGACGTGGCCGGACCGTAGAGGGGCACGTTGAGTGACGAGGCGAGCTCCTCCTCCAGCTCGCTCAGGACGAACGGCACCAGCCAGGCGTCGCCGTCGATCGCCGATCGCAGTTGCTCCATCACGTCGGGACGGGAGAGCAGGCTCCTGGTCAACGGCTGAGACCAGGGGTCGTCGAGGGTGATCAGCGTGAGGCGCTTGGCGGCGTCGTCAGGGTCGGGGAGGAAACTGAAGTAATAGTCGATGATGTCGGGATCGATGGGGGCGGAGGAGAGATAGATCACCTTGACCCCGGGCTCCCGCAGCGTGAGCAGCAGGAAGAGCAGGCGCTCCTCGTACGACCTGACTCCCGTGATGCGGCGGAGCTCGTCCTGCGGAAGCGAGAGCGAGGGCACGACCACCAGGGTCCCCTCGACCGGCTCGAAGATGCTCAACCCAGCATACTTCTCCCCGAACGGGATATTAGTGATCATATAGCGAGTGAAGCACGCATTCTTCCCAGAGGCAGCCATCGTCGAAGTGTGATGACCATGACGGAAGGTGACAGGATTCGGAATCGCTGACCACGTTTGGAACTGGCGACAACGGGTCACCATCTACTGATCCCTTGTGACTATTTCGGGATCACGCAACCCCTGACGCTGCGTGACCCACCCCAGGTTACGGGCATGCCATCGGCTAACTTTTGGTGTATCTGTCGCCGGGAAGCCGCGCGGGGACGATAAAGTCGAAGCATCGCCATCGGGCTCACGGCCGACCGCTGTGCTCCCGGGCCGCGGCGGCACTCGCGACCGACGAACGCAAGCCCGTGCTGACGATCTCGCGCACCTGACACCAGTGGGTGTGTTCTTGCGTCGCCGAGCGGTCGCCCGATCCGGGCGCCCCGCGGGGATGGACGAGTTTTCACAGCGCATCAGCCGCGTTGCCCGAGACGTTCGGGGCAGTGCGGCATTGGGACGGGACGGTGACATATGCGGGGACGTGAGCTTCGGGGAGAACTCGACGCGTTCCTGGCGGAGAGCGAGCAGGATCTCGTGGCGTTCCGCCGCGACCTCCACATGCACCCTGAGCTGGCCTTCGCCGAATACCGCACGACACAGCGCATCGCCGAACGGCTCACGGCCGCCGGCCTGGCCCCTTCGGTGCTGCCCCGCGGCACCGGCCTGATCTGCGACGTGGGCAGCGGCGACGGCCCGACCATCGCGCTGCGCGCCGACATCGACGCGCTGCCGCTGCAGGACGAGAAGGACGTCTCCTACCACTCGACCGTGGCTGGCGTCTGCCACGCCTGCGGCCACGACGTGCACACGACGATCCTGCTCGGCACCTCGCTCTTCCTCGCCCAGCAGGCCGCCGCCGGCCTGCTGCCCGGCCGCGTACGCCTGATCTTCCAGCCCGCCGAGGAGCTGCCGGGCGGCGCGCTCGAGGTCATGGCCCACGGCGGCATCAGCGGCGTCGACCGCATCTTCGGCCTCCACTGCGACCCGCGCGTCGACGTCGGCCAGCTCGGGCTCAGGAACGGCCCGATCACCTCCGCCTGCGACAAGCTGGCCATCAGGGTCTCGGGCCCCGGCGGCCACACCGCCCGCCCCCACCTGACCGCCGACCTCGTCTTCGCGCTGGCCAAGATCCTCACCGAGCTGCCCGCCGCGCTGTCGCGCCGCGTCGACCCGCGCTCGTCCCTCAGCCTGGTCTGGGGCAAGGTCGAGGCCGGCTCGGCCGCCAACGCGATCCCCGACGACGGCGTCGCCGAGGGCACGGTCCGCTGCCTCGACGAGAACGCCTGGCACGCCGCCCCCGACCTGATCAAGTCGCTGCTGGAGTCGGTGGCCGGCGCCTACGGCGTCGAGGCCACGATGGACTACACGCGCGGCGTGCCGCCGGTGGTCAACGACGAGGTCAGCGTCGAGATGCTGACCGAGGCCGCCGAGCGCGCGCTCGGCGCGGGCGCGGTCGTCCCGACGCAGCAGTCGCTCGGCGGCGAGGACTTCGCCTGGTATCTCGAGTCGATCCCCGGCGCGTTCGCCCGCCTCGGCACGCGCTCGCCCGACGGCTTCACCTACGACATCCACCAGGGCACGTTCGACGTCGACGAGAAGGCGATCTCGATGGGCGTGCGGGTGATGGCCACCACCGCGCTGACCGCGCTGTGGGAGGTCGGCCCGCTCGACTCGATCACCTCCGCCCTGGCGTGACGGCCCGCCGCGCGCGCGGCGGGCCTCCCCATCACGTCAGCCGGCCCCACACCACGGGCAGCCGCAGGGACGAGTGCCCCGGCGCGACCGTGATCCTGGTGCCCGGCGGATAGCGCAGGGTGTAGTCGACGTCGGTCGACATGATCACCAGACCCAGCCGGTGTCCCTTCTTGAACACGTGGTCGGTCGGCTGGAAGTCCCAGGTGAAGCCATATTCCTTGCCGGGCCGCAGCGGCTCGGTCCGGTCCGGGCGGTGCCGGTTGCGCACGTCCAGCCAGCCCCGGGTGACGATCTTGTAGGGGGTCACGGCGGTGCCGAGCCTCCTCAGCGTCGTGCAGCCGGAGTCGTCGGGGGCACTCTCGCCATAGCAGTAGCTCTGGCCGGTCGAGACGAGGGTGCCGTTCGGGCGCTCGTCCGTGCCGTAGTCCACCAGCAACGCCGTCAGGTACGGCGACGCGCCGTCCTTCAGCGAGGCCCGCACCGAGATCGTGGGCGTGCCGGAGATGCGCACGTCGGTGGGGAGCGTGCCGGTCGTGTACGCCAGCCGGTTCGGATCGGACCCCGAGGCCTCCACGAGCTGCTCGGCCGTCCTGGACTTCTGGTCGGTGAATGACTCCTTGCGCGACAGCGGGCGCGGCAGCAGGCTCAGCTTCGCGCCCGAGCCCAGCCAGAGCGGCACCGTGGCCGTCCCCGGCAGCGGCCACGAGGCGTGCTGGGCCCACTGACCGGCCGCGCTCTCCACGTCCGCCTGCGGCTCGCGCATGATGCCGGAGTCGATGCCGTGCAGCCAGTGGTCGAACCAGCCGTGCAGCTGCCGCAGCCACTCGGCGGTACGCAGGTTGAAGGGGCTCATGTGGGTGCCCTGGTGCAGCCAGATCTTGCGCGGCACGTCCCGCCTGGCCAGGGCGTACCACCACTGCGCGAACTGCTTGGTCTTGACGTTCCAGTCGTTGAGCCCGTGCACCAGGAAGACGCTCGCCCTGACCTTGCCGACGTCGTTCATGTAGTTGCGGGCGTCCCAGAGCGGGCTGTAGTCGCCGGTGATCCGGTCCTGCTCGGCGGTGAGCCGGTCCATCAGCCCACCGCAGAGCTCCTGGCCGTTCTCCCTGGTCAGCACGTATTTCGCGAGCACGTCCAGGTCCTCGCCCTGGAATCCGCCCGGCGCCAGGACGCCGCCGTTGGCGCGGTAGTAGTCGTACCAGCTGGAGATCGCGGCGATCGGGACGATCGTCTCCAGCCCCTTGACCCCGGTCGCGGCGACCGCGTTCGGCAGCGTGCCGTTGTACGAGACGCCGATCATGCCGACCTTGCCCGTGGACCAGGTGGCCTCGACGGGCTCGCCGCCGGCGTCGAAGCCCTTGGCGCGGCCGTTCAGCCAGTCGATCGCGGCCTTGGGTCCGGCCGTCTCGTTGCGGTCTCCGGAGGTCGGGCAGCCGGTGGCGCGTCCGCTGCCGAGGTTCTCCACCAGGGCGATGGCGTAGCCGCGGGGGACGAAGTAGTTGTCGTAGTAGCCGTCGAAGGGCTGGGGCACCGTCTTGGCCGCGTCGGCGCGCAGGCCGGGCAGCGGGTTGCCGTTCTCGTCGACGTCCACGGGGTGGTTGGAGACGTCGTTGCCGCCGGCGTAGTAGGGGCTGGCCTCCATGATCACGGGGACTTTGAGGCCCTCGTCGGTCTCCTTGGGCCGCAGGATGTCCACGGCGACGCGGTCCGGCTTGCCGTCGTTGTCGCTGTCGGTCCCCTCGACCTCGACGTACACGGTCTGCGCGATGGCGTCCGCCCTGGAGAAGATCGGCTGCGTGGCGCTGCCCTCGATCTTGATGGCGGGGGTGTCGGCTGTGGCGGGCGGGATGCCGGTCAAGGTCGCGACGAGTAACGCGACCAGGGGCACGGACAGGGCCTTGCAAGGATGCATACGGTGCTCCGATAGGAAATTTCCGCCGTCGCTGGGAATGTCCGCCATGATCTGCTCGGGGGCAAGGGCGATCGAGACCCAAACTTTGAGCAGAACTTTTCCCGAGCCTGACGCCCGCTTCAGGTCACGGACGCGCTTGATGTCGATAACGGAGCGGTTGCGACACTGTGTGCTGGTTTGGTCTGCCCTGGTCAACCAACTATCTTCCGTGCAGGTGCCGTACGCTCCTTGGCGCGCGCGACGAACTCGCAGCGGAGGAAGACGGCGGGGAAATGGAAGGAGTCGCCTTGCTCGGCAAGCGATTCAGCAGGATGGCGGTCGGCACGGTGGCCGGCGTCATGCTCATGGCAGCGGCCGCCTGCGGCGGCGACACTGGTGGGGGCACCACCGCGAGCGAGGCGCCGGCCGGCGAGTCCGAGGGCGCGCTCAAGGTCGGTCTCGCCTTCGACATCGGCGGGCGCGGCGACAAGTCGTTCAACGACGCGGCGTACGCGGGCCTGGAGAAGGCCAAGACGGAGCTCGGCGCCGAGATCAAGGAGCTGAGCCCGGCCTCCGACGGCTCCAACCGCGGCGACCTGCTGCGCCAGCTGGCCGACGCCGGCTACAACCCCATCATCGGAGTCGGCTTCGCCTACGGCGAGGACATCAAGAAGACCGCGGAGGAATACCCCGACATCCAGTTCGCGGTCGTCGACTCCGCCTCCAACGCGCCCAACGTGACCGGCCTGCTGTTCGCCGAGGAGCAGGGCTCCTACCTGGCGGGTGTCGCCGCCGCGACCAAGGCGGAAAGCGGCCACGTCGGCTTCGTCGGCGGCGTCGAGAACGACCTGATCAAGAAATTCGAGGCGGGCTTCGAGGCCGGCGTGAAGTCGGTCAAGTCGGACGCCAAGATCGACGTGAAGTACCTGACCCCTGACGGCGACTTCTCCGGGTTCAAGGCCCCCGACAAGGGCAAGGTCGCGGCCGAGAAGATGTTCCAGGACGGCGCCGACATCGTCTACCACGCCGCCGGCGACTCCGGCCTCGGCGTGTTCCAGGCGGCCGCCGCGGCCAAGAAGAAGGCCATCGGCGTCGACTCCGACCAGCGCCAGACGGTCAAGGAGAGCGACCTGCAGTCGGTCATCATGACCTCGATGCTCAAGCGCGTCGACGTCGGCGTGTTCGAGTTCGTCAAGGCCTTCCAGGGCGGCGCCAAGGGCGGCTCCAACATCACCTACGACCTCAAGGTCGACGGCGTCGGTCTGGCCACCACGGGCGGCGAGATCGACGACATCAAGGACAAGCTCGACGCGGCCAAGAAGGACATCGTCGAGGGCAAGATCACGGTCCCGTCCAAGCCGTAATCAGGCACATGACCACGCGAGGGCCCGGAGTCCGCAACTTCGGGCCTTCGCCCATGCCGCCCTGCCGCTAGGAGAGGCGAAGTGAGCCAGCACCGACCGACGACCTGGGAGCGGTGAGCACATGAGCTCGGACACCCTCGACACGGCGAGACCCGCCGTCGAGCTCGAGGGCATCACCAAGCGCTTCCCCGGCGTCGTGGCCAACCATGACATCCACATCTCCGTCCGGCAGGGCACGGTGCACGCGATCGTCGGGGAGAACGGCGCCGGCAAGTCGACGTTGATGAAGATCCTCTACGGAATGCAGAAGCCGGACGAGGGGACGATCAAGGTCGGCGGCCAGGACGTCAGCTTCCGCTCGCCGAGCGACGCCATCGACGCCGGCATCGGCATGGTCCACCAGCACTTCATGCTGGCCGACAACTTCACCGTGCTGGAGAACATCATCCTCGGCGCCGAGCCGACGAAGGCCGGCAGGCTCGACGTCGGCGCGGCCACGAAGCGCATCACCGAGCTGGCCGCCACCCACGGCCTGCGCGTCGATCCCGGCAGGCTGGTGGAGGACCTCGGCGTCGGCGACCGCCAGCGCGTGGAGATCCTCAAGGTCCTCTACCGCGGCGCCCGCATCCTCATCCTCGACGAGCCGACCGCCGTGCTCGTCCCGCAGGAGGTCGACGAGCTCTTCCAGAACCTGCGCGAGCTCACGGCCGAAGGCCTGACAGTCATCTTCATCTCCCACAAGCTCGACGAGGTGCTCGACATCGCCGACGAGATCACCGTGATCCGGCGCGGCACCACCGTCGCGAGCGTCGATCCCCACGAGGTGACCGCCCGGCAGCTCGCCGAGCTGATGGTGGGAAGCGAGCTGCCCACGCCCGAGACGCGCGAGTCCACGGTGACGGACACGGTGATGCTGAAGGTGTCGCACCTCACCATGGAGGCCGACGGCCACCGCGCCGTGCCCAAGGGCATGCCGGTCGAGCGCTACGCCGACCTGCTGCGCGAGGAGGGCAGCCGGCTGCTGCTCGACGACGTGTCCTTCGAGATCCACAAGGGCGAGATCCTCGGCCTGGCCGGCGTCGAAGGCAACGGCCAGAGCGAGCTGATCGAGGCGATCATGGGCATCCGCCCGGCGCACGGCGGCATCGCGCTGGGCGAGCAGGACCTCAGCGGCTGGTCCACGCTGAGACGCCGGGAGGCCGGCATCGGCTACATCCCGGAAGACCGCCACCGCCAGGGCCTGCTGCTGGAGGCGTCGCTGTGGGAGAACCGCGTGCTCGGCCACCAGACCAGGAAACCCGCGCGCAGCGGCATCTGGATCAACCGGGGAGCCGCCAAGGCCGACACCTGGCGCATCGTCGAGGACTACGACGTACGCACGCCCGGCGTCGACACGCTGGCCCTGGCGCTGTCCGGCGGCAACCAGCAGAAGCTGATCGTGGGCCGCGAGATGAGCGGCGAGCCCCGGTTCCTCATCGCCGCCCACCCCACCCGGGGCGTGGACGTCGGCGCCCAGGCCGCGATCTGGGACCACCTGCGCGAGGCCAGGGCGGCCGGTCTGGCCGTGCTGCTCATCTCCGCCGACCTCGACGAGCTGATCGGCCTGTCCGACTGCATCCAGGTGATCTACCGCGGCCGCCTCGTGGCCGCGCTCGACCCGTCCGACATCACGCCCGAGCGGCTGGGCGGCTACATGACCGGCGCCATCGCCGGCACTGAGGAGTCGTGATGCCCGCGGGGCTCAACCGGGCGCTGTTCACCGTCGTCGGCGCCGCCGTCGCCATCGTCCTGGCGATCGCGATCTGCAGTGTCGCCATCGTCGCCGCGGGAGCCGACCCGCTCGCCGCGTTCGCCGCCTTCTTCGACTTCGGCGCGAGCGCCCGGTCGCAGTCGAACGGCATCGCGGCCTTCCTCAACCGCGCGGTGCCGCTGTTCATCGCCGGTCTTGCGGTGGCCGTGGGCTTCCGCATGAACCTCTTCAACATCGGCGTGGAGGGCCAGTATCGCCTGGCGGCCATCTGCGCGGCCTACGTGGGCTCGACGTTCACGGCGCCCAAGCCGATCCAGATCGCGGTGATCATCCTGGTCGCCGCGGTCGTCGGCGGCCTCTACGCGCTGATCCCCGCGGTGATGAAGGTGACCAGGGGCGTGAACGAGGTCATCTCCACGATCATGCTGAACTACATCGCGCTCAGCCTGACCTCCTACCTCGTACGCGGCCCGTTCACGGGGCAGCGGGCCGAGGGCGAGCTCACCACGACGACGCCGGACCTCCCCGAGTCGGCCATGTTCCCCAACCTGAACTTCTTCTTCGACTGGTTCGGCATGCTCCCGCCCACCCGGGGCGGCGGCGTGTGGGGATTCCTCCTCGTGGCGGTCGTGCTCGGCCTGGTGGTCTGGGTGGTGCTGGAGCGCACCCGGTTCGGCTTCGACGTCAAGGCCAGCGGGCTCAACGGCCCGGCGGCGCTCGCCTCCGGCGTCAACCCCAAGACGATGGTGATCGCCGCGATGGTGATGTCCGGCGCGATCGCCGGGCTCATCGGCCTGCCCGAGATCCTCGGCGACCGGGGCGCCTTCAACTCCAACTTCACCCCCGGGCTCGGCTTCCTCGGCATCGCGGTGGCGCTGCTCGGCAGGAACAAGCCCGTGGGCATCGCGATCGCCGCGCTGCTGTTCGCGTTCCTCGACCGGGCACAGGGCGCGCTGCAGATCGCGGACGTGCCGCCGTCCGTCATCACGATCATGCAAGGCGTGATCGTGCTGCTGGTCGTCGTGGCCAACGAGGTGACCAACCGCCTCGCGCTCAGACTCGAAGAACGCCGGGCCGCCCGGCAGCTCGGCGGGAACTCTCCGGTTGAGGTGGGAGCATGACCAGGGTCGGGAAATACCACGTGGCGCTCCTCGGCGTCGCCGTGCTCCTCCTGCTGCTGTCGCTGGTCCGGGTCGTGTCGGGCCACACCGACATCACCTCGTCCGGCACGTTCGCATCCGCGCTGCTGTTCGCGGTGCCGATCGGACTGGCCGGCCTGGGCGGGTTGTGGGCCGAGCGAGCGGGCGTGGTCAACATCGGCCTCGAGGGCATGATGGTGCTCGGCACCTGGTTCGCCGGCTGGGCCGGATACCAGTGGGGCGCCGTGGCCGCGCTGGTCGCGGGCCTGCTCGGCGGCGCGCTCGGCGGGCTGCTGCACGCGATCGCCACCGTGACGTTCGGCGTCGACCACATCATCAGCGGCGTCGCGATCAACCTGCTCGGCCCCGGCGTCACCCGCTTCCTGTCGGAGGTGCTCTACAAGGAGGGCACCCAGGCGGCGGACGCGGGCGCGGGCATCACCACCTCGCCCGCGATCACCCTGCCGCCGCGGGTCAGCCTGCCGGTGCTGTCGGACGGGCCCGACCTGCTCGGGAAGCTGGAGAGCACCCACTGGTTCCTGCTGTCCGACCTCGCCGGCATCCTGCGCGGGCTCACCCACGACGTCAACGTGCTGGCGGTCCTGGCCGTCCTCCTGCTGCCGCTGACGTTCTTCGTGCTCTGGCGCACGGCCTTCGGCCTGCGGCTGCGCTCGGCGGGCGAGAACCCGTGGGCGGCCGAGTCGCTCGGCGTGAACGTCTACCTGATCAAGTACGTCGCCGTCGTCATCTCCGGCGCGTTCGCCGGGCTCGGCGGCGTGTTCCTCGTCTTCGTCTCCACGAAATACGTGGAGGGGCAGACGCAGGGCCGCGGCTTCATCGGCCTGGCCGCCATGATCTTCGGCAACTGGCGTCCCGGCGGGCTCGCCGGCGGCGCCGCGCTGTTCGGCTACGCCGACGGCCTGCAGCTGCGCAGCTCGGGGGCGGTCACCTCGTTCTTCCTGTTCGGCGCCGTGTTGCTGCTCATCTATCTCGGGCAGCAGGTCCGCCGCCGGCTGGCGTCGGGCGAACCGGCCGAGATGGTGACCAGCGGCGCGAAGGAGTACACCATGATGGCCGCCGCCGCCGCGGGTATGGTCGTGCTGTTCTGGCTCTGGCTGACCGTCGACAAGCTGCCGAACGAGTTCGTCTACATCACGCCGCACGTGCTCACGCTGATCGTGCTGCTGGTCGCCTCGCAGCGGCTGCGCATGCCCAAGGCCGACGGCGTGAGCTACCGCAGGGGGGATCAACATTGAGCATCGACTGGGAGAGCCTGCGCGCGAGGGCCGCCGAGGCCATGCGCAACGCGTACGCGCCCTACTCCAAGTTCCCCGTGGGGGCCGCGGCGCTGGTCGACGACGGCCGGGTGGTCACCGGCTGCAACGTCGAGAACGCCTCCTACGGCGTCGGCCTGTGCGCCGAGTGCGGCCTGGTGTCGGCGCTGCACCAGTCGGGCGGTGGCCGGCTGGTGGCTTTCACCTGCGTCGACGGCCACGGCGAGCTGCTGATGCCGTGCGGGCGCTGCCGCCAGCTCCTCTACGAGTTCGGCGGCGACGACCTGCTGGTCGAGACCGTCGACGGGCCGAAGCCGATGCGCGAGATCCTGCCGTACGCGTTCGGCCCGCAGGACCTCAGCCGGAGCTCGTGATGGACGCGATCGAGGTCATCCGCGCCAAGCGCGACGGCGGCGAGCTGACCACCGCCCAGATCGACTGGGTGATCGACGCCTACACGCGCGGCGGCGTGGCCGACGAGCAGATGTCCGCGCTGGCCATGGCGATCCTGCTGAACGGAATGGACCGGCGCGAGATCGCCGCCTGGACCCAGGCGATGATCCGTTCGGGCGAGCGTATGGACTGGTCCGCGCTCGACCGCCCCACCGCCGACAAACACTCGACCGGCGGGGTCGGCGACAAGATCACGCTGCCGCTGGCGCCGCTCGTGGCGGCGTGCGGGGCGTACGTGCCGCAGCTGTCTGGCCGCGGCCTCGGCCACACCGGCGGCACGCTCGACAAGCTCGAGGCGATCCCCGGCTGGCGCGCCTCGCTCTCCAACGACGAGATGCTGCACGTCCTGCGCGAGGTCGGGGCGGTCGTCTGCGCCGCCGGTTCGGGCCTCGCGCCCGCCGACAAGAAGCTGTACGCCCTGCGCGACGTCACCGGCACCGTGGAGTCCATCCCGCTGATCGCCTCCTCGATCATGTCGAAGAAGATCGCCGAGGGCACCGGCTCGCTCGTCCTCGACGTGAAGGTCGGCTCGGGGGCGTTCATGAAGACCCCGGAGACGGCGAGAGAACTGGCCGAGACCATGGTCGCGCTCGGCACGGACGCGGGCGTGCGCACGGTCGCGCTGCTGACGGCCATGGACCGGCCGCTCGGGCGGGCCGTGGGCAACGCCCTGGAGGTCGAGGAGGCCGTCGAGGTCCTGGCCGGCGGAGGGCCCGCCGACGTGGTGGAGCTGACCGTACGCCTGGCGCGGGAGATGCTGGCCGCCGCCGGGGTGTCCGGCAAGGACCCGGCGAAGGCGCTGGCCGACGGCTCGGCGATGGACTCCTGGCGCCGCATGATCGCCGCCCAGGGCGGTGACCCCGGAGCCCCGCTGCCCAGGGCGGCCGAGACCACCACGGTGCGGGCGCCGGCGTCGGGCGTGCTGACGCGGCTCGACGCGTACGCCGTCGGGCTGGCCGCCTGGCGGCTCGGCGCGGGCCGGGCGCGCAAGGAGGACCCGGTCTCCGCGGGGGCGGGCATCACGCTGCACGCCAAGCCCGGTGACCCGGTGCGCGAGGGGCAGCCGCTGCTGACCCTCCACGCCGACGAGACGGCCCGCTTCGAGCGGGCGCTGGAGGCGCTGGACGGCGGCTACGCGGTGGGCCCCGCGGACGTGGCACGGCCGCCACTGATCATCGAACGCGTCACCGCCCCGTGACCACGACCCCGCTCGGGGCGGGGGCGCCGGCGAAGACCTGGAGCAGGACGGCGCGCTGCGTGGGGAGGGCCTCGGCGTGCCGGGCCCGTCCCGCGTCGGTGATGGACACGTAGACGCCCCGCCGGTCGGCGTCGCACACGCCGCGCGAGACCAGCTCGCCCTTCTCCAGCCGCGCCACCACCCGTGACAGGGCGCTCTGGCTCAGGTGGACCTCGTCGCAGAGCTCCTGGATGCGCAGCTTCCTGTCGTGGTGGACGATCCGGTCGAGCACCTCGAACTCGCTGGGCCCCAGGCCGTGCCGGTCGCCCAGCTCGCGCTCCAGGGCGCACATGGCCTTGGCGTGCTTGGCCAGGACGTAGTGCCAGGTGCCGACCACGAACTCCTCGTCCATGTCGCGGAGGGTACCACCTCGGTGAATGCAATTGCATACGTTCTTCCAGGACGCTTGGCTCGCCCGGCTCCGTCCCGGACGTGTCCGGGCCGGTACGGCGGGCGCCATGCACTGGACGGCCCGGCCTGGGCCCTTTCACGATGCCGTTCGCACGTTTCGTCCGGCCATGGGCCCCGCGCGATGCGGGACCGTTTGCGTGTTTCGCCCGGCTGCCGGCCCGAAGGAGCGGCGCGATCTGCGGAAACGCGGCTTGCGGCGAGGCGGGGCGGGGCATCTACCGGGCATGCGCTCGCCATCCCCGCCCGGCCGCCGGTCGTCGCGCTCGCGCGCCCTGGCCACGCTGACCTGTCTCGCCGCGCTCACCGCCTGCGGCCCGGCCCAGCAGGCCGCCCTGCCCGGATCGCCCGGACCGACCAGGTCATCCGCCACGGCCCGCGACACTCCCGGCCGCAACGTCCCGACGAGCACCGCCGAGGTGGACGTCCGGCGCGACGGCATCGAGCCCGCCATCGTGACGGGCGTGCGGTACGCCGGGCACAGGACGTACGACCGCGTGGTCATCGACCTCGACGGCGAGATACCCGGCTACAACGTGCGATGGGTGGACGAGTTCGTGGAGGACGGCTCCGGCCGGCCGATCGACATCCGCGGCGGCGCGTACCTCCTCGTCACGCTCTTCCCCTCCCAGGCCCACGACGAGGACGGCACGCCCACGTGGGAGGGCGGCCCGATCTACCACGCCAAACTGCGCAACCTCGCCGACGTCGTCAGGACCGGCGACTTCGAGGGCCGCGTCGGCATCGGTCTGGTGCTCAAGCGGCGGGCCGCCTTCCAGATCCAGGAACAGGACGCGCCCAGCCGGCTGGTCATCGACGTGGCCCACTGAGCCCTTGCCCCTGAGCACCGGTTACTGAGCTTGGACGCGTGATGACGAGCAGTTCGCCCAGCCGGAGCGGGAGTGTGCCTTCTTCGGGGAGGTCGCACGGGCGGGTGTGTGACAGGCCAGGCCGTTCACTGGATCAGGTCGGTGTGTGGATGCTCGGGAGAGGCCGGGCAGACGTAGAGCTGCATATTGTCCGTGCTGCCCACTTCGACCTTCGTCGGCTGCGCCTGGTCCTGGCCGGGGATGTGACCGGCAGCGTAGGCGGTTTGGTCTTCGTACGGTGCCCAGCCGCGCTGCCCATCGTCCCATTCGTAGGAGGCGATGGTCAGCAGCGGGGTCATCTGAGCGTCGCAGACAGTGCAGTGTCGATAGTAGGGGTCGGTGCGGCCCCATGGCGGCCAGCCCCCGACCTTCCATCCGGGAGCGCCAGCCAGATTGCCGTCATAGAACTCCTCCGGAAAGTCCGCGTACGCACTGTCCACGCCCACGCCCACGTCGGCCGTCTGCCACCTGCTCCAGTCGCCCACCGCCAGCCTCATCTCCGGGCTCAGCTCAAGGCTGTTGGGGTATTCGATGATCGCGTCCGGTGCCAGCAGACAGGGCTCCGGCACATAGCCTGAGCTGTTCGCCTCATACGGTTCCGGCGGCGTGGCGAGGACATCGACGACCGAGGCGGCGGACCGCCAGAACACTGCGGTCGCGGGTTTCCAGTCCGGATCATGGTCGTAGGGACACCAGAGGACCTGGAGCAGATCGGCCTCTCCGGGCGGCCGTAACAGGGGTATGTCGCGCAGATGAAGCTGAGCCACGGGCACCATGGGGACCGGGCACTCCGCGGGCCAGGGAGGGCCGGCGTCGAGCCGCTTCGCGAGCCTCGCGGCATTCTGTTCTTTGATCGCCTCCTCCTCGGTCGTGAACTCGGGACCGTGGGGATCAAGGTGTAGCCGGGCCAGCCTGCGCCTCTCCAGCCGTACGTCTGCCGGAGACCGGCGGAACCCACTGTCCGGGTGCGCGCTTTCGCAGTGTGGCCACGGCTCCTCAACTGGCCACAGCAACGGTCCCCCGACCGAGCTTTCCCCCGCCGAAGGCGACCCGGGACGAGGGTGCAGCCGGATCGCAGGACGCGCCAGCGGAGCCAGCTCAGGAAAGATCGCGGTCACCTCGACGGGCCGCGGCGGAGTCGTACGTACGGAAACCATGCCGGTGATCCTGTCACCAACCACCGACAGTCTCCTGCCACCCCAGGCTTGCGCCACCTGACGTCACGGGTTCGCGTTCAGTAGCCTGGGGTGGTGAGGAAGATCGAGGGGGCCGCGCGCATTCCGGTGCCCGGTGGCAAGATCATTGACGAGCACGTGGGCCGGGTCGGCAGCGGCGACGAGACGATCTCCATCGCCCGCATGGTCGCGCCGGCCGGCTGGGAGGAGCCCGCCCAGACGCCGTCGTTCACCGAGTACACCGTGGTCCTGCGCGGCACGGTGATCGTGGAGCACGCGGAGGGCACGACCGAGGTCGAGGCGGGGCAGTCGGTGGTGACCTCGCCGGGGGAGAAGGTCAGATACAGCGCCGGTCCCGAAGGGGCCGAGTACATCGCCGTGTGCCTGCCCGCGTTCAGCCCGGAGTCGGCCGGTCGCGACTGAGCCGTAACCCGGAAAACCGGGCGGTGCTCATATCATGGCGAGATGAGCCCCACGCTTGACCAGATCCGGCGGGCTCCCAAGGTGTTGCTGCACGATCACCTCGACGGCGGGCTCCGCGCCGAGACGATCGTCGAGCTGGCCCGGGAGACCGACTACGGCCGGCTGCCCACCCACGACCCCGACTACCTGCGCCAGTGGTTCGAGGAGGCATCCGACTCGGGCTCGCTCGAGCGCTACCTCGAGACGTTCGACCACACGGTCGGGGTCATGCAGACGCGCGAGTCCCTGGTGCGCGTCGCCTCCGAGTGCGCTCAAGACCTGGCCGCCGACGGGGTGGTCTACGCCGAAGTGCGCTTCGCGCCGGAGCAGCACACCTCCAGAGGGCTGAGCCTCGACCAGGTGGTCGAGGCCGTGCTCGAGGGGTTCAGGCAGGGGTCGGAAGGGCGTGACATCCACGTCGGCACGCTGCTGACGGCCATGCGGCACCAGGCACGCTCCAGGGAGATCGCCGAGCTCTCCGTGCGCTACCGCGACGTGGGCGTCGTCGGCTTCGACATCGCGGGCGCCGAGGCGGGCTACCCGCCCACGCGGCACCTCGACGCGTTCGAATACCTGCAGCGGGAGAACGCCCACTTCACCATCCACGCGGGCGAGGCGTTCGGGCTGCCGTCGATCTGGCAGGCCATCCAGTGGTGCGGCGCCGACCGGCTCGGCCACGGCGTGCGCATCATCGACGACATCACCGTGGCCGGCGACGAGCCCGCCAAGCTGGGGCGCCTTGCCGCCTACGTGCGCGACAAGCGCATCCCGCTGGAGATGTGCCCGACCTCCAACCTGCAGACCGGCGCCGCCGCGTCGATCGCCGAGCACCCCATCGGGCTGCTGCGGCGGCTGCACTTCCGGGTCACGGTCAACACCGACAACCGGCTGATGAGCTCGACGAGCGTGTCACGGGAGTTCCACAAGCTGGTCGAGGCGTTCGGCTACGGCTGGGACGACCTGCAGTGGTTCACGGTCAACGCGATGAAGTCGGCGTTCATCCCGTTCGACGAGCGGCTGGCGTTGATCAACGGCGTGATCAAGCCCGGGTTCGCGCAGATCAAGTGGCAGTCGTGAAAGAGTCCTACCGTTCCAAGACCGCGTTCGCGCTGGCGTGGGTGTGGCTGGCCTTCGTCGCGTTCAACGTGTGGGACCTCATCGCCCACTACACCGGCAAGTCGTCGCTGGTGGCGCTGGCCGTGCTGGGGGCGCTGACGGCGCTGGTCTACTCGATCGCGCTCAGGCCCGCCACCGTGTTCACGCAGGAGGGCCTGGTGGGGCGCAACCCGTTCCGCACGACGTTCCTGTCGTGGGCCTCCATCGACGACGTCACGGTCTCCCACTCCATCAATGTCCACCACGGCGACGAGCGGGTGCTGCGGTTGTGGACGCCGATGAGCAGCGCCAGAGAGCGGGCCAAGGCGCAGCGGCGCGGCGCCCCCAGGCGGCAACGCGGGCGTTTCACGACCGAGCCGACGCTCTCCAGGTCGGAGCAGGCGGCGGTCGAGGCGTTCGCGGGCAAGACCCACGCCGACTGGGTGGGCGACCAGATCCGCGAGCGCGCCGAGGCGGCCAGGCGCCGCGACGAGCAGGCGGCGCCGCCCCGGGTCACCTGGTCCTACGACTCCATCGCCGTGCTGGCGGCCGCGATCGCCCTGGTGGTCGCCGCGATCGTCGTCGCCTGACCACCACCGCGATGGCCGCCGGCCCGTCAGGAGCTCCGTGGCCGTTCCTCAGCCGGGAGAGTCCTGGCCAGGCCGGCGCCTGCGGTCGATGAACCTCGTCATGCCCGCCTGGGCGATGCCCGCCTCCTCCACGAGCCTGGCCGCCTCCGTCTCCGCCTCGAAGGCCCGCTCGACCTCGTGTGCCGGCGGCCGCAGCAGCCCGAGGTGCACGGCGGTGGCCGTGCCGGGCGCGGTCCAGTGGTGCACCCGGGCGATCGCCGCGTCGAGCAGCGCCTCCGGGGCGACGATCTCGTCCAGCAGGCCCGCGGCCAGGGCGTCCTGCGCGCTCATGCGGGTCGAGTCGAGCACCAGCCGCAGCGCCCGCGCGCCCGCCAGGCGGGGAAGCAGGTAGCTCGCGGCGTTCGAGATCGACAGGCCGATGTGGTTCTCGGGGAGGAAATACTCGGCCGACGGGGTGCCGATGCGCGTGTCGAAGCAGAGCGTCCACTCGGCGGCCCCGCCGACGGCCAGGCCGTTGACCGCCGCCACGACCGGCACGCGCGTCTCCAGCACGGCCCTGGTCATGTCGTGGAACGACGCCACCTCGTCGACCAGCGAACGGCCGGCGGCCTGGTGGATGTCCTCCCCGGCGGAGAACGCCCGGCCCGTGCCGGTGACCACGATGCCCCTGGCGCCCTTGCCGTCGCCGTGGTCGCGTACGGCCGCCGCGAGGTCCCCGCGCATGCCGGTGGTGAGGGCGTTGAGCTTGGCGGGTCGGGCGAGGGTGATCAGCGCCACCTCGTCGCGTTCGGTCACTTCGATCATGGTCTCTCCTTGCCGACGGGGATGGCGGGAGCGGCGCGCTGGTCGCGTTCGGGATGGAGCAGGTGGCGTTTCTCGATACGGGCCGACGGGGTGAGCGTGAACGACTCGACGAACTCCACGTAAGCCGGGATCTTGAAGCGGGCCAGCCGGCCTCTGGCGTGCTCGATGACGTCCATGGCGGTACGCGCGTCGGCGGCGTGACCGGGGCGCAGCTGGAGGAACGCCTTGGGCAGCTCGCCCCACAGGTCGTCGGGGACGGGCACCAGGGCCGCCTGCAGGACCGCCGGGTGCTGGGCGAGCACGCGTTCGACCTCGGCGCAGGAGATGTTCTCGCCGCCCCTGCGCACCATGTCCTTCAGCCGCCCGGCGTGGTGGAGGTAGCCGTGGCCGTCGCGGACGCCCAGGTCGCCCGTGTGGTACCAGCCGCCTCTGAAGGCGTGCGCGGTCGCGTCGGGGTGGTTCCAGTAGCCCTTCATCATGGGCACGCCCCTGACCAGGATCTCGCCGTTGCCGTCGAGCTCGACCTCCTTGCCCGGGGGCGCGACGCCCATGGCGCCGGTGCCGACCGTGTCGTCCGCGTCGACGGCTGCCACCAGGTCGGGGCCGCTCTCCGTGGAGCCGTAGAGCTCGCGCCATGGCGCGCCCCAGCGCTGCTCGAACGTGCGGTGCAGCTCGGGCGGGATGCCCGAGCAGAGCACGAGCCGCACGCGGTTGTCGCGGTCACGCGGGTGGGGCGGCTGCTTGTGCAGCAGCAGGGGCATGGTGCCGAGCACGTACGTGAGCGTCGCGCCGTGCTCCCTGGCCGAGTTCCAGAAGCCGGAGGCGGAGAAGCGGGGGAGCACCACGAGGGGGATGCCGCCGGCGAGGCAGAGCACGGTGACCCATTGGGGGTCCATGTACGAGTACGCCTGGGCGATGATCATGACGTCGTCGTCGCGGAGGCGTGCCTGGTCGGCGACGATCTGGGCGGTCCTGAGCCAGTAGTCGTGGGTGAGCATGCAGGCTTTGGGGAAGCCCGTGGTGCCCGACGTGTACTGGAAATTGGCAACATCGTCGGCTTCGACGGGGACCTGCGGGCTCCGGTCGCCCGCCTGCCGGATCAGGGTCCGCGGGTCGTGGCACGGACCCGGGTTGATCGCGGCCAGGCCGTCCGTGGTCAGTGTCAGCACCGCGCCCGAGTCGTCGAGGACGTGAGCCAGGTCGGCCGCCTGGTAGCGCACGTTCACCGGGACGGCGATCGCCCCGGCCTTCAGGACCGCGAGCCAGCTCAGCGGCCATTCGGGCACATTGTCCAGCATGATCGCCACCCGGTCGCCCCGGCGCACGCCCTGGTCGGTCAGGGCGGCGGCCAGGCGGTCCGACCGGGCGTCCGCGGCGTCGAAGGTCAGCGAGGTGTCGGGGAAGCGGAGGAACTCGCGCGTGCCGTACGTTCTAGCGGCGTGCCTCATCAGGTCGGGGATCGTTGTGTGCATCCGGCGGCTCCCACGGAAAGTCGGGCAGCAGGGAGAAGTCAGGACTTGTCGTGACCTGGACGGGGGCGCGTACGGCGGCCAGGCCGATCGTGACGAACTCGGCGCACACCTGCTCCAGCGTGGAGTCCCCGTCGGGGCGGTACCACTCGCTGGTGCCGGTGCACATCGACATCAGGGCGAGGCGGGTCAGCTTCTGGTCGGCGACGCGGAAGGCGCCCCCGGCGACGCCGTCGGCCAGCGTGCGCTTCCAGTGGGCCTCGTACGCGTCGCGCAGGGCGATGATCTCGTCGTGGGCGGCCGAGCCCGGCGTCAGGGAGCGCAGCTCGCCGTCCATGACGCGGGTGGTCAGGGGGTTGAGGGCGTGGACGGCGGTGAGCGAGCCGATCAGCAGGGCCAGCCGATCGGCCGGGCCGCCGGCCGTGGCCAGCATGCCTTCCGTGGCGTCGTTCAGGCCCTGCTGGGCGACGCGCATGAGGTCGGCGAGCAGGGCCTCCTTGCTCGCCACGTGGTGATAGATCCCGGCGTTGGTCATGTTGACGGCCCGGCCGAGGTCCCTGATGCTCGTCGCGGCGTAGCCCTGCCGGGCGAACAGCAGCACCGCGGCCGTCCTGATCCGCTCGTGCGCATCGGTGTCAGGGTCCGTGAGGTTGACGATCATGGCTCCTACCGAACGTTCGGTCGCCTCGCAAACTACCCCAACTCCCGAAAAATCTCCATAGTTGACTCTGACACCGTGTGAGGCCCTAGACCGGAGACGTCATGTTCACCATCGGAGAGTTCGCCAGGCTGGGGCTGGTGTCCGTACGCATGTTGCGGCACTACGACGCGATCGGGCTGCTGCGCCCCGCGCACGTGGACCAGGTCAACGGCTACCGCTCCTACCAGGCCGCGCAACTGTCCCGGCTCAACCGCATCGTCGCGATCAAGGACCTCGGCTTCACGCTGGAGCAGGTCAGGGCCATCCTCGACGAGAAGGTCAGCACGGAGGAGCTGCACGGCATGGTACGTATGCGCCGCGCCCAGCTCGAAGCCCGGATCAGCGCCGACCTGGCGAGGTTGCGCAGCGTCGAGGCACGCCTGCGGACGATCGAAACGGAGGGCCACATGGAGAGTGCGGAGGTCGTGCTGAAGCGCGTCGCCCCGGTCAGGGTCGCCGAGCTCAGCGCCAGAGCGGCCAGCTACGAAGGAGAGGACATCGGCCCGGTCATCCAGCTTCTCTTCGCCGAGCTCTGCCGCCGCGTGGAGGAGGCCGCGGTCAAGGTCGTGGGCCCGGGGGTCGCCTACTACGAGGAGGAGGACGACGGCTCGATCATGGTCCACGCCTGCCTGCCGGTGTCCGTGGCGCCCGGCGACCACGACCTCCAGGTGACCGACCTGCCCGCCATCGAGACGGCGGCCACGATCATCCACCACGGGTCGATGGAGGAGGTGGGGAAGACGTTCCAGACCCTGGCCCACTGGATCGAGGAGCACGGCTACCGTTCGCTCGCCCTGGCCAGGGAGGTCTCCCTGCACTGCCCGGATAACCTGGACGAATGGGTGACCGAGCTCCAGATCGCGGTGGTTCCGGCCGGATGACAGCCGTCGAGGAGGAGCTCGAACACCACCGGGTGGCGCTGACCGGCTACTGCTACCGCATGCTCGGCTCGGGCTTCGAAGCCGAGGACGCGGTGCAGGAGACGTTCGTCAGAGCCTGGCGGACGTACGACGCCGCTCGGGGCGGGCTGCGCGCGTGGCTGTTCCACCTGGCCACGAACGTCTGCTTCGACATGCTCAGGGGCCCGCAGCGCCGCGCCCGCGCCATGGACCTGGGGCCCGCCGCCACCCCAGGCGACGCCCTGGGCGCGCCGCTCCCGGAGAGCCGCTGGATCCAGCCCGTCCCGGACGTCCGGGTGCTCGACCCGGCCGAGCTCGCCGTCACGCGGGAGACGATCCGGCTGGCGTTCGTGGCGGCACTCCAGCACCTGCCGCCACGGCAGCGCGCCGTGCTCATCCTCCGCGACGTCCTCAGGTGGTCGGCCGCCGAGACGGCCGCCCTGCTGTCCACCACCGTCCCGTCGGTCAACAGCGCGCTCCAGCGCGCCCGCGCCAAGCTCCCCCCGGCCGAGGAGGCCGACGCGACGGTGGACGAGGGCCTGCTCGCCCGCTACGTGTCGGCGTTCGAACGGTACGACGTGGCCGCGCTGGTGTCGCTGCTGCACGAGGACGCGACGTCGTCGATGCCGCCGTTCGCGTGGTGGTTGCGCGGGCGCGAGCACATCCACACGGTCCTGACCGCGGCCGCCGCGAGCGGCCGGGCCCCGTGCGAGGGCTCCCGCCTGCTGCCGGTCAGGGCGAACGGCTCACCGGCCTTCGGCCAGTACCTGAACGGCGAGCCGTTCGCCCTGGTCGTCCTCGACGTCGCCGGTGGCCGCATCGCGGGCGAGACCACCTACCTCGATCCCGGTCTGTTCCCCTTCTTCGGCCTGCCGATGAGTTTCGCGGCGCCGCTCCGTACAGGTTGATGAAGGAGGAACAAGAACATGCCACAGATCGTCGAATTCTCCGAGCGGCCGTACGTCGGGGTGCGCGGGACCATCACCATGACCACCTTCGGCCTCGTCGCCGACCGGATCGGTGAGATCATCGGCTGGCTCGCCCAACGCGGCCACGCCCCCGCCGGAGCGCCCTTCCTCAGGTACGACGCCATCAACATGCCGCAGGACCGGTTGGTGGTGCAGGCGGGCGTCCCGGTGGCCGGGCCGGTGGAGGGCGAGGGCGACATCTTCGCCGCCACCCTGCCCGCCGGCCGCTACGCCGTCACGTCCCACCACGGCCACCCCGACCAGCTCTTCGGCGTCATCGAGGCGCTGCTGAAGTGGGGCGAGGAGCAGGGGCTGGCCTGGGACCTGGCGGAGAAGGACGGGACGGAGCACTGGGGCTGCCGGCTGGAGCTCTTCCAGACCGATCCCAGGGTCGAGCCCGACATGCACAACTGGGACACCGACCTGCAGTTCCGCATCGCCTGAGTAGGTCTCATGGTTGAGACCAACACGCGCTGTTGGTCTCAACCCCGGTCTCCAGCGGACCTGATTTCGTGTTGGTCTCATCGCTGAGACCATCCGTGCTCATCGCCAGGCGTCGACCAGGTGCTCAGGGGTGATGTGCGTGACGCCCTCGACCTCGCAGCCGCTGCGGGAGACGGTGTAGAGCGGCGTGGAGGAGTCGGCTCCTGGCATCTTGGACCGGTGCACGATGAGCTCGCTCAGGTCATGATGATCGAACGGGCGGTTCTCCAGCCATTTGACGGACCCGACCATCGTGATCTGCTTCGCGACCGGCTCCCGGTCGGCGCCGACGATGTCGATCTCCGGATCGTTGGTCCTGGTCCAGAAGCCTCCGATCGCTCCCGTCGCGTCGGGCAGACCGTCCATACGGCGAAGCGACTCGCGGATCAAGGGCTCGACGGCGACTCCGCGCCAGGCCGTCCATGAACGTTCTATCTGTTTCAGCACGAGGTCGCCGCGGGCACGATCGATCTGCGGCAGGCCGGGTTCGATGAAGGACAGCCAGAAACGCAGGTGCGTGTCCGCGATGTGGTAGCGGCGTTCTTTCGACGGGCGCACGGAAAGCGGAACCTCCGCCGTGACCATGCGCTTCTCCTGCAGGATCCGCAGACCGCGCTGGACCGACGAGCCGGGCACTCCTCCGGAGGCCTTGGAGAGCGACGAGTAGGTGCGTTGTCCGGATCCGATGGCCCTCAGCAGGGTTCTCGGCTGTGCTTCGGGTGGGAACTCCGCCGCCATGGCTCGCACGCCGCTCACGGTCAGAGCCGAGGTCGGGTCCGGGACGACGGTGCGCAGAAAGTCACGAGCCGTGGCCCCGGCCGGCCATTCGTCGAGGATCATGGGCATGCCACCGGTGATCAGGTGTGCGTCGACGGCCTCCGTGGCGGGCAGGTCGAGCTTGTCCGCCACGTCGGCGACGGTGAGCGGATTGACCACCATTTCCGATGCCCGCATGTAGAACGGGCGGTCGTACTGGTTGATCGCTTCCATGATGGACATGTCGGAACCGATGAGGATGAGGAGCATCGGGCGGCGCGAGAGATGGCGGTCGAAGACGTACTGCAGCTTCCCTTCGAGATGAGGGTCTTGATGGATCATGTAGGGGAGCTCGTCGATGACGACGATGCTCGGCGCGTCCTGGGGGACGGCCTGTGCCAGCAGCACGAGCAGGCGGTCCCAGGAAGTGGGCGTGACCTGCTCGAAGAGCGACGCCTCAGGCAGGTCTGAGGCGCCCGCGCTTGCGATGAAGTTCTCGAACTGGTCAGCCAGCGGTTGCTGGGCCGCCGTGAAGAAGAGGCTGGGCACGCCGCTCCGGCGGATGAACTCCTCCGCGAGGCGCGACTTCCCCACCCGACGCCTCCCTCGCATGAGGATGGCTCGGCCTGGCCGATCTCCGGTGCCCACCCGGTTGAAGTAGCGGCCGAGAGCGTCGAGTTCCCGCTTGCGCCCGATGAAGTGGTCCATAGCGAAGCCTCCAGGGACGAAGCATCCAGCGATGGTTCAACCATAGCTGGGACAACCATGTTTGGTTGCTTCCTTCTCTGAGGTCGCCCTGGTGGTCCCACGATGAGACCACCAACGTCAGGAAACGGGCTACGGCGCTCCGTCTGGAGGGTCGTTGTCCTGGGGGCGCGGTGTGACGGCGGCCCGGATGACCAACGTCGCCACCCGCGCGAGGAACGAAGGGGTGAGCACGGCGCCGGCCGCGCCCTGGCGGGCCGGGCCGAACGCCATCATCCGCGTGGCCCGGCCCGCGCCCAGGCAGGCCGCGGACGCGACGGCCACGGCCGCCCACAGGCTGTAGCCCTGGGGAAGCAGCATGTCGACGAAGATCGGGTAGGTGACCAGCGCGCTCATGAACGCGATCACCCAGGACACGGGCCTGCCGGACGGCTGAACGGGTGCGGGGGCCTGCGGGCGGCGGCTCCTGCCGGTACGTGCGGGCGATGTCGCCATCGGTGATCTCCTCTTGTCCGGGAACATCGGTGTTCGGTTCGACTCCAGGTGGGTGCGTCGAATCGCGGCACGGAATGAGGCCGCTTTTCGGCGCCGGTCTATGGGGGGGCTCGTGTTTCTCGTCTCCTGGGCAAACAGGAGAGCGGGAGCTCCTCGTAGTGCGGCAAGCATGGCATGACGACTCGCGCTCACGCTAGGTGACCGTGCCGGGAATGCGATTCGTGCTTTCGTGGCGGCGTGTGGCTGAGAAAAGTGAAGAGGTCTCCCGTTTGCCCGGGAGACCTCTTCTACCAACGGTTTTCCGGCGCCCACCTGGAGTCAGCGGACAATCATCCGGAATCAGAGGAGGGGACAGGGAACGCTCGCCTCGACGTGCCTTCCCCTGCCCCTTCTCGGCCTTGCGTCCACGCGATCGGACTCAAGGTCATCGTTGTAATTGTACAGGTGGGAAGGGCTGATGTCCTTGCTTCCACAGTCCGGCCGAGGGGTGCTTTGCCCGGAATGTGTGGCGTGTGGGGAGGGTTTGCGCGTGAACTGAGAATACTTGATGGCTTCGGGTTGGATGGCATGTTATGGGGCGGTATGAGGTGACTTTCTGGCCCGCGGTTCGGAGGACGATCTTTAGCTTCGGTGTGGCGAACCATCGGTGGCGGCTAGAAATCCCCGGCCTTTACAGAATCGCCTTCCGGTCGCAACTCGATGCATTTGGCCAGCGCGGCGGAAACGCATTCATAAGTACGGCGGAAAGACAAGTTCTCTCTGGCGAACCGGCTGATCGGCAGGGGTTACGGGCGGCTTGAGTAAAATTTATGACGTGGGCGTGTCGGGCCGCGCGCGGGCCTCCCGAATATCACCGTACGTCTCTCTGGAATAACGCAGAGTAACGACCGCTACGAGAGGTCGAGCAGGGCGGCGAGTTCTCTCCGCAGGAGGTCGA
The DNA here is from genome assembly GCF_039871615.1 of Nonomuraea sp. B10E15. Lineage (NCBI taxonomy): Bacteria > Bacillati > Actinomycetota > Actinomycetes > Streptosporangiales > Streptosporangiaceae > Nonomuraea > Nonomuraea sp. B10E15. Next base: position 237,917 of record NZ_JBDPMB010000010.1, read on the forward strand.
GCTCACGGGCCGCCACGGCCCGTGCCTCGGTGACCTCGCCCGCCACCGGCACGACCGCCTCCAGATAGCACTTGAGCTTGGGCTCCGTGCCCGAGGGGCGCACCACCACGCGGGCGTCCCCCTCCAGCGCGTAGCGCAGCCCGTCGGTCGGCGGCAGGCCTCCGTCGCCGCCGGCCAGGTCGTCGGCCCGCAACACCGCCCGCCCGCCGAGCGTCGCGGGCGGGGCCGCGCGCAGCCGTGACATGGCGCCGGCGATCAGCGACAGGTCGGACACCCGGATGGAGAGTTGCTCCGTGGCGTGCAGCCCGTACCGCCGGGCCTGGTCGTCGAGCAGGTCCAGCAGCGTACGCCCGGCACGTTTCGCGTCCGCCGCGATGCCCGCCACCACCAGCGCCGCACCGATGCCGTCCTTGTCACGGACCGGGAGGCCGGCGTCGGTGCCGACGCTGTAGCCGATGGCCTCCTCGTAGCCGAAGACCAGCCCCGGCCCCGCCTTGATGATCCATTTGAATCCGGTCAGCGTCTCGCCGTAGCGCACGCCGTGCGCCTGCGCGATCTTGCCGAGCAACGTCGAGGAGACGATGGTGGTGGCCACCATCCGGTCGCCGGAGGTGTGCGCGATGACGTGCTCGGCCAGCAGGCCACCGACCTCGTCGCCGGTCAGCATGCGGCAGCCGCCGCCGGGCAGCGGCACCCCCACCGAGCACCGGTCGGCGTCGGGGTCGTTGGCGATGACCAGGTCCGCGCCGGCCCTGGCGGCCAGCGCCACGGCCAGATCCATCGCGCCCGGCTCCTCCGGGTTGGGGAAGGGCACCGTCGGGAAGCGGGGATCGGGTTCGCGCTGCTCCTCGACCGCCAGCGGCGACGGGAACCCGGCGGCCAGGAACGCGCCCGTCAGCGTGGCGGCGCCCACCCCGTGCAGCGGCGTGTAGGCCACCTTCAGGTCGCGGGCGTCGCCCAGCGGGAGCGACGTCACGGCGGCGACGTAGTCGTCGACGATGCCCTCGCCGAGCTCCGTCAGCGTGCCGGGGCCGTCGATCAGCAGCCGGTCGACGCGGCCGACGGCGTCGATGGCAGCCGAGATCTCACGGTCGACCGGCGGGGCGATCTGGGAGCCGTCGTCCCAGTAGACCTTGTAGCCGCTGTCACGCGGCGGGTTGTGGCTGGCGGTGACCGCCACGCCCGCGTCCGCGCCGAGGCGGCGTACGGCGAAGGCCAGCACGGGCGTGGGCAGCGGGCCGGGCAGGAGCGAGGCGTGCACCCCGGCGCCCGTCAGCACGGCGGCCGTGTCGCGGGCGAACACGTCGGACTTGTGCCGCGCGTCGTAGCCGATCACCACGTGCTTGCCGGGCCCGAGCACCGCGGCCAGGCCGGCGGCGGCGCGCATGACGGTGACGCGGTTCATCCGGTTGGGGCCGGCGCCGAGCTCGCCGCGCAGGCCCGCCGTGCCGAACTCGAGCCTGGCGCCGAAGCGCTCTTCGAGCGCGGCCAGGTCTTCCCCCTCGAGCAAGCGGGAGAGCTCGGCGCGGGTGTCGGGGTCGGGATCCTGGGACAGCCACTCGCGCGCCTGCCGCAGAACGCTCAAAGCCGGTCCACCACCTTGGCCAGCAGCACGCCCATGCGGGCCGCCGTGGCCCGGCCGACCTCCAGGACCTCCTCGTGGTCGAGCGGCTCGTCGGACAGGCCCGCCCCCGGGTTGGTGACCAGGGAGACGCCGAGCACCTCAAGCCCGGCCTCGCGGGCGGCGACGGCCTCCAGCACGGTGGACATGCCGATCATGTCGCCGCCCAGCGTGCGGCACATGCGGATCTCGGCGGGCGTCTCGTACGTGGGCCCGCGGAAGGCGATGTAGACGCCTTCGGCCAGCGTCGGGTCGATCTCGCGGGCCAGCTCGCGCAGGCGGCGGGAGTAGACCTCGGTGAGGTCGAGGAACGTGGTGCCGGTGATCGCGTTGGACCCGGTCAGGTTGATGTGGTCGCTGATCAGTACGGGATCGCCGACGTTCTGCGTCTCCGGACGCAGGCCGCCGGCCGCGTTGGTCAGGACGAGCGTGCGGACCCCGGCCGCGGCCGCCGTACGCACGCCGTGCACCACGGCGTCGACCCCGAGCCCTTCGTAGAGGTGCGTACGCCCGAGGAACACCAGCGCGTGCCGCCCCGCGGAGGTGCGGACCACGCGGATCCTGCCGCCGTGGCCCGCCACGGCGGGGGCGCGGAACCCCGGCAGGCCGGTGAACGGGATCTCGCTCACCGTCTCGCCGATCGCGTCGGCGGCGGGCACCCACCCCGACCCCATGACGAGCGCCACGTCGAAGGTGTCGAGGCCGGTGGCGGCACGCAGCGCCGTGGCGGCCTCGGAGGCCAGGGTGTACGGGTCTTCACTCACGTTTCAGTAGTTTAGGAGGAACCGGTCCAGAACCCGCACGCCGAAGTGCAGCGCGTCCACCGGCACCCGCTCGTCCACGCCGTGGAACATCGCCGCGAAGTCCATGTCCGCCGGCAGCCGCAGCGGCACGAAACCGAAGCCGCGCACGCCCAGGTCGGCGAAGAAGGTCTTGTTGTCGGTGCCGCCCGACATGCAGTACGGGATCGCCCGCGCCGCCGGGTCCTCGGCCTTCAGCGCCGCGATCATCGACTCGACCAGCGCGCCGTCGAACGAGGTCTCCAGCGCGATGTCGTGGTGCACGAAGTCGCGCCGCACCTTGGGCCCGAGCAGCGAGTCGACGGTCTTGAAGAACTCCTCCTCGAACCCCGGCAGGAAGCGCCCGTCGACCACGGCCGTGGCCTGGCCGGGGATCACGTTCGACTTGTAGCCGGCGCCGAGCTGGGTGGGGTTGGTGGTGTGCCTCAGCGTCGCCCCGACGAAGCGCACCAGCGGCCCGATCCTGTCCAGGATCGGCTGCGGGTCGTTCTCGTCGAACGGGATGCCGTAGGCGGAGGCGACCTCGGTGAGGAACCGGCGGACCGTGGGCGTGTAGGTGAGCGGCCAGTCGTGTTCGCCGATCCTGGCGACCGCCCTGGCGACCTCGGTGACGGCGTTGTCGTCGTTGAGCATGGAGCCGTGGCCCGCGGTGCCGTCGGCGGTCAGCTTCATCCAGGCCAGGCCCTTCTGGGCGGTCTCGATGAGGTAGAGCCGCAACGACGGGTCGACCTCCAGGGAGTAGCCGCCGACCTCGCTGATCGACTCGGTGACCCCTTCGAAGAGCTCGGGGTGGTTGGCCGTGAGGTATTTGGCGCCGTACACGCCGCCGGCCTCCTCGTCGGCCAGCCAGGCGAAGACGATGTCGCGGCGCGGCCTGCGCCCTTCGCGCTTCATCTGGCGCAGCACCGCCAGCATCATCGCGTCCATGTCCTTCATGTCCACCGCGCCGCGGCCCCAGATGTAGCCGTCGCGCACCTCGCCGGCGAACGGGTCGACCGTCCAGTCGGCGGCGTTGGCGGGCACGACGTCCAGGTGCCCGTGCACGAGCAGGGCGGGCAGGGCCGGGTCCTCGCCCTCGACGCGGGTGACGACGTTGCCGCGGCCCGGCTCGCTCTCGACGTACGTGGACTCGATCCCGACCTCGGCCAGCCTGGCCATGACGACCTCGGCCGCGGCGCGCTCGCCGGGCCCGCTGCCGTCCCCGTAGTTGCTGCTGTCGACGCGGATCAGCTCCGCGCAGAGGTCGGCGACTTCCTTCTCGGCAGGTGTCATGGCGTTTTCTCCCAACGGTGATCCAGCGTGAGCAGTCCGGACTTGAGCAGGTGGCCGCGCTTGTGCGCGCGGGTGATGAGGGTGAGGTCGATGTCGGTGATCTCGTCGTGCCGGCCGACGACGCCGGTCAGGAAACGGTAGAGGTCGGCCTCGTGGGCCGCCACCACCTGCACGATGAGGGAGTGGGTGCCCGTGGTGGCGGCGCAGTAACGGACGTTCCGGTGCGCGGCCAGCTGCCGGCCCACCAGGTCGAGCCCGTGCGGGCGGACCTTCAACCAGAGCATGGCCTCGACCTCCAGGCCGAGCAGCGCGGGTTCGACCTCCGCGCGGGGCAGCAGCAGCCGCCGTTCGAGCAGCGAGGTGACGCGCCGGCGCGCGGTCGGCACGGAGATGTCGAGCCGCTCGGCGACCGCGGTGAAGGCGATCCTGCCGTCGTGGGCGAGCAGCTGGGCGATCTCCTCCTCCAGCGGCGACAGGCCGTCCTCGTCGGGCAGGCACTCCGGCGGCGGCGGGGGCCGGAGCTCGGCCACCTCCTGCTCGGTGAGGTAGGGCGCGTGCCATTCCGCGACGGTCCTGAACGTGTGGAGGACGACCTGGGTCTGCGTCTGCACGACGCCGTCGATCTCGCTGATCTGCGCGGAGACGATGTGGTGCAGGTCCTCGCGGGACGGGGAGACGAGCTCGCTGCCGAGGTCGGCGGCGCCGGTCAGCGAGTAGACCGAGCGCGTGTCAGGCCGGTCGGCCAGCGCCTGCGCGACCTTGCCCGCGGTGCCGGGACGCACCTGGACGTGCAGGTGGACGGGGCGGCCGTGCCCGGTGCGCAGGTCGTCGTAGATGGCCGTGACCCGCACGATCCCTTCGGTGATGAGCCGCTGGAGCCGCCGGGCGACGGTGCGTTCGTGCTCGCCCACGGCCCGGCCGAGCTCGCCCCACGAGGCGCGAGGGCTGACTTGCAACGCGGCGACCAGTCGCCGGTCGAGAACATCCACCTACAACCATCTCAATGTCGGGTATGTAAATAAATTCCCAGGTAATTGACTGTTTCGGTCGTCCCATGCACAGTAGGCCATCACCGCACTGTTCAGCAAAGGAGCCATCCGTGGCGACCTCCCCCACCACGCAGTCACCACTCGGCATCCCCAAGAGCCGTGTCCGCCAGCTCACGGCGGCCAGCATCGGCAACGTCGTCGAGTGGTACGACTGGTACGCCTACAGCTTCCTCGCGATCTACTTCTCCAGCCAGATCTTCCCCGAGAGCGCGGGCAACAGCCTGGTCCCGCTGCTGAGCTCGTTCGCGGTGTTCGCCGTCGGGTTCTTCATGCGCCCGCTGGGCGGCCTGCTGGTCGGCGCGTTCGCCGACAGGTACGGCCGCAAGCTCGCGATGACGGGCACGATCGTGCTGATGGGCGTGGGCTCGCTGCTCGTCGGCCTGACCCCCACCTATGAGGCCGTGGGCGTGCTGGCGCCGATCATCCTCGTCGTGGCCAGGCTCATCCAGGGCCTGTCGGTGGGCGGCGAGTTCGCCGCCGCGACCACGTTCCTCGTGGAGTCGGCCCCGCCCGGCCGCCGCGGCCTGTTCTCCAGCTTCCAGTACGTCAGCACCACCATCGGCCAGCTGCTGGCGTCGGGGCTCGCGGCGGTGCTGGCCACCATGCTCATCCAGGCCGACATGGACGCGTGGGGCTGGCGCATCCCGTTCTTCGTGGGCGCCGTGCTCAGCCTCGTGGGCCTGTGGATCCGCAAGGGCGCCGACGAGACCTCGGCCGTGGCGGAGGAGGTCCGGCAGGGCAGGGCCGAACGGCAGAAGATGTTCGAGTTCCTCAGGCTCCACCCGAGGTCGGCCGCCACCATCGTGGGCATCACGATCGCCGGCACCGTCGCCTACTACACGTGGACCACGTTCCTGCCGACGTACGCGCAGATCACCGTGGACTTCGACAAGGCCGACTCGCTCCAGATCGGCACGATCTCGCTGGTCTTCTTCATGGTCCTGCAGCCGCTGCTCGGCATGCTGTCGGACCGGATCGGGCGCAGGCCGATGCTGATCGCCTTCGGGCTCGGGTTCGTCCTGCTGCCCGTGCCGCTGCTGGGCCTGCTGACCGACGCGTACGGCAGCCTGCTGACCGTGCAGCTCATCGGCATGGTCTTCCTGGGAGGCTTCACCTCGATCTCGGCGGCGGTGAACTCGGAGCTCTTCCCGACCAGGGTGCGGGCGGCCGGCGCGGGCTTCCCCTATTCGCTGACCGTGGCGCTCTTCGGCGGCACCGCCCCGCTGATCGGCACCGCGATGCAGGAGATGGGCAACCCCGGCCTCTTCCCGTGGTACATGTCGGGACTGGCGCTGATCTCGACGCTGGTCTACATCTTCGTGTTGCCGGAGACCAAGGACCAGCCGCTGCGCTAACCGCCGACCGAGGTGCAGGGGCGCTCCCGCAGCTCCTTGACGTAGTCGTCGGGGGCGCCCGCCCGCTCGGCCGCCTCGGCCAGGCTGCCGAGGTAGCGGGCCGAGGGCAGGCCGCCCTCGTAGCCGTCGAGCACGTAGACCCAGGCCACGACCTCGCCATCGAGGGTCTGCACCCGCAGCCGCACCTTGTGGTAGCGCCCGCGGACCGCGCCCTCCCACTGGTCGAGGGAGGTCTCCTCCCACTCGGGCACGTCGTAGAGCACGACGAACACGTGCTCGTCGGGGTCTTCGACGATCGTGGCGACGGCGCCCTCCCAGGCGAGGTCCATCCCGCCGAACGTCAGGCGCCAGCCGGGCAGCCAGCCGACCCCCCAGATGGGGGAGTGGGGGGCACGCATGGCCATCTGCTCCGGGTCCATGTTGGTGCCGTAGGCGGCATAGAGCCTGAGGTCATTGGACTTGCCCGAAGGATTCGAAAGCCACGCCACGATCCACCCCTCTCGCCGGGTGCTGCTTCGTCATCCAGCTACCGCGCCATCCTGCCACGCCACCCGCCGGAGTCGATCCATCCGGATCAGGTGGCGTGGCCCGGTTGCCGCCGGCCCCACCGCGTACGGGACAATGGGATGCGTGACGAGGATCGCGATCATCGGTGGCGGACCAGGCGGCTACGAAGCAGCACTCGTGGCCGCACAGCTAGACGCGCAGGTCACCCTGGTCGAGCAGGACGGTCCTGGCGGAGCGTGCGTGCTGACCGACTGCGTGCCGTCCAAGACGCTGATCGCGACCTCGGTCCGCAAGCAGGCCCTGCTCGACGCCCCTTCGCTGGGGGTGTCGTTCTCCGGCGGCCCCGACGGTGACGCGGGCGCGGTCGGCGTCGACCTGCCGCTGGTCAACCAGCGCGTCAAGGAGCTGGCCCAGGCGCAGTCCGCCGACATCGCCACGCGGGTGGAGGCCGAGGGCGTCGAGATCATCAAGGCGCGCGGGCGGCTGGTCGACCCGCAGGTGGTGCGCGCGGGCGACCGTACGATCAGGGCCGACGTCGTGCTCGTGGCCACCGGGGCGACCCCGCGCGTGCTGCCGGGCGCCGAGCCCGACGGCGAGCGCATTCTCACCTGGCGCCAGCTCTACGACCTGGAGGAGCTGCCCGAGCACCTGATCGTGATCGGCTCCGGCGTGACGGGCGCCGAGTTCGCCGGCGCCTACCGCTCGCTCGGGGCGGAGGTCACGCTGGTCTCCAGCCGCGACCGGATGATGCCCAACGAGGACGCCGACGGCGCCGAGGTGCTGGAGGAGGTCTACCGGAGGCGCGGCATGAACGTCATGGGCCGCTCGCGCGCCGCCTCCGTCAAGCGCACCCACGACGGCGTGGTGGTGACGCTGGAGGACGGCCGCACGGCCGAGGGCTCGCACGCGCTGATGACCGTCGGCATGGTGCCCAACACCTCGGGCATCGGGCTGGAGGAGGCCGGGGTCCAGCTCGACGAGGGCGGTTTCGTCAAGGTCGACAAGGTTTCCCGCACGTCCGCGCCGGGCGTCTACGCGGCCGGCGACTGCACGGGCGTGCTCATGCTGGCCTCGGTCGCCGCCATGCAGGGGCGCATCGCGGTCTGGCACGCGCTCGGCGAGGCCGTGCAGCCGTTGCGGTTGTCGACCGTGGCCTCCAACATCTTCACCGATCCGGAGATCGCGGCGGTCGGGGTCGCGCAGCGCGCGATCGAGGCCGGCGAGGTCGAGGCCAACGTGGTGAAGCTGCCGCTCGCGACCAACGCGCGGGCCAAGATGCAGGGCTTCAACGACGGGTTCGTCAAGGTGTTCTGCCGCCCGCACACCGCGATCGTGCTGGGCGGCGTGGTGGTGGCGCCGGGTGCGTCCGAGCTGATCCTGGCCGTGTCGGTGGCCGTGCAGCAGCGGCTCACCGTCGACCAGCTCGCGCACACGTTCGCGGTCTACCCCTCGATGTCGGGCTCCATCACCGAGGCCGCCCGCCGCCTCATGCAGCCGGGCGTCGCCATCTAGGCGGCTTTTCTCCGGCAAAGACCCGTTGGTTCGGGCTTGGCCTTACCCGACGGCGAACTGCGGTATGGCTCGTTCGCGGGTGAGGTGCTCCCGTGTGCGGGGTGCACGCGCACCCGCATTCCATCGACCCGACCATCGACGGGGGAGCACCATGCCTTACGTAGCCACGCGCGACGGCACGCAGATCTTCTTCTACGACTGGGGCAGCGGCCCGCCGGTCGTCTTCTGTCACGGGTGGCCGCTCAACGCCGACGCCTGGCACGACCAGATGAAGCTGGTGGCCGACAACGGCTTCCGGGCGATCGCGCACGACCGGCGCGGCCACGGCCGCTCCAGCCAGCCGTGGGACGGCTACGACTTCGACACCTTCGCCGACGACCTGAACGACCTCATCACCGCGCTCGACCTCAACGACATCACGCTGGTGGCCCACTCGATGGGCGGCGGCGAGCTGGCCCGTTACGTCGGCAGGCACGGGACGTCCCGCCTGCGCAAGGCGGTGCTGCTGTCGGCGATCCCGCCGCTGATGCTCAAGACGGACGCCAACCCCGAGGGGACGCCGCAGGAGGTGTTCGACGATCTCAAGGCCGGCATCCTCGCCGAGCGCTCGCAGTTCTGGCGTGACAGCGCGGAGGCCTTCTTCAGCGCCAACCGCCCGGGCAACAAGGTGACGCAGGGCAACAAGGACGCCTTCTGGCTGATGGGCATGGCCGAGAACATCCAGGCGGGGGTGCGCTGCGTGGACGCGTTCTCCGCCACCGACTTCACCGAGGACCTCAAGAAGTTCGACATCCCGACCCTGATCGTCCACGGAGACGACGACCAGATCGTGCCGATCGCGGCGGCCGGCGACAAGTCCTCACAGATCATCAAGAACTGCTCGTACAAGGTCTACGAAGGCGGCTCCCACGGCATCGCTCTCGTCCCGGGCCAGAAGGAGCGCTTCAACGGCGACCTGCTGGAGTTCCTGCGCGGCTGACCGGCCCTGAGATCGGCCCTGCGTTCGGCCCTGCGATCCGCGCCCGGTCGATCAAGCTCTCCGGCATGGAGGCGCCCCCGCGCGCACGGGGTGCCAGGGCCGCTGACCGTTGACGTTTGTTGGTATGGACAGCAAACTAACTCACGAGTTGGCGCAGCCGTTCGAAGGAGCCTCCATGCCCTACCGCCCCCCGCTGGTCGCCCACGAGTACTTCGTGGCGGACCCGCCCGAGCTGCCGGTCCGCACGCGAGGCGAGGGCGGGCTGTCGGCGCTGACCGCCGCCGAGCTGGTCGCGGCCGACGGCGCCGAGGTGATGCTGAAGGCGGTCACCTCGGCGGAGGAGACCCTGGTCGTCCAGGTGGGCGTGGCAGGGGAGGGCGTCATCCGGGTGCGGCTGTCGGAGGACGCGACCGCCAGGCCCCGCTCGGAGAGGGCGATCTCCCTGGTGAGGCCCGGCAGGTATCCGGAGGCCAGGGCCGAGGTGGAGCCGGACGAGCCCATCGTGATCGACGCGGGCTCCCTGCGCGCGGAGATCAGCCTCGCGCCGTGGCACCTGCGCTTCACCGACGCCTCCGGCGCCACGCTGGCCGAGCAGGACCGCGGGCACATCGACATCAGCGGCAGGCTCCGTACGCTGCCGTTCGGCCGCTCCTCGACCGGCGGCACCCCCGTGGCCTACCACGAGAGCTTCGCCGCCGCGCCCGACGAGGTGTTCGCCGGGTTCGGCGAGTCGTTCACCCGGCTGGACAAGCGCGGCCAGCGGCCGGTCATGTGGAACTTCGACGCCTTCGGCGCCGAGTCGCAGCGGGCGTACAAGAACGTCCCCCTCTACCTGTCGAGCAGGGGGTACGCCGTGCTCGTCGACAGCGGGGCGCCCGTGGAGTTCGACGTGTGCCAGTCGACGCACAGCGTCGTGCAGATCCTGGTGCCCGACGACGTGATGGACTACTACGTGATCGCCGGGCCGGGGCCCGCCGACGTGCTGGACCGTTACGACCGGCTGACCTGCCGGCCGGCGCTGCCGCCGAAATGGGCGTTCGGCACCTGGATCTCCTCCGGGTTCCGCGTGGACAGCCAGGAGCGCGTGCTGGCCAGGGGGCGCACGATCAGGGAGCGCGGCATCCCGTGCGACGTGCTGCACCTGGACACGTACTGGCAGGCCGACGGGCACTGGTCGGACCTGCGGTGGGATCCGGTGAACTTCCCCGACCCGGAGGGGATGCTGGCCGAGCTGGACGGGATGGGGTTCAAGGTCTGTCTGTGGATGAACCCGTACGTCTCCCATCTGAGCCCTGCCTTCGAGGAAGCCGCTGCGGCCGGATATTTCCTGAAGAATCGGGAGGGCGAGGCCTACGTCGCCGACTGCTGGCACGGCTCCTTCCCGCCCTGCGGCATCGTCGACTTCACCAGCCCCGCGGCCGTCGAGTGGTTCACCGGCCTGCTGCGCGGGCTGCTGCGCCAGGGTGTCGCGGCATTCAAGACCGACTTCGCCGAGGGCGTGCCCAGCGACGCGGTCGCCGCCAACGGGATGACCGGCACCGACCTGCACAACGTCTACACCCTGCTCTTCAACGACGCGGTCGCCGCCGTCACCCGCGAGGTCCACGGCCACGACCTGGTGTGGGCGCGCTCGTCGTACCTCGGGGGGCAGCGCCACAGCGCCCAGTGGAGCGGCGACACCTACACCAGCTACGCCGCCATGGGCAGCACGATCAGGGGCGGGCTCGCGCACGGCCTGTCGGGCGTGCCGTTCTGGAGCCACGACGCCGGCGGCTTCACCGGCCGCCCGTCCGACGACCTGTACGTGCGCTGGACCCAGTTCGGCGCGCTCTCCCCGCTGCTGCGCCTGCACGGCACCACCACCCGCGAGCCCTGGGAGTTCCCCGACGTCGAGGAGGAGGCGGTGGCGGCGCTGAGGCTGCGCTACCGGCTGATGCCCTACCTCTATTCGGCGGCCGTCGAGGCCGCGCGCACGGGGGCGCCGATGATGCGGGCGTTGTGCGTGGACCATCCGGACGATCCGGTGGCCTGGCAGGCCGACCTGGAATACCTGTTCGGCCGTGACCTCCTGGTCGCCCCCATGACCGCGCCCGATGGCGTCCGGCAGGTCTACCTGCCGCGCGGCACGTGGGTCGACTACTGGACGGGCGACGTGCTGGAGGGCCCCGGCCACGTCCGGGTGCACAAGCCGCTGGACCAGATCCCCCTGTTCGCCCGCCACGGAGCGCTCATCCCGGTTGCCGAGCCGCAGGAGACGATCGGCGTGCCGGCGGAGATCACCCTTCTCGCCTTCGGGGGCGTCGACGGGACCGCCGAGATCCACGACACCGACGGCGTGACGGTCGCCGTCGCCACCAGGGACGGCGACGAGCTGCGCGTCTCCGTCACCGGCCCGAAGCGGGTCACCGGCGTCGAGATCGTCCCGGTGCCCGGAGCCCCCGCGCGAACCGTCATCGTGTGACACCCCCCTGGAGGGATCATGGTCAAGTTGAGAGGCGCCGCGGCGCTGGCCGCCGTGGTGCTCGCGCTGTCGGCCTGCGGCTCGGGCTCCGGCAGCCCGTCGCCCGCGGACAGCGGCCAGCCACGCGTGCTGAGACTGTGGCACTACGAGTCGGCCGAGAGCGCCATGGGCAAGGCGTGGGCCGAGGCGATCAGGAAGTTCGAGGCGTCCCACCCGAACGTGACCGTCGAGTTCGAGGAGAAGAGCTTCGAGCAGATCCAGAAGACGGCGAGCATGGTGCTCAACTCCGACGAGGCGCCCGACCTCATGGAGTACAACAAGGGCAACGCCACCGCGGGCCTGCTGTCCAAGCAGGGCCTGCTCGCCGACCTGACGGAGGAGACCACCGAACGCGGCTGGGACAAGCTGCTGACCGGTGGGCTGCGGACCACCGCGATGTACGACGACCGCGGCGTGATGGGCTCCGGCCAGTGGTACGGCATCCCCAACTACGGCGAGTTCGTGATGGTCTATTACAACAAGGACCTCTTCGCCAAGCACAAGGTCGACGTACCGGCGACGTTCGAGGAGTTCACGGCCGCGCTCGACACGTTCGTCAAGGCAGGCGTGACGCCCGTCGCGAACGCCGGCGCCGAATACCCGGCCCAGCAGATCCTCTACCAGCTCGCGCTCACCAAGGCGCAGAAGCCGTGGCTGGCGGCGTTCCAGTCGTACCAGGGCAAGGTCGACTTCCACGGGCCCGAGTTCACCTACGGCGCCGACACGTTCGCCGACTGGGTGAAGAAGGGCTACATCGCCAAGAACTCCTCCGGGCTCAAGGCCGAGGACATGGGCGTGGCGTTCATGAACGGCGAGTTCCCCATCATGATCAGCGGCAGCTGGTGGTACGGCCGCCTCGCCTCGGAGATCAAGGACTTCGCGTGGGGCCACTTCCTCTTCCCCGGCGCCACCATGTCGCCCGGTTCGAGCGGAAACCTGTGGGTCGTGCCGGAGAAGTCGGAGAACAAGGACCTGGCCTACGACTTCATCGACATCACCATGAGCAAGGAGATCCAGAACCTGCTCGGCAACTCCGGCGGCGTGCCCGTGGCCGCGGACCCGGCCGCCATCACCGACGAGAAGAGCAAGGAGCTCATCGAGTCCTTCAACAAGCTGACCGCCGCCGACGGCCTGGCCTTCTACCCCGACTGGCCCGCGCCCGGCTACTACGACGTGCTGGTGGCCGGCGTCCAGAACCTCATCACCGGCAGCAAGACCACCTCCGAGGTGCTGGACGAGATCGCCGGGCCGTACGAGGACAACCTCGCCGACCTTGGTTTCTAGATGAGGGAGCGCACGAGGGGATACTGGCTCTACCTGGTCCCCAGCCTGCTGCTGTTCCTCGCCGTCATCGTCGTGCCGTTCCTGATGAACGTGGGCGCGAGCTTCACCCGCTGGTCGGGGGTGGGCACGCCGCGGTGGATCGGCCTCGACAACTACACCAGGCTGCTCGGCGACGAGCGGTTCTGGGAGTCGTTCCAGCACAACGTGGGGCTGATCGTGGCGATGGCCGTCGTCCCGACCGCGATCGGCCTCGTGCTGGCGGCCGCGCTGTTCGACTACATCGGCCGGCGTTTCGGCACGCGGACGGCCTCGGCGCTGCGGGCGACGTACTACCTGCCGCAGGTGCTGCCGGTGGCCATCGCCGGCGTGGTGTGGGGCTGGATGTTGCACCCGTCGTACGGCGCGGTCAACCAGATCTTCGGGCTGGAGCTCGACTGGCTCGGCGATCCCGACCTGGCCCTGGCCACCGTCATGGCGGTCATGGTCTGGTTCCAGCTCGGCTATCCGGTGGTGATCTTCATGGCCGGGTTGCAGCGCGTGGACCCGTCCTACCACGAGGCGGCCGAGATCGACGGGGCCTCGTGGTGGCGCAGGTTCTGGCACGTCACGGTCCCGCAGATCCGGCCGGAGATCTTCGTGGTGCTGCTGACGTGCACGATCGCCGCGCTCAAGGTGTTCGGGCCGATCTTCGTGCTGACCCGCGGCGGGCCCGGCAACGCCACCATGGTCCCGTCGTACTTCTCGTACCTGAACTTCTTCCAGAAGAGCAACGTCGGGTACGGCTCCGCGATCGCCACGGTGCTGGCCCTGATCATCGTCGTGGTGACGTTCCTCTTCCTGCGCGTGCAGGAGCGTGAGCCGTGAGGGGCCCGGGGCGCTGGGCGGTGTTGTTCGCGCTCGTCGTGCTGGCCGTGGTGATGATCTTCCCGTTCGTCATCGTGGCGGTGAACGCGGTCAAGTCGCCGGCGGAGTACAGCTCGCAGGGGCCGCTGAGCCTGCCCGACGGGCTCTACCTCCAGGGCATCGTGGACTTCTGGAACCGGGTGGAGTTCGGCACCAAGCTCTGGAACAGCCTCGTCATCAGCGCGTCGGTGTCGGTGCTGGCCGTCGTGCTGTCGGTGCTCAACGCGTACGCGCTGGGCATCGGCAGGGTGCGGGGCCGGCTGTGGATCCTCGTGCTCTTCCTGGTGGCCAACACGCTGCCGCAGGAGTCGCTGGCCTACCCGCTCTATTACCTGGCCAAGGCGGCGGGCCTGTACGACACCCGGCTGTCGGTCATCATCGTCATGACGGCGATCCAGGCGGCGTTCGGCACCTACCTGCTGAGCGCGGTGCTGGGCCGGTTCCCGAAGGAGATCCTGGAGGCGGCGGCGATCGACGGCGCCGGCCGGCTGCGGGCGCTGGTGCGGATCGTGGTGCCGATCAGCCGGCCCACGCTCAGCGTGCTGCTGATCTTCTTCTTCATCTGGACCTGGAACGAGTTCTTCCTGCCGCTGATCCTGCTGATCTCGAACGACACCCAGACGGTGCCCGTCGCGCTGGGTGTCCTGCAGGGCGAGCGCTACATGGACGCGACGATGTCCAGCGCCTCGGCCCTGCTCGGCGTCGTCCCGGCGATCGCCTTCTTCCTGATCTTCCAGCGCACGCTGACCCGAGGTGTGACGGTCGGCGCCATCAAGTGACGGAGACCCCCCATGCGAATCCCGTTAGTGGCCGCCCTCGCCGTGGCGGCCTCGATGCTCGCCGTTCCGCCCGCCCAGGCGGCCGGCCATCCGTTCCAGGATCCCGGCCTGCCGCTGGAGCAGCGGGTCGAGGACCTGCTCGGCCGGCTCACGCTGCGGGAGAAGCTCGGCCTGCTGCACCAGTCGCAGCCGGCGATCCCGCGGCTCGGCATCGGCTATCACAAGAACGGCACGGAGGCGCTGCACGGCGTCGCCTGGTCCAACCACCGCGACGACGGCTGGAACCAGAAGTTCGCCGCCGGGACGGTCTTCCCGCAGGCGGTCGGGCTGGCCAGCACCTGGGATCCGGAGCTGGTCAGAAGGGTCGGCTCGGCGGTCGGTGACGAGGTACGCGGCCACAACGCCGCCGATCCGGTGCTGTGGGGTCTGCAGGTCTGGGCGCCCGTGGTCGACCTGCTGCGCGACCCGCGCTCCGGCCGGAACGAGGAGGGCTATTCCGAGGACCCGCTGCTGACCGGCGCCATCTCCACCGCCTACGGCAAGGGCCTGCAGGGCGACGACCCCTTCTACCTGAAGACCGCGCCCGTGCTGAAGCACTACCTGGCCTACAACAACGAGACCGACCGGAGCCTCACCTCCTCCAACCTGACGCCGAAGCTCAAGCACGAGTACTACGAGCCGGCGTTCAGGGCCGCCGTCTCGGCCGACGCCGCGACCGGCGTGATGGCGTCGTACAACCTGGTCAACGGGCGGCCCAACCACGTCAACCCCGACCTGACCGCGGTGGTCAGGTCGTGGACGGACAGGACGCTCTACAACGTGAGCGACGCCTGGGGGCCGCACGCGCTCACGGACCTGGAGCACTACTACGACACCAAGCCCGAGGCGTTCGCCGCGGTGCTCAAGGCCGGGATCGACAGCTACACGATCGACGGCGGCGACGGCGGGCCGCTGGCCCAGCACCTCACGGCGGCGCTCGACCAGGGCCTCGTCACCGAGGCCGACGTGGACAGGGCGGTGCGGAACGTCCTGTCGATCCGGACCCGGCTGGGGCACTTCGACCCGGACGGCGGGCCGTACAAGAAGATCACCGAGGAGGTGATCGACAGCGCCGCCCACCGCGAGCTCAACCGCGAGACCGCGGGCAGGGCCGCGGTGCTGCTGCGGAACTCCGGCGTGTTGCCGCTGGCGGCCCCGAAGTCGGCGGCCGTGGTGGGGCCGCTGGCCGGGCGGGTGTACAGGGACTGGTACTCCGGGCAGGCGCCCTACCAGGTGACGCCGCTCGACGGGATCAAGGAGCGGGTCGGGGACGTCACGACCAGCCAGGGTCTGGAGCGCGTCGCGCTCAAGCACCTCGCATCCGGCCGATACGTCACCGCCACCGGCACGGGCCCCGACGACAACGCGGCGCTCGCCGACACCGCGCCCACGGCCGCCTCGCAGTGGGACCTGACCGACTGGACGGATGGCGTGTCCACGCTGCGCAACGCGGGCAACGGCAGGCTGCTCGGCGGCGACTGGCGCTCCCTCGACACCGACGACGCCGACCCCGACGGCTGGTACGTCTCCCAGCAGTTCGCGCTGGAGCGGCAGCCCGACGGCGCCTACCTGATCAGGTACGCCGGCTTCGAGGCAGTCGAGAGCTGGTACGCGCTGCCCGACCCGTACGTGAGCGTCGCCGCCGACGGCACGCTCGGCCTGGCTCCCAAGGAGCAGGCGGCGAAGTTCGGCAAGGAGGTCGTCTCCGACGGCGTCGCCGAGGCCGCCGCGCGGGCGGCGGAGGCCGAGGTGGCGGTGGTGGTGGTCGGCAGCCACCCGTTCGTGGCGGGGCGCGAGTTCCGCGACCGCGACGGCCTGCGGCTCGGCGAGGGGCAGCGGCGGCTGATCGAGGCCGTGAGCGAGGCCAACCCGAGGACGGTCGTCGTGCTGGAGACCAGCTATCCCGTCATCGTGGACGCGCCGACCCTGCTGTGGACCACGCACGCGGGTTCGGAGACCGGCCATGCCGTCGCCGACGTGCTGTTCGGCGACGTCAACCCGGCCGGCCGGCTCACCCAGACCTGGCCGGCGTCGGACGACCTGCCGGACATCCTGGACTATGACCTGATCAAGACCGGCATGACGTACCTCTACGGCAAGGACAGGCCGCTCTACGCCTTCGGGCACGGGCTGAGCTACACGTCGTTCGGTTACCGGGGCCTCAAGGTGCGCGGCGACCAGGTGAGCGTCACGGTCACCAACACCGGGGACGTCAGGGGCGACGAGGTGGTCCAGCTCTACACCCACCAGCGCCGCTCCCGCTTCGCGCAGCCGGTCAAGCAGTTGCGCGGCTTCCAGCGGGTCACGCTGGACCCGGGGGAGTCGCGTACGGTGACCTTCACGCTGAAGCGGTCGGACCTGGCCGTCTGGGACCACACCCGCTCCAGGTGGGCCGTGGAGGAGGCCACCCATGACGTGCTCGTCGGCTCCGCGTCCGACCGGATCCGCGGGCGCGCGACCCTGCGCGTGCGGGGCGAGACCATTCCCGTGCGCGACCTGGCGAGGACCACGCGGGCGATGGACTTCGACGACTACCGGGGCGTGACGTTCGCGGACGAGACGAGGGCGGCCGGTGAGGCCGTGGCGGGTTCGGAGGGCGGCTGGATCTCCTTCACCCGCGCGGCGTACGGGTCCCGGTTCACCGCGGGGGTCGCGTCGGTGAGCGGCGGGGCCGTCGAGGTGCGGTCGGGTTCGCCGAAGGGCCGGCTGCTCGCGACCGCGCAGGTGCCCGCCACGGGCGGGATCTACCAGTGGGGTACGGCGAGTGCCTCGCTCAGGGCGGGCAAGGGCGACCTCTATCTCGTGTTCAGGGGCGACCTGCGGATCAGCGACTTCGCGTTCACCGGGTAGGCGACCGCCTTGTTGGATAGCGCTATTATCCATTCTATGGGATAGTGGTGCTATCCAAAGGAGGACGCATATGACTGTGATCGTGTTGCTGGTCGCCACGCCGGCGTTCCGGCTGCTGGGAGCACTGGGGGTGCGGCGCTTCGCCACGTGGCGGGTCAGTGCGGCCCACGGCCTGGCCGTCATGCTGGTCATGACCGCCAGCGCGCACTTCGTGCCGGCCGGAGTGACCGTCATGCCGAACCACGCCGACCTGCTGGCCATGGTGCCGCCGTTCGTGCCGTTCCCCGCGCTGATGGTCTACCTGACCGGCGTGCTGGAGCTGGCCGGGGCCGCCGGCCTCGTGCTGGCCGGCACCCGCGAGGCCGCGGGGGTCTGCCTGGCGCTGCTCTTCGTGGCCATGCTGCCGGCCAACATCCACGCGGCCCTCGCCGACGTGCCGTTCGCCGGCGGGCAGGCCTCGCCGTTGTGGCAGCGGATCCCGGAGCAGGTGCTCTACATCGGGATCGCGCTCTGGGCCGCGCAGCGCCCGGCGGTTCTGCGCAGGCTCGCCGCTCGGCCGCGGGCGGGCGGCGTACAGCCGGTGACCAGGGGTGCCGGGCGGCTTTAATTCGTTGTCTATCCAAACTATTGACCATCGGCTCGGGCGTGTGTGAGCCTTCTGGTGAGCTCATGCGCGAAGGCGCGGCGACGGTCAGGGTCCTGCACTCTGCTCGTGCATGGCGGGTCATCTGAAGCCCTCGGGGCGCCTGCCGGCGTGCCCGGAAAGGAAGAGCCGCGCATGCGAAGAAGACTGTTCGTCATGCTCGCGACCGCCGCCGTCCTGCTCGTGGCGGCGGTCGTGCGGATGTCACCGGTGTCGGCCGTCGCCTCCGATCCGTACGCGTACAAGAACGTCAGGATCGACGGCGGCGGCTTCGTCCCCGGCATCATCTTCAACCCGTCGGAGCGGAACCTCATCTACGCCCGCACCGACATCGGCGGGGCCTACCGCTGGAACCAGTCCACCAGGTCGTGGACCCCCTTGCTCGACTGGGTGGGCTGGGACAAGTGGGGCTACAACGGCGTGATCAGCCTGGCCACCGACCCCGTCGACACCGACCGCGTGTACGCCGCCGTCGGCATGTACACCAACAGCTGGGATCCCAACAACGGAGCCATCCTGCGCTCGGCCGACAGGGGCGACAGCTGGCAGGTCACGCCGCTGCCGTTCAAGCTCGGCGGCAACATGCCCGGCCGCGGCATGGGCGAGGCGCTGTCCGTCGACCCCAACGACAACAGCGTGCTCTACTTCGGCGCCCCCAACGGCAACGGGTTGTGGCGCAGCACCGACCACGGCGCGACCTGGTCGGAGGTGACGAGCTTCCCCAACCCCGGCAACTACGCCCAGGATCCGAACGACCCCAACGGCTACCTCAGCCACGAGCCCGGCGTGCTCTGGGTGACCTACGACCCGCGCTCGTCAGCCGAGGGCAGCGCCACCAGGACCATCTACGTCGGCGTCGCCGACAAGGACAACAGCGTCTACCGCACCACGGACGCGGGCGCCACCTGGCAGCGCGTGGCCGGCCAGCCCACCGGCTACCTGCCGCACAAGGGCGTGCTCGACACGGAGAACGGCTACCTGTACATCGCCACGAGCGACACCGGCGGGCCGTACGACGGGGCCAAGGGCGACGTGTGGCGGTACGCCACCGAGACGGGCGCCTGGACGCAGATCAGCCCCATCCCGTCCTCCAGCGAGGACGACTACTTCGGCTACAGCGGGCTCACCATCGACCGGCAGAACCCGTCCACGATCATGGTGGCCACCCAGATCTCCTGGTGGCCGGACGTGATCTTCTTCCGGTCCACGGACTCCGGCGCCACCTGGACGCGCGTGTGGGACTGGTCGTCGTACCCGAACCGCACCTTCCGCTACACGATGGACATCTCGGAGAACCCGTGGCTGACGTTCGGCGGTAACCCGCAGCCCCCCGAGACCGCGCCGAAGCTCGGCTGGATGACCGAGTCGCTGGAGATCGACCCGTTCGACTCCGACAGGATGATGTACGGCACCGGCGCCACCATCTACGGCACCGAGAACCTCACCCGCTGGGACACCGGCGGGCAGTTCACCATCGAACCCGTGGCCAGGGGCCTGGAGGAGACGGCCGTCCTCGACCTCATCAGCCCGCCGAGCGGCGCGCCCCTGATCAGCGGTCTCGGCGACATCGCCGGCTTCCGCCACACCGACCTCGACGCCGTGCCGCCGATGATGTTCACCTCGCCGACGTTCACCTCCACCACCAGCCTCGACTACGCCGAGCGGAACCCGTCGGTCATGGTGCGGGCCGGCAACTTCACCGACGCCGACCGGCCGAACGACAGCCACGTGGCCTTCTCCACGGACGGCGGCGCCAACTGGTTCCAGGGCACCGAGCCGGGCGGCGTCAACGAGGGCGGCACGGTCGCTGCGGCGGCCGACGGCTCCCGCTTCGTCTGGGCGCCCAAGGGCGTGGCGCCGGTCTACTCGGTCGGCTACGGCAACTCCTGGCAGTCCGCCTCAGGCCTGCCCACGGACGCCGTCGTCGAGTCCGACCGGGTCGACCCGATGACGTTCTACGGCCTGAGCGGCGGCCGCCTCTACCGCAGCACCGACGGCGGCGCCACGTTCGCCGCCACCGCCGCGACCGGCCTGCCGGCCGGCGGCAAGTTCAAGGCGGTGCCCGGCCGCCAGGGCGACCTGTGGCTGGCCGGCGACGGCGGCCTGTGGCACTCCACGGACGGCGGGGCGTCCTTCTCCAAGGTGCCCGGCATCACCAGGTCGGTGAACGTCGGCTTCGGCAAGGCCGCGCCCGGCGGGACGTACATGGCGGTCTTCGCCGTGGCCACCCTCGACGGCGTCACCGGCCTGTACCGCTCGGACGACGCCGGAGCGAGCTGGCTCAGGATCAACGACGACGAGCACCAGTGGGGCAACATGGGCGAGGCCCTCACCGGCGACCCGCGCGTCTACGGCCGCGTCTACCTCGGGACCAACGGCCGCGGCATCATCTACGGCGACCGCACGGGCCCGCCCGTCACCGTCACCCCGACCGTCACGCCCACGGTCACGCCCACGGTGACGCCGACCGTCACGCCCACGGCGAGCGGGGGCTGCACGGCCACGTACAAGGCGGGCAACCAGTGGCCGGGCGGCTTCCAGGCGGAGGTGGCGGTCAAGAACACCGGCGCGTCCGCGATCAACGGCTGGACGGTCACCTGGACGTGGGCGGGTGACGAGAAGATCACCCAGCTCTGGAACGGCACCGTCACCCAGACGGGCGCCGGCGTGAGCGTCGGGAACGCCGGCTACAACGGCAACCTCTCCCCGAACGGGACCGCGTCGTTCGGCTTCAACGGCAGCTCCGGCGCCACCCACACCCCACCCGCCACCCTCACCTGCACGCCGGCGTGACCCGCGAGGCGCCCGCTCCCCGCGGAGGGGCGGGCGCCTCGCCGGCCGTCCGGGCCGTCAGAGCCAGGGGCCGGGATGGCGCATGGCCGAGACGGTGCCGCGGATGATGCTCTCCTTGAACGCGGCGGAGGCACGGCCGGTGAGCACGACGTCCAGCGGGCTGTCGTCGGCGCGGGTCACCTGGGTGACGCCGTCGCGGCGGCCCAGGCTGACGTTGCGCCAGACGTGGCGGAACCTGGCCGGCCCCGGCTCCCGCCCGGCCACCAGGCCGGCCACGGCGTCGCCCGTGCACAGGCCCATGGGCAGCCCGGTCTGGCACGACATCCGCGACCGCTCGCCGGGCGGCGCCGCAGCGTCGCCGACGCCGAACACCTCGGGATGCGACACCGAGCGCAGCGACCGGTCGACGACCATGCGGCCCTCCCCGTCGGTGCGCAGCCCCGACGCGGCGGCCAGCGGGGAGACGCGGAACCCGCCCGCCCACACCACCGTCCTTGCGGGCACCTCGTCGCCGCTCTCCAGCAGGACGCCGTCGGGGCCGACCTTGGCGACGGGTTCGTGCTCGCGGACCGCGACGCCCAGGCGGGCGAAGGCCCGATGGACGTGGCGGCGGGCCCGTACGGACAGGCCCGGCGCGACGGGGCCGGCGCAGAGCAGCTCGACCCGCAGCTCCGGGCGGGTCTCGGCGAGCTCCGCCGCCGTCTCGATCCCGGTGAGCCCGCCACCCACCACGGTCACCGCTCCCGGCCCTGCCAGCCGTGCCCGCAGCCGTACGGCGTCGCCCTCCGTCGCGATCGGGCACGCGTGCTCGCGCACCCCTGGCACGGTGTCCAGGTCGGCGGCGCTGCCGAGGGCGTAGACCAGCACGTCGTAGCTCAGCGTGTACGGCGACCCGTCCAGCTGGACCGTCCGCGCCCGAAGGTCGAGGCCCGTCACCTGGGCCACCACCAGCTCGACGCCGGTGCCGTCGAGCAGGCCGGCCAGCGGCAGGTCGGGCAGCCGCTGCCCGGCCGCGAGCTGGTGCAGCCGCACCCGCTCGACGAACCGGTCGGCCGCGTTGACCAGCGTCACCCGTACGCCCGTCGAGCGCAGGCGGCGGGCGGCGCGCTTGGCCGCCCCCAGCCCGGCGTATCCGGCTCCCAGCACCACGATGTGGTTCGTCATGGTTCCTCCGATCGAGTCCCCACCTGAACCGGCGAGCCGGGCCGTTCGTGACACCGCTGGCCTGTGACGGTGCTCACATGAGCTGCGTGGCGGCGAAGGCGAGCTTGGCCGGGCTCACGATGGTCCTGACCGCGGAGACCCGCCCGTCCGCGACCTCCACGGCGAAGACCGCGAGCAGGCCGCCGCCGGCGTCACGCACGACCACGGCGGGCTCGGCGTTGACGTCCACGATGTCCCACGCGATCCCGGCCGCCTCCGGCCGGTCGGCGAGCCCGCGCAGGTAACGCAGCACCCTCGCCCGCCCGTACACAGGGCGGCGGGCGGCGGTCGCGGTGCCGCCGCCGTCGGCCCAGGCCACCACGTCGTCGGCGAGCAGCTGCTCCAGCGCCGCCACGTCGCCGCCGAGCGTCGCCCGCAGGAACCCCCGCACGATCCGGCGATGGTGCTCGCGGTCGCTCTCGAACCGTTTGCGCGGCTCGCCGACGTGCGCCCTGGCCCGGCGGTGCAGCTGGCGGGAGTGCTCCTCGGTGATGCCGAGGATGCCGGCGACCTCGGCGTGGGCGTACCCGAACGCCTCCCTCAGCACGAACACCGCCCGCTCCACCGGCGTCAGCCGCTCCAGCAGGATGAGCACGCCCAGCGACACCGACTCGCGCTGCTCGACGGTCTCCAGCGGACCGAGGGCCCCGTCGCCGGTCAGCACCGGCTCGGGCAGCCAGGGCCCCGCGTAGCTCTCCCGCCGCCGCCGAGCCGAGGTGAGCTGGCTCAGGCACAGGTTGGTGACCACCCTGGTCAGCCAGGCCGCCGGCACCTCGACCGGCCCGGCCTGGCTCCAGCGCATGTACGCCTCCTGGACCATGTCCTCGGCCTCGGCGGCCGAGCCGAGCAGGCGGTAGGCCAGCGCGAACAGCCGCGGCCGCTGCTCCTCGAACACGGCCACGGGCGCCGGGCGCCGCTCCTCCGCGCCGGGAACCTCCACGCACCCGATGCTAGGACGTCGCCCGGTCGCCGTCCCGAGCGGGAGAGCCGGTGGGGCCGGTCGTCAGGCGGTGCGGTAGCGCACGGTCTCGGCGTCGGCGCTCCACCGCCGCAGCCCCGCCTTCTCCAGCACGCGGATGGAGGCGGGGTTGGACAGCTCGGCGGTGGCGTGGACGGCGTGCACCTCCGGCGCGGTCAGCGCGTGCGTGACGAGGGCCCGGGTGGCCTCCGGCGCGTAACCGCGGCCGCGCCGGGAGGGCACGACGCCGTACCCGATCTCGATGGCGCCTTCGGCGGGCGGCCAGAACAGGCCGATGGAGCCGACCACCCGGCCGCTCTCGCGTTCGACGATCACGCGATGGCCGTGGTCGCCGAGCAGTTCGGGTTGTCCGTCGAGGATGCCGGCGATCACGCGGTCGCCCTCGGCGGGGAAGTCGTCCGCCCAGTGCTCGAGCCGCTCGCCGCCGAGGACGGCGGCGATCTCGCCGGTGGCCCATGGGCGCAGCACGAGCCGGTCAGTGGTCAGAATGGTGTTGGAAGACACGCGACACTCCTGGTCGTCGGTGGGACGACCGGGCCGCGGGCGCTACGCTCGCGCGACCCGGTCAAGGGCATGCTGACGAAGGCCGTGGCGGGCCATATTCATCAACCTCCCCGTCCGGGTGCCGACCGTTCGCGAGCCAGGTTACCCGGTGTGGCGGATCAAGTTGTCGGCGGGGGTTGACCTGAACTTTGGTTGAGGTAGCAGAGTGGAGGGACCGAAAGAAAGGGAGCAGTGCCATGCCGAAGGACACAGTGGTCATTTACGAGGAGACCGGCGCCGACCCGGAAACCGACGTGCTGGTGATCCGGAACGCGAGCGGACGCACCCGCGTACGCGCTGTCGGGGACCCCGCCCAGATGGCGGAGCTGGTGACCGGTCTGGTGGCGGAGGGAGTGGACCAGGTCGAGCTCTGCGGCGGCTTCGGCGCCCTCTGGCACGCGGAGGCCGTCAGAGCCTCCGGCGGGAGGGTGCCGGTGGGGGCGATCTACTACGGGTTCGAGTCGCTGGCCGGCGTGGCGTCCTTCAAGGCCAGGTACGAGGCCGGAGAGGCGTTGTCCGAGGCGTTCATCATCGTGCACGAAGGGGCGGACCCCGAGGCCGACCGGGTCGTGTTCGCCAAGGACGGCGGCGGCAGCACCACCGTGGTCGGGGTGCCGGACACCGCGGCCGCCGCAGAACTGGCCGGGAAGATGGCGGCCGACCTGCAGCTGATCGAGCTCTTCGGAACGCCGGGGCCGTACGCGGCCGAGCCGGTCATCCGCGCCGTGGACCCCGACGCGCTCCCCGTAGGCGTCATCGCCCACCGCCGCTGACAGGACGCGGGCTCAGGTGCTGGCGCGGACGGCGAGTAGCGGGGTGAGCAGGGTGGAGTCGGGCACCGCGCGGCCCTCCAGCTTGTCCATGACCAGGCGGACGGCCTCTCTGCCCACCTCCTCCGCCGGGATCAGCACCGAGGTCAGCGGCGGGCTGGCGCGCTCGGCCACGTCGTCGGGGCAGATCGCCACCACGGCCACGTCGTGCGGCACCCGCCGGTCCAGCTGGCGCAGCGCGGCGAGCACGTGCCCGACCGCGGCCTCGTTGTGCACGACCAGCCCCGACAGACCGGGCTGGTCGAGGAGCAGGTCGCGGACGGTCTCGTACACCTCGTCGAACGTCTCCTCGCAGGCCAGCGCCACCCCCTTGAGCCCGTGGGCGTCCACCGCCTCCACGAACCCCTCCCGGGTGCGCCGGGCGAAGCCGGTGCCCCGCTCGTAGACCACGGACGGCGCCCCCAGCAGGGCGATCTCGTCGTGGCCGCGCTCGGCCAGGTGCTCGACGCAGCGCGCCCCGGCCGCGGCGAAGTCGAGGTCCACGCACGTCAGCCCGGCGGGTTCGGCGGGAAAACCGATGAGCACGCTCGGCTCGGCCAGCTCGCGCAGCAGCGGCACCCGGCGGTCGTCCAGCTCGACGTCCATGAGGACGAGCGCGTCCACCAGCGCGCTGGCCGCCACCCGCCGGATGCCGGCCGTGCCCTCGTCGGCGGTCAGCAGCAGCACGTCGTGGTCGAAGCGGCGGGCGGCGGTGACGACCGCGCTGGCGAAGCGCATGAGGACGGGCACGTGCATGCCGGCCCGCAGCGGCAGCACCAGCGCGATCACGTTGGAGCGCCTGCTGGCCAGGGCGCGGGCGCCGGCGTTCGGGTGGTAGCCGAGGGCGTTGATGCTGTCGAGCACCCGCCGCCTGGTGTCGGCCGAGATCGTCCGCTTGCCGCTGAGCACGTAGGAGACCGTGCTGACGGCCACGCCCGCGTGCTTGGCGACCTCGGAGATCGTGACCGCGCGCCCGCTCAAGCCCCGGCTCCGAAGTCGAGCCGGGACAGCCGCACCCCGTCGTTCTCGAACACGACATAAAGATCGTGCACGCCGTCCGCGTCCGCAAGGGGAGCCGTGACGGCGTGGTAGGTGTAGCGGCCGGTCCGCGGCACGGGAAGCGTGGCCAGGGCGGAGCCGTAGAGCGGGTCGTCGCGGCGGATGGTGATCATGCCGCCTTCCGCGCTGCCCGCCGTCGCCACGCAGGACACGCTGTCGGTCAGATCGACCTGCCGGAACAGGATCCAGGCGCCCTCCGCGTCGGACCGCACGGCGTCGCCGTCCTCCTTCGTCTCGTCCACGAACGTGATCGCGTCGTACTCGTCGTGGCAGGCCGCGCGCAGCGGCCCCGACTGGGGCGGGATGGTCTCGCCCTCGACCTCGAAGGGGGCGCTCAGGCGCAGGTCGGTGGCGCTGCGGCCGACCATGAGCCGGTGCGGCGCGTGCTCCACGACGAACCTGCTCCTGGTCACGTCCCAGAAGGCCAGCTCGGAGACGGGCAGCGCCAGGCCGACCGTACGGCTCTCGCCGGGCGCGAGGTGCGCCTTCTCGAAGCCGCGCAGGCGGCGCAGCGGCTGCTTGACGCGGGAGCGCTGCTGGTGGGTGTAGAACTGCACGACCTCGACGCCGGGCCGCGTGCCCGTGTTGGTGACCGTGACCTCGGCGCGCAGCACGTCACCGTCGAGGCGCACGCGCAGGTCGGCGTAGCCGAACGTGGTGTAGCTGAGGCCGTGGCCGAACGGGTGCAGCGGCACCCCGCGGAAATACTGGTAGGTGGCGTCGGAGGCGATGATGTCGTAGTCGAGCAGGTCGGGCAGCTCCTGCTCCGAGCGGTACCACGTCTGGGTGAGGCGGCCCTCCGGGTCGGCGTCGCCGAAGAGCACGTCGGCCAGGGCGTGTCCGTACTCCTGGCCGCCGTGGGCCGACCACACCACGGCGGGCACGTCCCCGTCGGTCCAGGTGAGCGGGTAGCCGCTGGTGATGACCATGACGGTGCGGGGGTTCGCCGCGCGCACGGCCCGCACCACGGCGTCCTGGGCGGGGGCGAGCGCCAGCGTCATGCGGTCCTCGGTCTCCCTGCCGTTGACGAGGGGATGGTCGCCGACCACGACGACGGCGACGTCCGCGCCCGCGGCGAGCCTCGCGGCCTCCTCCGCGCCGCTCCTGACGACGTCCATGGCCAGCCAGACGGCCTGGTCGGCGTCGTCGACCAGGCGCAGCACGCCGTCGGCTCCCGCGCCGACGTAGCAGCCGGTCGAGATGTGGCGCAGGGCGAGGGTGCCGCGCGGGCGCTCCTCCATGCGGAACGTCTGGCGCACCTCCCACCCGTTCGGCCCCGGCTGGTCGTTGACCAGCGTCTGGCCGTCCACCGACACGAACCGCCCGGTCGCCACGGCCCGCAGCGCGTAGGCTCCGCCACCCCAGTCGAACAGGTCGAACCGGCCCGCGTCCACCTCCCTCGGCACCCCCGTCGGCGCCACCGTCGCCGCGCCGCCCACGCTGAGCGGCCCGCCGGCGGGGTCGGCGGCCACGGGCCCGGCCTCGGCGGTCAGCGTCACCCGGTCCACGGCCTCGCAGAACACCGTCCGGCAGCGCTCGGCCAGCCCGGCGCGCGCAGTGACGGCGTAGGGCAGGGTGCCGCTGTACCAGTCCTCCATGAGCGCGTCGCCGAGCTGGCCGATCACCGCGACCGTGCCGGTCCCGTCCAGCGGGAGCAGGCCGTCGTTGCGCAGCAGCACGAACGAGCGCCGCGCCGCCTCCCTGGCCAGCGCCTGGTGCCCGGGGCAGTTGACCACGTTGTCGGTGATGCCGTCGTACGGCGTCGCGGGGTCGAACTCGCCGAGCCGGAACCGGATGGACAGCGCGTGGCGTGCGGCGCCGTCGACGTCCTCCTCCGTGAGCAGGCCGAGCCGCAGCGCCTCGCGCAGGTGCCCGAGCGTGGCTTCCGCGCGGTCGTCGTCCTGGGTGAAGCTGTCGATCCCGGCCTTGATGGCGTGTGCGTACGCCTCGGGCGGCGTGTCGTGGTAGCCCTGCAGCGCGGTGAGGTTGCCCGGCGCGTACGCGTCGCTGACCACCAGCAGGTCGCCGGGCGCCCAGGCGCGCAGCACCTGCCCGATCAGCGGGCTGAGATGCGCGGGACGCCCGTTGACCAGGTTGTACGACGGCATGACGGCCACCGCGGCGCCCTGCTCGATGGCGGGCCTGAAGGCGGGCAGCTCGTACTCGCGCAGCACCCGGGGCGGCAGGCTGCTGGAGGTGGTGCAGCGGTCGGTCTCGTTGTTGTAGGCGAGGAAGTGCTTGAGGGTGGGGGCGGTCTTCAGCGTTTCGGGAGCGCTCCCACGCAGCCCGAGCGCGAACGCCGTGGCCGTGACGCCGGTCAGCCACGGGTCCTCGGAGTAGCCCTCCTCGTTCCGCCCCCACCGGGGGTCGCGCAGCGGGTTGACCACGGGGGCCCACACGTTGAGCCCCGCGCCGGCCGGATCCTTGTGGTGGAAGGCCAGCACCTCGTCGCCGACCGCCTCGCCCACCCTGCGGACGAGGTCGATGTCCCAGGTCGAGGCCAGCCCGACGGCCTGGGGGAACACGGTGGCCGGGCCGAGCCAGGCCAGGCCGTGCAGCGCCTCGGTGCCGGTGCGGAACGCCCCGACGCCCAGCCGTTCGACCGGGGCCTGGTACTGGTGGAGCAGGCCCGTCTTCTCCTCGAGGGTGAGCCTGCGTATCAGGTCGTCGATCCGGGCGGAGAGGGGGAGCGCTGGGTCGCGGAAGGGTTGGTGCATGGTCATCCCTCGGAGAGTGTCGAAGCGCTTCGACGACCGGCCTGGCGAAGTTACGCGGACATTTCGGTGGGTTGACTGAAGGGTGCACGTCCCTGTGACCAAGGTCAAGGGATTCGCGACAATCCTCCGGGCAATTTTCCCGAATCGATGGAGTCGAGCACCCGCGCCGCGCCCCCGAGCGCCGCCGCGTCGTGACCCAGCGTCGAGGCCACGACCTGGCATCCGCCGCCCTCGACCGCGATGACGCGCTCGCCCATCTCGCCGTGCACCGCCGGCAGCAGCCAGGGCGCCAGCGGCACGTAGTAACCTCCCAGAACCACCACCTCGGGGTTGAGGAGGTTCGCCAGGATGGACACGCCCTTGCCGAGGTTCCTGCCCACCGCGTCGAGCGTGGCCAGGGTGCCGGGGTCGCCGGCGCGGGCGAGCCGCACCGCCTCCTCGATCTCCATCTGCACCTCGGCGGGAGACACGTCCTTGCGCAGCACGGCGCCGATGCCCGCCATGACCTCCAGGCAACCGCGCCGCCCGCAGGGGCACGCGGGACCGTCGGGATCGAGTTGCACGTGGCCGATCTCGCCGCTGTAGCCGAGGCGCCCCCTGCGCAGCCGCCCGTCGAGGATGATGCCCGCCCCCACGCCGATCTCGCCGGTGAGACAGACCAGGTCGGAGGCTCCGGCATGCGCGCCGAAGCGCTGCTCGGCCAGCGCCGCGAGGTTGGCGTCGTTGTCGACCTGGATGGGAAAGCCGGGGTCGCGCAGCACCTTGGCCAGGTCGCCGCCGATGTCGGCGTCACGCCAGCCCAGGTTGGGCGCGATGCGGACGGTGCCCTGCACGTCGACCAGGCCCGGCACGGCCACGGCCAGGCCCAGCACCTGGCGTTCCTCCTTGACCATGCGGCCGACCACGCGCCTGATGATCGCTCCGACGCCGGCCATGCCCTGGATGACCGAGCCGCCTCCGGCGAACCCGCGCCGCCATGTCAGCAGCCGCTCGCCCGCCAGGCCGGTGGCCACGGCCGACACGTGGTCGACGTTGATCTCGACGCCGATGGCGGCGTACGGGGAGCCGTCGAGCACGAGCATCGTGGCCGGCCTGCCGACCCGGTTCTCCGTCAGGCCCGTCTCGCGTACGAGCCGCCGGTCGATGAGGTCGGCGACGAGGCTCGACACCGTCGCCTTGTTCAACCCGGTGGAGGCCGCGATGTCGGCCCGCGAGCACGGCGCGTGCTCGCGGACGAAACGCAGCACGACCGCGAGGTTGGTGGCGCGCACGTCGGCGAAGTCGGCCGGCTGCGGGCCGGTCGTAGAAGTGATCAATATCAGCCCCGTTCCCAGATGACCCCAGCATGCCGCATCGCGGGCTCCCTTCCCTAACGAGGAACCCGCTCGCGGGAGGCGCCGCCGCGTAGCACGTTTCCCATCAGTGCCAACCTGTGACCGTCCCGATCCTTGTGGCCTATGCTGACAGTCTACTAATTTGTTTGGCTGAAATACCAACTAATTCTGAGGCCCATCCCTCACTCGGAGAAGGGAGCGAGCCATGCCAACCACCACAACGCGCCGCGGGTTTCTCGGCCTGGTCGGAGCGAGTGTTCTGGTAGCGGGCTGCGCCGAGAAGAAAGCGACCTCCAAAGGCACCGCCGTGGCGGCCGACAAGCTCAAGAGCCTGGTGCCGACCCGCGTGCCGTTCGAGATCCCCGGGCTCAAGCCCGACCTGCCCGGCAGCGAGTTCGTCGCGCCCGGCTTCCTGACCCGCCCCGCCACCATGGTCCAGGCCGTCACCGCCAAGCCGCTGACCAGCGGCAAGGAGGTGACCGCGATGACGCCGCTCTGGGGCACGGTGCCGCCCGGCCTGGGCGACAACTCCTACTACGACGCCGTCAACGAACGCCTCGGCGGGACCGTGCGCTTCAACATCTCCGACGGCAACACCTACGGGCAGAAGGTCAGCACCCTGCTGGCCAGCGGCGACGTGCCGGAGATGATCCAGATCCCCGGCTGGGAGATCATCACGATCGCGCGGTTCACGGAAGCGGCCAACAAGCTCTTCGCCGACCTGTCCCCCTACCTGGCCGGCGACAAGGCCAGGGAGTTCCCGCTGCTGGCCAACTACGACACCGCGGCCTGGCAGTACGGCGTCTTCGGCGGCGTGCTGCAGGGCATCCCCTGGCAGAACGAGCCCTTCCCGTTCGCCGCCTTCGTGCGCCAGGACATCCTGGAGGAGCTGGGCCTGGAGCAGCCCAGGAGCGGCGACGACCTGGTCACGCTCGGCAAGGCCATCACCGACGCCAAGAAGAAGCGCTGGGCGTTCGGCGGCGGCATGGAGCAGGAGATGCAGCGGGCCTTCGGCGCGCCGCGCGAGTGGCGCAAGAAGAGCGACGGCACGCTCGAGTACAAGTACGAGACCGCCGAGTTCGCCGCGTCGGTCGAGTTCATGGTCAAGCTCTTCGAGGCCGGCTACGTGCACCCCGACATCGTCGCGAACAAGGACGCCGACAACAAAGGCATCTTCGGCAGCGGGCAGATGATCATCTATCGCGACGGGCCAGGCGCCTGGCACGAGAGCCTCGGCCGGTTCCTGCCCGACAACCCCACGTTCGACATGCAGGCCGTCGACCCCTACCCGGCCAAGCCCGGCGGCAAGGCGATCATGTGGCGCAACGAGCCGGCCGGCATGTTCTGCTTCATCAGGAAGGGCCTCGGCGACGCCCGCACCCGCGAGCTGCTCGCGCTGGCCAACTGGTGCTCGGGGCCGTTCGGCACGCAGGAGTACGAGCTGGTCAACAACGGCGTCGAGGGCGAGCACTACGACGTCGAGGACGGCAAGGTCAAGCAGACCGCGCTCGGGCGCAAGGAGATCGCGCCCACGTACATGTTCCTGTCGGGCCGCCCGCCGGCCAACTCCATGAGCCAGTACGACGGCCTGGTCCAGGCCCAGCACGACTGGCAGACGAAGGCCGCCGCGATCCTCGACAACGACCCGTTCGTGGGGATCCGGGTGGAGACCCCGTCCAAGATGGCGGGCCTGGCGACGCCCACCGAGGACAAGATGAACGAGGTCTTCCGCGGCAAGCGGCCGCTCTCCGAATGGCCCAAGATCGTCAAGGAGTGGCAGGACCAGGGTGGCAACGAGGCGCGCGAGTTCTACATGAAGGTCGCCCGCGAGAACGGCAGGCTGTGACATTCATGGGCGCTAAGGACCTCCCATGGGGGCCATGACGGCCAAGCGGCCCGTCCGGCGCGGCGCCCGGCGACCGGGGCACGCCGCACCGCCGCACCCGCTGTCCTGGCGGGCCAAGGCGCGCAGGGACTGGCCGCTGCTGGTGATGAACCTGCCGATGTTGCTGGTCGTCCTGGCCTTCTGGTGGATCCCCGCGCTCGGCAACGTCATCGCGTTCCAGGACTACAACCCCTACACCGGCGGCATCACCGGCAGCCCGATCATCGGCTTCACCAACTTCGCGCTGCTCTTCCAGGACCCGCAGTTCCTGCGTGCCATCCTGAACACCCTGTCGATCACCGCCTTCCAGCTCGTCTTCTACTTCCCCGTGCCGATCATGCTGGCGCTGCTGCTCAACAGCATCGTCTCGGCCCGGCTGAGGGCGTTCGTGCAGGGCGTGGTCTACATGCCGTACTTCTTCTCCTGGGTGCTGGTCGTCGCCATCTTCCAGCAGATGTTCGGCGGCGCCGGGCTGCTGGCGCAGATCCTGCGGGACAACGGGCGCGAGGCCGTCGACTGGATGACCGACTCCGACACGTTCATCCTGCTCATCACCTCGCAGACGATCTGGAAGGACGCCGGCTGGGGCGCGATCATCTTCCTGGCCGCGCTCAGCACCATCGATCCCAACCTGTACGAGGCCGCCGCCGTGGACGGCGCCCGCCGGTGGCGGCGCATGTGGCACATCACCCTGCCAGGACTGCGGCCGGTCATCGTGCTGCTGCTCATCCTGCGGCTGGGCGACGCGCTCAACGTCGGATTCGAGCAGTTCATGCTGCAGCGCAGCGCCGTCGGCAGCGAGGCGTCCGAAGTGTTCGACACGTTCGTCTACTGGTCGGGCCTGCGCACCGGCGACCTCGGGTACGGCGCCGCGGCCGGGCTGTTCAAGGGCCTGGTGGGCCTGCTGCTCATCCTGGCGGCCAACCGGGTGGCGCACGCGCTCGG
This sequence comes from Nonomuraea sp. B10E15, assembly GCF_039871615.1. Lineage (NCBI taxonomy): Bacteria > Bacillati > Actinomycetota > Actinomycetes > Streptosporangiales > Streptosporangiaceae > Nonomuraea > Nonomuraea sp. B10E15. Next base: position 270,277 of record NZ_JBDPMB010000010.1, read on the forward strand.
CGAGCGAGGAGTGTATTCACGATCATGACAGTGCTGACGTCCAGACGCCGCAGGGGCGCGCCCGCCAGGCTGGCGCCCTGGGAGGAGCGGCCCTCACCGGCCGCCCGGCTCGGCAAGGGCACGCTGGTGACCCTGATCGTCCTGGCCGTGCTCGGCCCGCTCTACACGATCGTGCTGACCAGCCTCAGCTCGTCGGCCACCGTCAACCGGGTCGGCGGGCTCGTGCTGGTGCCCGACGGCATCACGTTCGAGGCGTACCGGCAGATCTTCTCCGACACCGTGGTCAGCAGGGCCGTGCTCGTCAGCACCGGCGTGACCGTCGCCGGCACGCTGATCAGCACCGGGGTGAGCGTGCTGGGGGCGTACTCGCTCTCGCGGCCCGGCTCGTTCCTGCACCGGCCGTTGCTGTTCAGCGTGCTGCTGATGTTCGTGTTCTTCCCCGGCATCATCCCCGTCTACCTGATGGTGAGCGGGCTCGGGCTGAAGGACAGCTACTGGTCGCTGATCCTGCCGACGGCCGTCTCGGCGTTCAACGTGGTCGTGCTCCGCTCGTTCTTCATGAACATCCCCGGCGAGATCCTCGACAGCGCGCGCATCGACGGGGCGGGCGAGTTCCGCATCCTGTGGCGGATCGTCCTGCCCATGTCCAGGGCGGTCACGGCGGTCGTCGCGATGTTCTACGCGGTCGGCTACTGGAACGCCTGGTTCAACGCGATGCTCTACATCGACGACACCCGCAAGTGGCCGCTCGCGCTCATCCTGCGGCAGTACGTCGTCGACTCCAACCCGCTGCCCAGCGCCACGGCGGGAGTGACGGGCGACGCCCCGCCGACACTGGCGATCAAGATGGCCATCGTGGTGATCGCCGTGGTGCCCGCCCTGATCATCTACCCGCTGGTGCAGCGCCACTTCACCAAGGGCGTCATCGTGGGGGCCATCAAGGGCTGAGCCAGGGGTAGCACCCCGTTCATGCACACCATCGTGAAGAGCCTGGTCGCGGGCGCCGCCGGGACCAGCGCGCTCAACGTCGCCACCTACCTCGACATGGCGATCAGGGCGCGAGCCGCCAGCACCACGCCGCAGCAGACCGTCGAACGGCTGGCCGGTCTCGCGGACGTCGACCTCGGGCAGGACGAGCGCGCCGAGCACCGCAAGGAGGCGCTCGGCGCGCTCACCGGCTACGTGACCGGCGCGGGGGCGGCCCTCTGCTACGGGCTGCTCTCGTCGCGGCGCCGGCCCTCCTGGACGGCCGGAGTGGGCGCGCTCACGGCACTCGCCATGGCCGGCTCCAACGTGCCGATGACGGTGCTGGGCGTCACCGACCCGCGCGAATGGCCGGCGTCGTCCTGGATCTCGGACGTCGTCCCGCATCTCGCGTACGGGATCGCCGCCTACGTGGCGTACGAGCTGCTGCGGTCCTGACCCGCCGTCTCCGCGGTGATGGCCCAGCGCTCGTGGTCCCTCCACGCCCCGTCGATGAACTGGAACTTCGGCGAGAACCCCTCGCGCTCGAACCCCAGACGCCTGATCAGCCGCAGGGAGGGCGCGTTCGACGGCTGGATGTTCGCCTCCAGCCGGTGCAACTCCATCTCGCCGAACGCGTACCCGACGAGCAGGCCCAGACCCTCCGTCATGTAACCGCGGCCGGTCGTGGACGCGTAGGCGGAGTAGCCGATCATCCCGGACTGGTGGGTGCCCCGGACGATGTTGTTGATGTTGACGCGGCCGACGATCGCGCCCGTGTCGCGCAGGCAGATCAGGAACCCCTCGTACGCCGGCTGGTCGAAGCGGGCGACGTAGGACTCGAAGGACGCGTACGACGCGGTGACCGGGCGGCCGGGCATCCACGGGGCGAGCATGTCCGCGCTCTCCTGGTGCAGCACGGCCAGCTCATCGAAGTCCTGCAGGCCGATGAAACGGAGGGCCACGCGCGGGCCCCGGACAAGATAGATCACACCGGACATTCTGCATGCGGCTTCAGTTCTGCTCGCGGGCTCAGCCCGGCCAGATGTCGCCCTGCCCTTCTGCTTGCGGGGTCAACCCGGCCATGCCTCGCACCGCCATGACCGCCCGTCCCACTCCACGAGGAACGGCGCCGCGTGCGGCAGCGGCGCCCCCCACACCCGCGCGCCCAGCCCGCACAGGGCGTTGAGCCCGGCCGTCAGGCTCGCGACATGGCCCACCACGGCCACCGTCCCGCCGGGGTGGCCCGCGGCGATCGACGTGAGGGCGGCGACGGTCCGCGCCGTGACCGCGTGCCCGTCCTCGCCGTCGCCCGCCGCCGCGTCCAGGTCGCCGTCCACGATCCACGAACGCAGCGTCTCGAGCATGCGCACGCGGACCGCCGGGTCGGCGGAGCCCTCCAGCCGGCCGGCGTGCATCTCGGTCAGGCCCTCCAGGGGCACGACGCCGTCGAGGCCGAGCGCGTGCCCGATGATCCCGGCGGTCTGCCGGGCGCGGACCGCGGTGCTGGTGTACACGTGCGTGATGCCCTCGCCGGCCAGCCGTCGCGCCGCCTCCGCCGCCTGCTCGTGTCCCCTCGGCGTCAGGCGGGCGTGGGGGAGTGCGCCGGCGGCTCGGGCGGTCACGTTCTCCGACTCCGCGTGGCGCATGCAGAGCAGGCGCACGTGATCGCTCATGGCCGGGAGCCTAACCGAACGTCGCGCCGGGTCCCGCGGGGTGCGTCACGGGCCGTCCTGGTCGAGGCGGTGGACGAGGGTGGTGAGGGACTCCTCCGGCGTCTGGCCGGCCGTGTCGAGAACGATGCGCTCCCGGTGCCACGGCTCGTACTCGCGCTCCACCACCTCCTGCCACTCGGGCAGCCGCAGGTCGGAGATGTCGACCGCGCGGGAGATCACGCGGTCGCGGTGCTCGGCGTGGTCGGAGCAGACCACCTCCACCTCGGCGACCGGTACGCCCGCCGCGACCCCGACCGCGCGCCAGGCGTCACGGGTGACGAGGAGCGGGTTGACCGACTCCGCGATCACGGTCAGCCCCTGGCCGAGATGCTCCTCGGCCAGGGCGTAGCCGACGAAGTAGCCGACGGGCCCGAGCGGCGGGCGGGCCAGGCCCGAGCGCACGATCGCCTGCTCGATCGTGTCGATACGCAGGTGAACCGCGCCCATGCGACGGGCCAGGAGGCGGGCGAGCGTCGTCTTCCCGGTCGCGGGCAGGCCGCCCATGACGATGAGCATGCCCCTCATGCTGCCCGACGGGACCACTCTTCACGCCGCCGCCCGCACGCCTGCCCACGGCCTCCGCGCCCATGCGCCGGGGTCACCGCCGGCGTCCGGGTGCCCGGCGGCCGCGGAGCGGAGCGTCCGCGCCGGGTGTCGGGCGGTCGCGGGTTCTGCGGGAAAAGCGGAGCGCTCCCCCGCGGGAGCCCGTGTGCCGGGCCTCGCGGGGGAGCGCTCCTCCTGCCGAACTAGAACTGTCGGTGGTGTGGCGTCACCAGTCGCCGCCGCCGAAATCTCCGCCGCCGAAGTCGCCGCCGCCACCGAAGTCGCCCCAGCCGCCGCCGGCGTCGCCGCCACCGAAGTCGCCGCCGAGGTCACCGCCGGCGCTGTCGTAGCCACCGCCGAAGCCGCCGAAGCCGAAGCCGCCGCTGAGCATGCTGCCCATCATGGTGCCGATGAACATGCCGGTCATGATGTCGCCGAAGCCGCCGTAGTAGCCGTAGGCGTACGGCTGGTAGGCCGGGCCCGCGTCGTAGTAGGGGCGGCGCTGGCCGTCGACCATGACCTCGCGCATCTGCGGGTCGAAGCCGCGCTCCACGGCCTCGGCGTCCATCTTGCAGGCGGGCACGTCGCGCACCGCGCCGCCGGGCGGGGCCCAGCGCACGTCACGGGCCGACGGGCCGTGTTGCGGGTTGAAGAAGCAGGGCGCGCGCCGCTCGGGCACGGGGTCGTTGTTGACCTTGGCCTTCACCACGGCCAGCGCGTAGCGGCCGTCCTCGAGGGTCTGGGTGACCTCGCGGACCTGGTCGGCGCGCTCCACGGCGGCGAGCTGGGTCTTGGCCTTCTCGTAGGAGTCGAGCGCCGTCTGCCACTCGTCGATGTGCTTGCCGCTCTCGCCGGACAGCGTCACGTCGGTGTCGAGAGCGGTGATCTCCTCGCCCAGCTTGGTGACGTCCTCGTCGACGGTCTGCTTGACCGCGGCGAGGTCCTTCGCGTCCTGGATGGCCTTCTTCTTCCTCTTGTTGCTGGAGTAGAGGAAGTAGCCACCGCCACCGACGACCACGAGCGTGCCCAGGGCGATCAGCGCGGCGGTGCCGCCGGCGCCGGGGTTGGCCTGGCTGCCGGAGTCGAGCGCGGAGCGCTTGCCCTGCGCGGCCAGGTCGACGCGGTTGGCGAAGTCCTTCATGCCGTCGACGACGTTGCCCTCGTTGGAGCTGACCGCGCGGTTGGCCAGCTCGCCCGCCAGGCCAGGCTGGCGCAGGGCGCTGGAGGCGGCGAACAGCGTCATGCCGTCGAGCACCGCGAAGGTGGCCCTCGGCCGGCCCGCCGCGGTCAGCGCGGAGTTGAGCTGGGTCATGTAGGTCTTGATGGAGGAGTCGTCGACCGTGCCGTCGGGGAGCGCCACAGCGTAGATCTTGGTGTCGGCCCCCTTCAGCGCGTCACGGATCTCACTCTGCTGGTCAGAGGTCAGGGGCGAGCCCGACTCGACGTAAAGCGGGTCCTGCTTGTCCTTCCAGAAGGACACGACTGACTGTGCGTCAGGGGGATCGGCCGCCGCGTGAGCGGCAGGGGACAGCGCAAGAACGACGATTAGACCGGCGATCAGAGCCGCGATCGCGGCCCCTGCTCGGCGCAGCGAATGGGTCATTGGCAGCAAGCCTCCTTCGCCCATGAGGACGAACGGGCGGTCGGCAAAGTTCCTCACTCGAACGTTACCCGTCCAAGAGTGCGCGGGTGCACAACGCGGGCGAAGATCCTGGACGGCAGATGCCGTTCTGCTGCCCCACGAGTGAGGACGCGGGGCAGCAGCCCGTCACGAATCCTTGATCACGCAGATGGTGGCGCCCGAGGTGACCGTCTGCCCCACGTCCGCGGAGAGCCCGGTGATCGTCCCCGCCTTGTGCGCGCTGAGCGGCTGCTCCATCTTCATGGCCTCCAGCACCACGACCGTGTCGCCCTCGGCGACGACGGCGCCGTCACCGGCCACGATCTTGACGATGGTGCCCTGCATGGGGCTGACGAGCGCATCGCCGCCCGCCGCCGCCTTCTTGGCGCCCCCGCCGCCGCGCCTCGGCGCCTTGCTCGCGCCGGTGGAGGTCGCGGCGGAGGCCACGCCCAGGCCCGCGGGCAGCACCACCTCGAGGCGCTTGCCACCGACCTCGACGGTCACCGACTCGCGCTCGGGAGCCTCGCCGGAGGCGATCTCACCCGAGTACGGGGCGATCGTGTTGTCCCACTCGGTCTCGATCCAGCGGGTGTGCACGGTGAACGGGGAGGAGGCGAAGGCCGGGTCGCTGACGACGGCCTCGTGGAACGGCAGCACGGTCGGCATGCCCTCGATCGCGAAGTCGGCCAGCGCACGCCGCGACCGCTCCAGCGCCTCCTGGCGCGTGCGCCCGGTCACGATCAGCTTGGCCACCAGCGAGTCGAACGTCTGCGGGACCGTCATCCCCGCTTCGTAGCCGGCGTCGAGCCGGACACCCGGCCCCGACGGCGGGCGCATGACGGTCAGCGTGCCGGGCGCGGGCAGGAAGTTGCGCCCCGCGTCCTCGGCGTTGATCCGGAACTCGATCGAGTGCCCGCGCAGCACCGGGTCGTCGTAGCCGAGCGGCTCGCCGTCGGCGATCCTGAACATCTCGCGCACCAGGTCGATGCCGGAGACCTCCTCGGTGACCGGGTGCTCGACCTGCAGGCGCGTGTTGACCTCGAGGAAGGAGATCGTGCCGTCCTGGCCGACGAGGAACTCGCACGTGCCCGCCCCGACGTAGCCGGCCTCTTTCAGGATGGCCTTGGAGCTTGAATAGAGGACGTCGAGCTGCTCCTCCGACAGGAAGGGCGCCGGCGCCTCCTCCACCAGCTTCTGGTGGCGGCGCTGGAGCGAGCAGTCGCGGGTGCTGACCACGACCACGTTGCCCTGCCGGTCGGCCAGGCACTGCGTCTCGACGTGGCGGGGCCGGTCGAGATAGCGCTCGACGAAGCACTCGCCGCGGCCGAACGCCGCGACCGCCTCGCGCACCGCCGACTCGTACAGCTCGGCGACCTCCTCCAGCCGGCGCGCCACCTTGATGCCGCGCCCGCCGCCGCCGTACGCGGCCTTGATCGCGATCGGCAGCCCGTGCTCCTCGGCGAACGCCACCACCTCGGCGGCCCCGGAGACCGGGTCCTTCGTGCCCGCGACCAGCGGCGCGCCGACCTTCTGGGCGATGTGCCTGGCCTGCACCTTGTCGCCGAGCGCGGCGATCGCGGCCGGCGGCGGGCCGATCCAGATCAGCCCCGCGTCGATGACGGCCTGCGCGAAGGCGGCGTTCTCGGCCAGGAAACCGTAGCCGGGATGCACGGCGTCCGCTCCCGAGCGCCGCGCGACGTCGAGCAGCTTGGCGAAGTCGAGGTAGGTTTCCGCCGGCGACTGCCCGCCCAGCGCGTACGCCTCGTCCGCCACCCTGACGTGCAGGGCGTCGAGGTCCTGGTCGGCGTATACCGCCACGCTGCCGATCCCGGCGTCCTTGCACGCACGGGCCACGCGTACGGCGATCTCGCCGCGGTTGGTGATCAGAACCTTCCGCACCGACGTAAGTCCTTCCTGCTGCCCGAGTTGCGGCTCAGCGGCCCAGGTATGCGCCGCCGTTCACGTGAATCACTTGCCCCGTCACGTGCCTGGCACCCGCTGACGCCAGGAAGAGAACGGTATCGGCCACATCGGCCGGATTTCCAGGGCGGCCGTTACGCGTGTTCTCCACGCGGGCCCTGATGCCGTCTTCGGTCAGCCGGCCGCGGAAGAACTCGGTGTCCACGACGAGACCGGGCGAGACGACGTTCGCGGTGATGCCTCTGGGGCCGAGCTCGGCGGCCAGGTCGGCGGTCCAGGACTCCAGGGCGGCCTTCGCGGCGCCGTACGAGCCCGAGCCGGTGCCGCGTGCGGCGATGGAGCCGATCGAGACGACCCGGCCGTCTCCGGCGATGCGCGGCGCGAGCGCGGTGGTGACGAGCACGGCGGACATGAGGTTGGCGTTGAGGTTGGCCCACCAGGCCTGCGCGACCTCCGCCGGCTCGCCCGGCTGGCCCCGGTCGAGGTTGGTGTTGCCGCCGGCGTTGTTGACCAGCACGTCGACGTGCGCGGGCAGGTCGGCGAGGGCTTCGTTCACGGCGGCGGGGTCGGTGGCGTCGAAGGGCACGCAGGAGGCGCCCAGGCGCTCCGCGGCCTCCTTGAGCACGCCCTCGCGGCGCCCGGTGATCGTGACGCGGTCACCGAGCGAGACGAACGCCGCCGCGACGGCGTATCCGATGCCGGTGCCGCCACCGGTGACCACGATCTCGCGCATGGAAGTCTCCGCTTCCGATGAAGATGAACGATCCTCCGCTAGACCATAGCCGCTCGGCATAACAGGGGCGACGGGAGATGGGCCACCTTAGCCTGAGGGCGCTTTCACAGGTTCCCCCAGGAGGTGTGCATGAGTCAGAGCATGCTCGGCGGCGACCCCGCGGAAATGCAGCAGATGTCCACCCAGTTCACCCAGCAGTCCGAGGCGGTCCGCACCACGATGACCGCGCTCGACCGCGAGGCCGCCAAGGTCGGCACCGCGTGGACGGGGCCGGGCGCCCAGCGTTTCCAGCAGGCGTGGCAGAACTACCGCACGGCGTTCCAGCGCATGACCGAGGAGCTTCAGGAGGCTTCGCGGGTCATCGGCACCTACCGCCAGAACATCGAATCCGCCACGAAATGATCACCGGCAGGGGCCCTGGCGAGGGTGCCGGGGCTTCTTCCGTCGAGCGCCCGGATTTCAGGGGGCCCTTGGCGTGATGGGTGCCGGCCCCTGAAAAAAACTTCCGTACCGCTATGCCGGTTCGCATAGGCCCCTGAAACGGGCAGGCTACGCTTTTTGCCCATGATTGGTCGCGCCCTGGTGGCGAGCGTGCTCGCCCTGCACCTGTCGGCGGTGCCGGCGCTCGCCCAGGCGCCGGAGAAGTGCGCCCCGCCGAAGGCCAGCCCCGCCATCGCGGAGAGCTGGGCCCAGCGGCGCCTCGACGTCAAACGGGTGTGGCCGCTGACCATGGGCCAGGGCGTCACCGTGGCCGTCATCGACAGCGGCGTCGACGAGCGCCACCCGCAGATCCGCCTGGCGGGCAAGGCCGACCTGACCAGCGCCAAGGCCGACCACCGCGACTGCGTCGGCCACGGCACGGCGGTCGCGGGCATCATCGCCGGCCAGCCCCGGCCCGACGTCCCCTTCTACGGCGTGGCCCCCGGGGTGCGGCTGCTGTCGTTCAAGCAGTCCGACGAGACGAACGGTGAACTCGCCACGCTGGTCAAGGCCATCACGACGGCCGCCGACGAGAACGCCGACGTCATCAACATCTCCATCGAGACGCAGGACGCGCCCGAGTTGAAGGCGGCCGTCGACTACGCGCTCGGCAAGGACGTCGTGATCGTCGCCGCCGCGGGCAACACCAGGAAGGACGACGGCACGCCCGCTCCCTCCTATCCGGCCGCCTACGACGGCGTGCTGGCGGTGGGCTCGGCCACGCAGAACGGCGGGCGGTCGGAGTTCTCCAACCCCAACGCGGTCGACGTGCTCGGCCCCGGCCAGGACGTCAGCTCGACGTGGACGGGCGGTGGCTACCAGAGCAAGCTGGACGGCACGAGCTACGCGGCGCCGTACGTGACGGGGGTCGCCGCGCTCGTCCGCGCCCGCCATCCTCACCTCGACCAGCTCCGGGTCCGGCGGCGGGTCATGCTGACCGCGGACGGCGCCGCGGGCAAGGGCACCGGCGTCGGCATGGTCAACCCGCTGCTGGCGGTGACCATGGTGCTGCCGTCGGAGGAGGTGGCGGTCGCGCCGCCGGTGCCGTCGCCGCTGCCGGCCTCGGTGGTGAGCAAGGCCGTGCCGCCCGACCAGCGGGCCATGGAGGTGGCGACGGCCGTGGCCGCCGGCGGCCTGATGTTGTCGGGCGTCGTGATCGCCTTCTACGTGCTGGTGCCCATGGGACGCCGGCGCGGCTGGCGGCCGGGGTCGCGGGCCGGTGTGGATTGACCACTGTTGTCAGGGTGTGACCGAAACTACTGATGCTGCTGGTGCCTATTTGGTTAAATGTCCCTCGTTCATGACGCATTCCCGGAAGGACGGTCATGGCGGAGAAGGACTCGCCTCAGCCTGAGCGCATCGGCTCCCACGAGATCGTGGGGCAGGTCGGCACGGGCCCCCGCGGCGTCGTCCACCTGGGACGGGAGTCGGACGACTCCGACCAGGTGGCCGTCAAGACGCTGGCCGTCGACCCGGCCGCCGATCCCGACTTCGTCGCCAGGCTCAAACGGGTCACGCGGGTCTCCAACTCGAACATCGCCCGCACCATCGACGCGGGTGTCCACGAGGGCCGGCTGTACGTCGTCCGTGCGCACGTCGAGGGCCGCTCGCTGGCCGACACCGTCGCCGAGGACGGCCCGCTGACCGGCGACGCGCTGGAACGGGTCGCGGTGGGCATGCTGACCGCGCTGACCGCCGTCCACCTCGCCGGGTTCGCGCACCGCGGCCTCACCCCGTCCAACGTGATCCTCACCGGCGAGGCGCTGCGCGTCACCGACATCGAGATCGGCGACCCCGCCGGCGAGATCGGCTACCGCGCGCCCGAGCAGATCAACGGGCTGCAGTACGGCCCGTACGCCGACGTGTTCGCCTGGGCCGCGACCGTGGTGTTCGCCGCGACCGGCGCCGCGCCGTTCGGCCACGATGCCCAGGCCGTGCTGAACGGCGCCCCCGAGGTCGGCGACCTGCCCGAGCCGCTGCGGCAGGTGGTGCTCGCCGCGCTGACCAAGGACCCCGGGGCCAGGCCGACCACGTCCACCGCCATGCTGCGCCTGCTCGGGGACGCCAACGCGCCCATGCCCGCGCCGCCGATCGACGGTGTCCCGGTGCCGCCGCCCGCGCCCGTTGGCAGCCCGCCGGCCCAGGAGCCGCCCGCGATCCAGCCCATCCAGCTGTCGATCGAGGGCGTGCGAGGCCCCATGGGCGGCCCCACGCCTCCGCCGCCACCGATGAACCTCGGCCCGGTGCCGCCTCCCGGCATGGGCCCGGTCCAGCACGGCCCCGTACCGCCGGGCGCGATGCAGCAGGGACCGATGGGCCCCGCCCCGCTGCAGGGTCCCGCGCAGCCCGGCCACATGGAGCACGGCTCCCCGCAGGGCCAGGTGCCGCCGCCCGCGCCGCCCGCGTGGGGCCCGCCCCCCGGCCAGCAGCCCCCGGCGCAGGACGCGCAGCAGACCTGGCAGCCGCCCACCGTGCCCCGGCAGGCAGGCAACCAGCAGCGCAGGCCGTTCCCCATCGGCCTGGTGGCCAGCGTGACCGCCGTCGTGCTGCTCTCGGGTCTCGGCCTGTGGGGCGCGAGCCACTACTCCAACAACGTGTCGTTCTCCCCGATCGCCGCGGCGAGCGACGAGGCGGCGCCGGGCGAGGTGTCGAGGTCCGCGGGGTCCGTGGGCGTCGTGCCCACCCAGCCGCAGGCCGAGGTGACCGCGCCCTGGGCCACCGCGACGCCGAGCCCTGACGAGAACGGGGTGGGCCCGATGACCCTCCCGACCGATGCCACGACGGCGTCGCCGGAGGTGCCCGTGCTCACCAGCGTGCCGACGCCGCCGCAGGTCACCACGCAGCCGGTGCCCATCCCCACGGTCACGACGACCGCCGCCCCGACGACCGCCGCGCCGACGGCCACCACGCCCAAGAAGACGCCCAAGCCGACGGCGACCGTGACCAGGACCGTCGAGCCGAGCCGCACGCCCACGCCGACCCCCAGCCAGACCCCGACGAAGAAGCCGACGCCGACCAAGGAACCCACCAAGGAACCCACCAAGGAACCCACCAAGGAACCCACGCGGGAACCGGAGCCGACCCCGACGAAGGCCCCGACCACCAAGGCTCCGGAGCAGCCGAAGCCCACGAAGTCGAGCGCCAAGCCGGCGCCCAAGAAGAACCCCTACAGCGCCACCCAGGTGTGCGGCAGCGGGTTCGTGGTGCAGCGCAGCAGCTCGTTCGAGGGCGGCACGACGTACCAGCTGTGGAGCAACAGCGCCGGGCAGAACTGCGTGGTCACCCTCAAGTCCGGCGCCGACGTCGGCAAGGCCACGAAGGTCAGCGCCACGCTGGAGGTGAAGGGCGGCAGCAGCAAGACCGACTCGGGCAACTTCGAGTATTACGCGGGCCCGGTCAAGCTCTCCGCCAAGGGCAAGTGCGTGCGCTACTCCGGTAGCACCTCCCAGGGAAGCACCAGCGCGGACTGGGCCAACTGCGGCTAGCGGCTGGTGATCCGGCCGGCCGCACGCGCGGGCGGCCGGATCTCAGTAGCCGCGGTAGCCGTCGCCGGTCTTCACCCCGACGACCCCCGGGACCGCGGACACCGAGCCGTACTGCTCGATCGCGTAGCGCACGCCCGCGATGATGTTGTCCACCGGGTTGTAGATGTCCTTGTGCCCGGGCAGCGAGTGGGAGTCGAAGGTCGGGTCGATGGTCTGCATCAGGCCCTTCGACGGGATGCCTGCGGCGGCGTTGGAGTCCCACAGGTTGATCGCGTTCGGGTTGCCGCCCGACTCGTGCTGGATGATCATATAGATGTCGTTGGGGTTCATCTTGTCGACCGGATAGCCGTGCTCGCGCAGGATCGCGATGGCCTGCTCGATCCACTCCTTGACCCGGCCCGTCGGAGCCGGGCCGCCGCCCGCGGGAGGCAGGCCGCTGGGGCCGTACCCGCCGGGTGTCATGGGGCTGCCGCCGGGCCCGCCGTTGGCGCTCTGCGCCGTGTAGCTCTCGGTGCGCTGCCAGTCGAGTTCGTGTCCCGGCCCGGGCGTGAACTCCTGCTCCCCTGCCGCCTTGATCTTCGCGAACGTGTTCGTGCGGTCGCCCAGATACCTGGCGATGTCGTCCTTGGCCCCGGTGACCGCCTCCTTGGCCTCGCGCACCGGCGTGCGCGCGTCCTCGATCGCCTCGGTGACCATCGCGCCGATCTCCCGGTCGAGGTCCGCCTGCTCGGCGTCCGGGTGGTTGTCCCGGTACGTGTTCGCGCGCGTCAGCAGCCGGTCGCAGATGCCGTTCACCCTGCGCTTGGACGACTCCAGCACGTTGGCGGCGTTGTCCAGCGACGACGCGCAGTCGACCAGCGCGTCGTTCAGGTCCTGCCCCGCCTTGCCGTAGTCGCGCATGTAGGTCACGAACGCGTCCGCCGAGCCGCCCTCCCAGGCCAGGTCGACCGTGGCCACGGCGGCCCCGAGCGAGCCCGTGTTGCCGAGCACCTTGCCGGCGGCCGAGCGCCAGCGCCTGGCGATGCCGCGGATCGACTCCGGGTCGCCGCTCACCTGGTCGGCCATGTTCGCCAGCCGGCTTCCGTTGGGCAGGTCGCGGATTCCTTCGGGGGCACTCATCCGGGGTTGTTCGCTCTCCGTACGTTGTCCTGAACCAGGTCGAGCGCCCGCTCGACGCCGCTCACCAGGCTCCTGGCCTTGCCGAACTCGCTGTCGGCGGCCAGCTCCACGTCGCGCACGGCGTCCGCCAGCGCCGACGAGTCGCCCAACCGGCCGAAGATCGTCGAGTCCGGCCGGTCGTGCGGGTAGCTCTCCGCCAGGTCGAGGAACTTGCCCGCGACCGTCCTGGCCGACGTGCGGCAGTCGTCGAGAGCGTCGAAATGGATGTCCAGCCCTGCCATGTCAGTCCTCCGCCGGTGGCCAGATCGCCGTCTGCGTCAGCCGCGCGCCCAGCCGTCTGTCCACGAACAGGCCACGTCCTGGCGGCTGCGGCTGCGCCCGGACGTTGCCGAACAGGAACCCCTCGTCCTTGCTGCCGGAAAGCACCACCGCGGGGCTGGCCAGGTCCTTGATCCGCTGGATGATGGGGTCGAACATGGCCCGGCCGAGGCCGCCCATCGCCCGCGCGAGGATCAGGTGCAGGCCGATGTCGCGGGCCTGCGGCAGCAGCTCGGCGAGCGGCGCCAGCGGGTTGCTCGACGTGGCCACCAGCTCGTAGTCGTCGACCACGATGTAGAGGTCGGAGCCCTTCCACCAGTCGCGCGCCCGCAGCTGCTCGGGCGTCAGGTTCGCCGGCGGCAGCCGCTTGAGCAGCGCGTTGCGGGCGTCGTCGATCAGCTCCTTCGCGGCCGAGGCGGAGGCGGCGTAGCCGATGCGGTTCTCGCTGACGGCGGTGTCGAGCAGCGACCTGCGGTAGTCGATCACGAGCAGCATGGCCTCGCGCGGCGTGTTCCTGGCCACGACGTTCTCGGCGATCAGTTTCAGCAGGTTCGACTTGCCGCTCTCGGTGTCGCCCACGACGGCGAAGTGCGGGTCGGCCTCGAAGTCGAGCAGCACGGGGGAGAGCGTGGCCTCGTCGACGCCGATGGCGATGCGGTTCTTGCCGGTCTCCTCGACCCCGGGCAGCGACGCGGCGGGCAACATCGAGGGAAGCAGCCTGACCCGCCTCGCGGGCTGGCCGTGCCAGGACTCCCTGACCGCGCGGACCAGGCCCTCCACCCCGGAGGCGACGTCCTCGGCGTCCTGCACGCCGTCGATCCGCGGCAGCGCGCCGAGGAAGTGCAGCCCGTCCCTGGTCAGCCCGCGTCCCGGCACGCCCTCGGGAACGGCCAGCGACTTCTTCCTGTTGATCTCGGACTCGTACGCGTCGCCCAGCTTCAGCTCGATCCGGGTGCCGAACAGGTCGCGGATGCCGGGCCGGAACTCCGACCACTTGTTGGTCCCGGCGATCACGTGGATGCCGTAGCCCAGGCCGCGCGCCGCCAGGTCGGTGATCATGGGCTCGAGCGCCTCGAAGTCCTGCCTGATCGTCAGCCAGCCGTCCACCACGAGGAAGATGTCGCCCCAGCCGTCGGGCTGCACGGAGCCCTCGGCCAGCCGCCTGCGGTAGGTCGCCATGGAGTCGATGCCGTTCGCGGTGAACTCCCGCTCCCGCTGCTGCAGCACCGACACGATCTCGGCCACCGTACGCCGCACCCGCTCGCCGTCGAGCCTGCTGGCCACGCCGCCGACGTGCGGCAGCCCCTCCAGCGTCGCCAGGGCGCCGCCGCCGAAGTCGAGGCAGTAGAACTGCACCTCGGCGGGCGTGTGCGTGAGGGCCATGCTGGCGATCAGCGTGCGCAGCGCCGTGCTCTTGCCGCTCTGCGGCCCGCCGGCCACGCCCACGTGCCCGGCCGCGCCGGACAGATCCAGCCAGTACGGGTCCCGCCGCTGCTCGAACGGCCGGTCGATGATCCCCACCACGGCCTGCAACCGGCCCCGGCCCGGCCAGCCGGGCGTCGTCAGCCCCAGCTCGGGAGTGATCGACAGCGGCGGCAGCAGGTGCGCGAGCGTGGGCGGCTCGTCCAGCGGCGGCAGCCAGATGCGGTGTGCGGGAGGACCGTGCCCGGCCAGGCGGTCGACGACGATGTCGAGCAGGGTCTCCTGCGAGGAGTTGTCCTCCTCGGGGGCGGTCTCGGTCTCCTCCGGCTCGTCGACGAGGGGGACGGGCACGAACTCGGTGCTGTACTCGACGACCTCCCTGATGGGGATCGTGCCGTCGGGCGAGGCCACCTGCCGGCGGTCGGCCTGGTACGCGCCGGACACGTACGCGGCCTTGAACCGGGTCATCCCGGTCGTGTCGAACTTCAGGTAGCCGTTACCCGGCGCCGACGGCAGCTCGTAGGCGTCGGCGACCCCCAGCACCACCCGGCTCTCCATGGCGGAGAACGTTCGCAGGCCGATCCGGTACGACAGGTGCGTGTCGAGCCCGCGCAGGCGTCCCTCCTCCAGCCGCTGCGAGGCCAGCAGCAGGTGCACGCCCAGCGACCGGCCCAGCCGGCCGATCATCACGAACAGGTCGATGAACTCGGGCTTGGCCGTCAGCAGCTCGCTGAACTCGTCGAGGACCACGAAGAGCGTGGGCATCGGCTGCAGGTTGGCGCCCTGCTCGCGGGCGCGTTCGTAGTCGCGCAAGGAGGCGTAGTTGCCGGCCGCGCGCAGCAGCTCCTGCCTGCGGACCATCTCGCCGTGGAGCGCGTCGTGCATGCGGTCGACGAGCGGCAGCTCGTCCTCCAGGTTGGTGATGACCGCGGAGACGTGCGAGAGGCCGTCGAGGCCGAGGAAGGTCGCGCCGCCCTTGAAGTCGACGAGCACGAAGTTGAGGATCTCCGAGGAGTGCGTGACGGCCAGGCCGAGCACCAGCGTGCGCAGCAGCTCGGACTTGCCGGAGCCGGTCGCGCCGATGACCAGGCCGTGCGGGCCCATGCCGCCCTGTGCCGACTCCTTGATGTCCAGTTCGACCAGCCGCCCGTCGGCGCCGAGCCCGATCGGGACGCGCAGCCGGTTCCTGCCGGCGCGCGGCCGCCAGCTGTGCGCGGGGTCGAGCGTGGTGGGGTCGCCGACGCCCAGCAGGTCGGTCAGCGTCGTGTTGGTCGCCAGCACGTCCTGCGCCTCGCCGCCGCCGGCGGTGGAGGCCCGCAGCGGGGCCAGCTGGCGGGCCAGCCCTTCGACTCTCAGATAGTCGAGCGCGTCGGGGTCGCCGAGCCGGTTGGTGCTCTCCTTGCCCGCATGGTCGATCTTGACCATGTGGAAGCCCTCATGGTTGATCCGCAACCGCAACGTGCTGCGCTCCTCGACCACGCCGGCCGAGTCGGACAGATCGATGACGGTGACGCCGTCGATGGCGTCCGCGCCGAGCTGCGAGTCCTGCGGCACGTGCCCGCCGTCCAGGATGAGCACGTGGTACGGCAGCGCGTCCGACGGGGACCCGGGCCGGAACCTGGCCCGCTCCTTCAGCTCGCCGCCCACCAGCTGGTCGAGCTGGGCCAGGTTCTCGGCCATGAGCCTGACCTGGCCCGCGCCGTCGGTCTCGTCGGGGTGCAGCGCGTGCGGGAGCCACTTGACCCACTCCCAGTGGCTCATCCACTGCCTGCTCGCGCACACCATGATCCGCATGTCGTCCGGTGAGTGGAACACCACCATCTGCGCCACCATGGCCCTGACCAGGTCGCGGACCATCGGGAGGTCGCCGTCGAGCTTGATCCTGGCGAACGAGTGCAGCGCCACGGCCACGGGCAGCTGCGAGACCGTCGAATGCGTGCGGATGAACCTGCGCAGGGCCCCGGCGGTCAGCGCGTCCAGGTCCTCGACCGGTTTGGAGTCCGGCGGGATGAGCTGGACGGCGAGCTTCTGGATGCCGGTGCCCAGGCGTACGGTACTGAAGTCGTCGTCTCGGGGGCGGCGCTCCCACAGCCGGGGGCCCATGGCGGTCCACCAGAGCGTGTCGGGGGCCGGCCCGCTCCATTCGAGGGCCTCGCGCTGCTGGATGGCGGCCCTGCGCACCTTCTTGCGGATCTGGGCGAGGTAGCGGAAATAGTCGCGGCGGGCGCCGTTGAGGCGGTTCTTGCGCTCGCCCGCCTGGCGGCCCATCTGCCCGATCGTCATGCCGACCATGGAGAAGGCGAACAGGCCGCTGGCGACGTACATGATGGGGTTGGCACGGGTGCCGCCCGCGGTGAACATCAGGCCCATCGCCGCCGCGCCGGCCACCATCGGCAGCCAGGTCAGCACGGCCATCATGCCTTGCGACTGGACCTCGGGAATCTCCGGCGGCGGCTCCAGCAGGATCTCGCCACGCGGAGGCTTCGGGCTTGGGCGGCGCTCAGGGCGCCGGACGACGACGATGCTCACCCTTGGTACAGGCCCTTCTGCTGCTCCGGATGTCCCTTCTTACCAGATGTGACAAACGTCCGAGTTGGGGTCGGAGGTAACTCAGGCTGGATATGTTGGTGTTGTGACATCTCTGGCGGAAATCCCGTTCGCGCAACAGGGCGGTCTGCACCAGATGCCCGCTCCACTGCCTCCGTTGTGCCACGTCACCGTGGTCGGGCCGCGCAAGAGGGCCGACCTGGCGCTGCCCGCCGACATCCCGCTGCCGCACGTCCTGCCGGGACTCCTGCGGGCCATGGGAGAGCTGGGCGGCGAGGCCGCCGCAGGGCCGGGCTGGACGCTGCAGCGGCTGGGTGGCGCGCCCTTCGACCTCGGGCGGAGCCTCGGCCAGCTGGGCGTGCTCGACGGGGAGATCCTCTACCTGCGGCCGCGCGAGGTGGCGCTGCCGCCCGCGCGCTTCGACGACGTCGCCGACGTGGTGGCCACCGGAGTGCGCGAGGGCAAGGGCAAGTGGGACGGCGCCCACACGCGCATGATGGGCGGCGGTGCCGCCTGCGGGCTGCTCGCCGCGGGGGCGGCGGCGCTGGCGTTCGGCGGGCTGAACCCGCTGCTCACCGCGGTCGTGGCGGGTGCGCTGGCGCTGCTGCTCGTCGGGGTGGGCGTGGCCGTGTCGAGGGCGGTCGGCGACTCGGGGGCCGGCGCGCTCGTCGGTTACGCCGCGTTGCCGTACGCGTTCCTGGCCGGGCTGCTCGCCCCCTCGGCGGGCGGGGGGATGCCGGCGCTCGGTTCGCCCCAGATACTCGGCGCGCTCGCCTGCACCGCGCTGGTCGCCACGATCGCCGGCACCGCCGTCGCCGACGGCGTGGCCGGCTTCCTCGGTACGGCCATCGCCTCCATGGTGGGCGCCGTGGGCTCGGCCGTGGTGATGGTGACGGGCGCGCCCGCCGCCGGGGTCGCCGCGGCCTGCGCGGCCGTGGTGATGGCGTTCAGCCCGTTGATCCCCGTGCTCTCCTTCAGGATCGCCCGGGTGCCGCTGCCGGCGATGCCCACCAACGCCGAGGAGCTGCGCAGCGACAACCAGAACCTCGACAGCGCCTCCGTGCTGGAGCGCACGGGAGCGGCGCGGCGTTACGCGACCGGCATGGTCGTCGGGATCACGCTGGTCGGGGCTGGCGCGCACGCGCTGCTGGTCATGGAGGGCCGGTGGATCGCCGTGGCCATGTCCGTGTGCCTGGCGCTGACGCAGCTCCTGCGGGCGCGCGTGTTCCAGGGCGTCGGCCAGCGGCTCTGGTTGATGCTCACGGGTTTCGCCGGGATCGCGGCCGTCGCGGTCGAGATCGGCGTGGTCGTCGGCGGGGTGGCCGCGGTGGCCGTGGTGCTCGCGCTGCTGTGGACCGCGATGATCGTGGTCGGCATGGGCGTGTGGTTGCCCAACGGGCGGCTCTCGCCCTTCTGGGGCCGCGCGGGCGACATCGTGGACTGGCTGTTCATCGTGTCGCTGGTGCCGCTGGCGCTCGGCGTCCTCGACGTCTATGCGTGGGTACGCGGCCTGGCGGGCTGAGGTCGGCACACGGTTTGTGCGGATCTGCATGCCGCAATTGGTGCGTATGAGGCAGGATGACGCCTGTGACGGATTTCGGGGACTTCGGCAACATCGACATCGACAAGCTCCTGCACAGCCTGGAGGACCAGGTCAGCAAGTCGGAACAGGTGCAGAAGTCGATGGGCCGGCTGGTCGGCCGGGGCGAGGACGACGACGGCCTGGTGGTGGTGGAGTACGCGCACGACGGGCTGCGTACGCTCGACATCCGCCCGAAGGCCATGCGGCTGAGCTCGGGCGAGCTGTCGGAGCGGATCAAGGCCGTCCTGCAGGACGCCATCGAGGACCTGCAGCGCCAGATCGACGAGTTCATGACCGAGACGTACGGCAAGGAAGCCAACCCCATGCGCATGATCGACAACCCGGCGGCCCTGCTGAAGGACGTCAGGCGGGCGGAGGGCAGCTACGAGCGTGCGTTCGAGGACGTCATGGGCGAGCTCACCCGCATCCGCCGCGAACTCGACCTCTAGCTTGACGGCAAGGGTTGCGGATCTGTTACATGTTCTTTTTGGGACATCTGTTAACACAGTGGCTTTTGGTGCTTGTATGAGTGCTAAAGCCGAAATACCTGGAGGTGTCAGTGGTTGACTTCTACGGCGCGAGCCCTGGCCAGATCTCGAAGGCGTCCGGACACGTCGTCGACACGGCACAGTACATCGAGGGTCTGCGTACGGCTACCGAGACGACCGCCAACGGTCTGCTCAGCACCGGCTGGCTGGGACCGGCGGCGGCGAAGTTCAGGATCGCCATGACCAACTGGGACGCGTCCATGCGGGCGGTGCGGACCGACCTCGAGGGCATCGCCGACAAGATGGGCGTCAACTCGGTCGTTTACAGCGCCACCGACCAGGACGTGCAGGCCGGTGTCGGCCGCGTCGAGTCCCTGATCAACGTCGACGTCAAGTAGGGGGATGAAGATGGGCGCCGAGCTCGACTTCACCAAGGTCAACTTCGGGCAGATGGATCTCGCCCAGGGTGACTTCGTCAAGATCCTGGGTTCCTTCGAGAGAGCCACCGAAGAGCTTCTGGCCAAGCTGAGGACCGAACTGGCCGGCCACTGGGAAGGTGGCGCCGAGGAGTTCTTCAGGCAGCACGAGCAGAAGTGGAATCAGGCCGAGGCTCAGATGCGGCTGCAGCTGGACGAGCTGCAACGTGCCGTCCAGATCGCCAACGAGAACTACCGGGCCGCGGAGGCCCGTAACAAGTCCATCTGGTACGACGGCTGAAACCTGAGACCACATAATTCCCCCGGCCACCGCACGCGGTGGCCGGATCGTGTGAAGGGGGGCACATGGGCGAGTCGTGGCCGGGGCTCGACGACACCGACGACGAGCTCTACTACAGCGTGAGCAAGATGCGGGCCGTCGCCGACGACCTCGAG
This sequence comes from Nonomuraea sp. B10E15, assembly GCF_039871615.1. NCBI lineage: Bacteria > Bacillati > Actinomycetota > Actinomycetes > Streptosporangiales > Streptosporangiaceae > Nonomuraea > Nonomuraea sp. B10E15. The sequence goes on from NZ_JBDPMB010000010.1 coordinate 290,085, forward strand.
GTCGCCCTGGGTGCCACGCAGGGTCCGGGTGGCACGAGGGAGGGGGTGACAGGCTCCGTCGAGTCTCTCACCCGGTATTTCTCGCTCGACGAGAGCCACATCGGCAGCTGGCCCGCGGCAAGCGCGTTCGCGGCGAGCGTGAGCAGCATCATCCCTGACACGAGCACCTACGGCCCGTACTTCATGGGGCGCGGGCACGGCCTCGCCTCTCTCTACCAGGCGTACGTGGAGTGCTGCCAGGAGGTCATCCAGGCGATCAGGGAGAGCGCCGACGTCTACGAGAGAACCAACCCCCCGCAGGCTGACGCTGGAGAGTGAGCTGAGTGGCAGAGCGGAGCGTCGAAGTCCGCGATCCGTCCGTCAGGCCGACGGAAGTCTGCATCGCCGCGAAACGCGAGCAGATCCTCGCCTGGCTGGAGAACACCTCGCCGGTGGAAGTCCACGACAGGGGCATGACGTACGGCAAGGTGGCCGAGACAATCAGGTCGGTGGCCGACGCGCTCCCCGACGTCGGCACCGCGCTCAACGGCGCGTGGAGGTCCGGCAGCGCCGCGAAGACGCAGCAGGCCCTGCGCAAGCTCCAGGCCAGCGGCAGCCGGCTGGCGACGGCCATGCAGGACATGTCCGAGGCCCTCACCCTCTACGGGCGCGACTACCTGCCGCAGGCCATCGAGGAGGCGCGCAAGGACGCGTCCGGTGACCAGGGCGAGGACGGCCCGGCCCGGCTGGCGCTGGAGAAGCTCAACCGCCGCATCATCAGCCTGTACGAGAACAAGCTCCCGCAGACCGTGAGCGTCGACCTGCCGGAGGTCTCCCCGACCGGAGACACCGGCGGCACACGGCGCATGCCGCTCGAAACGCAGGCGAGCTACCGGCAGGGCGACTACTGGAACGGCGGCTCGGGTTCGTCGGGCGGCTCGACCGGTTCGAGTCCCTTCGGCGGCACCGGCTCGCACAGCGGCACCGGAACCCCGGGGAGCGGACCCGGCTCCGACAACGGTTCGGACAGCGGCAGGGACACCGGTTCTGACGGCGGCACGGGCGACGACCCGGCGGCGGAGTCCCCGGCGTCCCCCGGCGACCAGACCGGCTCCACCGGCGATCAGAACGGCCAGTCGCCGACGGAGCAGAACCCCGGCGACGGCACCGCGCCTGCCGTGATCGACAACAACGCCACCGACACGCCTGGCGACACGAGGGATCCCGGCAGCACCGAGTCGGCCAACGCGCCCGTGCAGAATCCCCCCACCGCCCACACGCCGGTGACCCAGCAGCCCGTCGGCTCCCAGCCTCCGGGCACGCCGGCGGTGATCGGCGGCGGCGGCTCGTACACCCAGGCGGGCACCCCGGGGGCCGTGTCGGCGCGGCCGGGGGTTGGCGGCATGGGCATGCCGTTCCTCCCGATGGGAGGCATGGCGAGCGGCGAGCAGTCGCAGGACCAGGAGCGCTCGACCTACCTGACCGAGGACCGCGACATGTGGCATCCGGGGGAGCGCTCGACCTCGCCGGTGATCGGCGCCTGAAGGAGACAGGATGGCACTCGAACGCGATCCGGACTGGCCCGGTGCGTCGGACAAGGACGAGACGGAAGACCCCTACACCAACCGCACCGAGGTGCGGCGCATCGCCGGGGAAATGAACGAGCTGCTCAAGAAGATCAGGGATTTTTCCGGCTTCCCGGTGACGGAGTTCGCCGGTCCGGTGGGTGGTGAGGCCTCCGAACCGGAGCTGCCCACGGGAGCCGGCTCCCTGAGCGACCTCCAGCGATACTGCGCCCTCAACGAGCACCAGACGGGCCAGTGGCCGGCGGCCATGCAGTACGGTTTCTCGGCGCAGATGGCCTACAGCACGCTGGTCGGGGAGCCGGGCGCCAACAGCAGTGGCCTCTACGCGCAGCTGGTCGCCAGCGCGGAGCAGACCTTCGACGAGGGGCTGATGGAGATAGCCGCGACGTCGGAGAGAGCCGAGTCCGCGAACGAAGAGGCCGCCACGCAGCGGGACGTCTGATAGGAAGACGCGAACATGCCCGAGCCCGAGACGACCACCACCCGCCTCCACCTCAACGACGCGAGCCTGGACACCTCGACGCCCGACGCCTCGTGGATGAAGAGCACCGTCGCCAGCATCGGTTTGATGGACAGCACGATCGACGAGGTCAAGAGGTACATCGACGAGACGGACCCCGGGTCCGTGAAGCTGGCCGGGCTCTACTACGAGGCGGCCGAGCCCTTGCTCAACAGCTTCGCCGCCGACCTGAAGACGAAGGCGGCCGACCTGGCGAAGCACTATCAGGGCCCGGCGGCCTACCAGACCCAGTTGCAGTTGCAGGGGCTGGCTGCCAGCGCCCGTGAGCTGGCCACGAAGCTCGGCGCCATGGGAAGGTCGCTGAAGGGATACGGCGAGACGCTGCGGTGGGCCCAGATGAACGTCGTCGAGTCGGCCTACCGCGACTCACGTTCCGACCAGGACATCGACTACGCCGCCGTGCTCAATCCGTTCAACAGCGCGAACCGCGGTGACCACCGGGCGGCCGACCACATGAAGGCCGTCAACGAGCGGATCGTCGGGCACTACGAGCAGCTGCCCAGCGAGGTGCAGCAGGCGCTCCCGATCGTCGTAACACCTGAGATGCCGGACTTTCAGAACGGTCCGCGCCTGCCCGGCGGCCTGCCGGTGGGCGACCACACGAACCTCGGCGGTTACGACCCCAGCTCGTTCGGTCCCGGCTCGGTCAGGGGCGTTCCGGCGGTGGCGGGGCCGGGTGACGGCGCCTACCCGGGTGCGAACTACCCCGGCGGCGACCGTCCCGGGTCAGGCGACCTGCCCGGCGGAGACGGCCCCGGAGACGGCTCCGTGGGCAACGTTCCGTCGGGCCAGACCGGCATGCCCGACGGCGCGAACCCCGGAGACCCCGGATCCGTCGCCGGCCCCACCGCGGCCGGACCGAACTCGGGCGGCACCGACCTGGCGGGCTACGACCCCTCGCTCGGGAACACCACGCCCGGCGGGACCCAGACCACGACCGGAGGCCCCGGCACGGGCACCGGCGTCCCCGGCGGCGGGAGCGCGGGCAACGGCGGCGCGGCCCTCGCGGGCGCGGGGCGTACGGGAGCGGGCGGTATGGGCTTCCCCATGATGCCCATGATGGGCGGCGGTGCGGGCGGTCGCGACCAGGAGAACGACAGGGAGAGCACGACGTGGCTCGCCGAGGACGACGACGTGTGGGGCGGCCCCGAGGGCACCACACAGTCCACGATCGCCTGACCCGTAGCGGGCGTCGTGTACGGCTCCGAACCCACAGACAGAAAGGGCGGTCATGGACACAGGGGGTAACTTCCCGGGCGGTTTCCCCGGTGCCGGGGCCTTCGGCGCCAACGTAGAGATCAAGTGGGAGCACGGCGCCATCGAGAAGGCCGGCAAGGACATCGGCGAGCAGGCGCCGAACATGGGAAGGATCGCCCAGACGACCGGCGGGATCCGGGTCGAAGCTCCCGCGTTCGGCCTCATCGGGGTCGGCCTCAAATACGCGCACGACCAGACGAAGGACGGCGCGGTCAGCGCGCTCAACACGGCCAAGGACGTGCTGGCCGACTACGAGAGCGCCCTCGATTCGTTGGAGAAGAACTACCGCAAGGCCGACAAGGACAGCGACGGGGTCATCAAGATCGGCCCCGATGATCCCGGTGGCGGCGACGAGTTCGACCCCACCGCGTTCGACATGCCTGGGGGAGATCTGCCGGGCGGTGACCTGCCGGGTGGTGACCTGCCGGGTGGTGACCTGCCAGGCGGCATCCCGGAGTCCGACTTGCCTTCGTCCGAGATGCCGGACACCGATGTGCCGTCGCCGGAGATGCCCGACACCGACGTGCCGACGCCGGACATGCCGGACAGCAACGTGCCGTCGCCGGACATGCCGGAGATGCCGGACGCCAACGTGCCGCAGGCCAACGTCCCCTCCCTCGAGGACCAGCTCAACCGGGAGGTCCCCGAGCTCGACCCGAACGCGCTCAACCCCAACGGCACCGACCTGGCGGGCTACAACCCTTCGGTGCCGAACCCTTCGGTGCCGAACCCCTCCACGTCCCTCGGCCCCGGATCCGGGCCTGGCATGGGCACCGCCCCGCCGTCGGGCGGCGCCACCTCCGGCGTCCAGCCCGGCGCGGCCGGCGCCCGTGGCGGCATGAACGGGATGGGCGGCATGCCGTTCATGCCGATGATGCCGGGAGCCGGTGGCCAACAGCAGGAACGCGAACGGGAGAACCCCGAGTACGTGCGCGGCGACGAGGCCGACTGGCTCGACGACATCGACATCGCGCCGCAGGTGATCGGCGGGGAAGAGTAGGAAGGGCGGCAGCGCCGGATGCCATTTGATTACACGGGATATTCGAGCGACCGGTGGCAGTTCATCACCGCGGCCTCGATGGCGACCGCGGCCGCCCTGGTCCTCTACGAATCCCCGTCGGCCAAGCGCATCGCGCTGGCGATCGGGGTCTGCGTCTCCAACCCCGGAGGCATACGGGATGCCGCCGGCCAGTGGCAGTCCCCCTCGACCGGCGACGGTGAGATCGACTTCGACGGCATCCGGCAGAGGGTGCTCGACGTCAAGGAGCGGATCTCCAGCGGTGATCTGTGGGCGGGGGAAGCCAAGGAACTCGCCTCGGATTCGATGGACAAGCTGCTCGAGCAGGTGGACACCGCTAAGCGGTATTTCTCGGGCATGGGCGGCAGCATGGAGTGCTGCAGCACCATCTATCACTACGCCGCGGAAGTGTTCATGGCCGTGGCCACGCTGATGACGGGCGTGGCCGTCTGGCGCCTGAGCACCAGGGTGGTCCCGCTCGTCGGGGTCCAGATCGCCATCAGGGGAGCGATCCACGGAATCCTGGCGGCGCTGGGCGAGGTCGTGAGCGGGCTGGCCGTCAAGCTGGGCAAGACCCTGATGATGACGGCCGGCGTCGTCGCCATGGTCAACTTCATGTGCGCCTCGATGTCCCAGACGCTCACGCAGAACCGCCCCAAGCCCGACTTCGCCCCGACCGGGGTGGAGTACGTGCCGCCGGAGCAGAAGGACGGCGTGGGCAGCCTGCAGCCCACGAACAACGGCATGCCCAACATGGACGCCATGAACCCGGGCGGCGGCGGAATGATGGGCGGCATCATCTGAGGCTCGCGCCTAAGAGGCCGTCACCTGCAGCGGCGACCGGGCGGCCTCGGGATCCAGCGTCGGGCCCTCGGGCAGCAGGTGCACGAGGTTGCCCGGCATCGGCGCCACGTCCTCCGCTCCGTACCCCAGCTTGTTGATCTGGTCGGCGGACGTGAGCGGATATTTGCGTCCCTGGTCGGAGAGCAGGAAGTAGGTCTGGACTGAGCCCTTCTGCCCGTCTCCGGGCAGGAGGCCGCCCAGTGCCGCCGCCCCCGCAGGCATCAGCACCTGGTCGAAGTGCTCCTGGTCGCCCCGCGAGCTCGGCGGCGGGATGCTCATGGTGCCGCCGACGGTCACCTTGGCGCGGGCCGAGCCGTTCTGCGTGTCGGAGTACACCGAGCAGAGCGGGCTCGACGAGGGCACGACCTTCGGCAAGGTGGTGGGCAACCCCGACACGGCGAGGTTCTGGCGGGAGGTCCTGGCGTTCGCCGTGGCGGCGTCGATCTCCAGCGGCTCGGCGACCTGCCTGCCGTAGGCGCGCTTGATGGCGGGGTCTTCGAGCAGCAGGGTGGCCTGGGTGAGGGTGATGGGCGCGAGCCCGTCGGCGAGAAGGACGTACCACCGGGCCGCGGCCCCGCTCACGCCCTGCACGGTGTACACCTGGCCGATGGCGGCCCGGCCACCGCTCGGCCCGCGTACTTTCCGGCCCAGGTTCGCGATCTTCGGCGGCAGGAAGTCGGGTCCGGGAGGAATGGCGTTGATCCAGGTCGGGGGCACCTTCTTGGGCCGGGCGTTGAGCGCGCGGACGCCGCTGTCGTTCACCTTCATCCGGGTGTCGTTCCAGATGACCCACGACTGCTTGCCGTCCGTGACGACCAGCGCGCCGGCGCCGACATGCGCGCCGCCGACGTTCGTGCCGCCCACCAGCGTGACGTACGGCACCGGCGTCCCCGAGGCGTCGGGCGCCTCGGTCACGCACACCGACCAGGGCCCCTTGACCAGCTTGTCCTTCTCGGGCAGCGAGTCCGGCGCCCCGGCGATGCCCACCAGGGGCCCGCGCGGATACTTGGCCAAGGAGGCGGCGGAGACGCTTCTGACCTCGAAGTTCGACGTGTCGAGCAGCAGCAGGGCGGAGACGTAGTTGGCGACCGGCAACAGGCGCTGCTGCTCCTGGCTGTAGACGTATTTGGCGCCGGTCTCCTCCTCGACGAGCAACCTGCCGGGCTCTTCGAGCTTCGTCGCGTTGCCGGGGCTGAGCAGCCCCCAGATGCCGAACGCGGCCATGATCAGCACCGCGACGATGATGCCGCAGAACGTGGCGACGTTGTGCCGCCGCATCGGCGTCTCGGGCACGTCGGGCTCGGCCTGCAGCAGCGCCAGGCCCAGGCGCTGCTGCATGAGCCGATGCGCCTGATAGAGGTCCTTCTGGGTCTGCATCTCACCTCTCCCGAGTCCCAGGAATCAGCATAGAGCGCTCAGGTGTCATGATTTCCGGTGAATCGGCCAGGAGCCGCTCAGAGCTCCTGGTCCCGCTACGGCAGCGCCAAGCCCCAGTACAGAGCCCACGGCAGGAACACCGCACCGCCGGCGACCAGCACGCCCAGCCGGACCCTCTCGCCGCCCCGCCGACGACGGCTGATGGGAGCTACACCTATGTCGTGTCAAGCGACTGCTAGAAGATCGTTTCCGTGAGTTGTCGGGCTGGTCAGGGCCTTGTAGAGCTCGCGGGCGACGTAGCGCTTCAGGCAGCGGATGATTCAGCCGGTCGGGGTTATCGCCGCAGGCGGACAGCAGCCGGGCGGCGATATCGGCGGTGAGCGAGCGGCGGTGGTGGCGAGCTTGACCGCTGATCGGGTGGGCAGCTGCTCGCGCAGCTCGGCGGGAGCGGGCCGTCTGGATGATGAACGCGATGTCCTCATCACTGATCAGGCGGGGACGGCCTCCCGCCCACCGAGGGTCCAGCGCGGCCAGCCCTCGCTCGTTGAAGGCATGGATCACATCCCGGGACGGTGTCCTCATGCGCCGCGACCAGCCGCGCGATCGCCGGAGCGGGAGTCCCCGACGCCGACGCCATAATGATCAACGCCCGCCGCACCCGGATCGACTCGTGCCTGCCCCGGCGCACGATCTGCTGCAACCGGCGGCCTTCGTCTTCGCTCAACCGTCGTGCCCTGACCGGCTCTGCCACCCACGCACCTCACCCTCGACGACAACCTGCTGCCATCGAGAGCGACCGATCAACCCGCCACCGCGCACCCCTGGATCGGTGCGTCACCCGACCCGGCGAACCTCCGTGGTCACCCCACTGGTCGGTCACGACTTCGTCGTCGGCCCGGCCCTACCAGCTCAGCCCGAACGGCGCTCATGCGCGCAGGCACCCAAAGTAGCCACCTGTAGGTGGGCTGCAACCGATCCGTTGGATGGTCGTCGCGTGAAGATCCTGTTCGCTATTGCCGTGCCCGCTGTCGCTCTGCTGACGATCAAACTGATCACAGTGTGGACGAGGATGAGCTGGCGGAGTGCGTCGTTGCTCGTCGGCGGCTCATTAGCGATCCTGGCGGTCACCGTCTTCTTCGTCGTCGACCACGATGTCAAGCGTGGACGCGAAATGGACGCGCTCGTGGCAGGCCATTGGGGGAGCGATTTCATCAGCACGCCCAAGCACGGCGTAGGCCCGTCCGTCCCGGTGCCGCTGAAGGGATACCTCGTCATCGACCACGAGCGTGAGCTGCCTGCGTACCTATGGGAGGACGGCACCCTGCACGAAGCCACTCCTCCGGCTGCCGCTGACACACTGGTGGTGGGCGTCTCGGACAGTTGCGCCACCCACCCGGTCACCGCCCAGGAGACACCCACACGTGTGGTGCTCTCGGTGACCGGCCAGCGCGCTGGAGACACGGACAGCTATCTCGTCTCCGACGTGGACACGCTGAAGGAGACCTGCGCCGTGGACACAGGCGTAGTCCTGAGTTATGCCCGGCTGTCGAGCCCTCTGGGCGACCGCGAGATCATCGACGCGGCGACGGGCCAGCCGGTTCGGAGAGTCGGGGGTTGACCGGCGGGCGTTCCAGACTGCCCAGGCCCGTGCAATGGCGCATGAACCAACTCGGCTCGCACCCCAGCCCCGCAGGCAGCACCACCGGGAGGGCCACCTGCAGAAGGAGCCGCCCGGTGGGGTGCAGGACGAGCCGCAAGGCCGACCAGGACGCCCACCGGCGAGCCAGTGGATCGAAGGGCGGACGCCCGCCCGCCTTCGACCCGGAGCTGTGGCTCAGGCCTTATGAAAGACGGCCTAGAACACACACTCGCTACGACCAGGCAACCGCTTGGCCGCACCGACAAAACGATCTCGCTGCTTGACATCCCGGCTCCAAGGATGTCTGACCTCTAAGGGCCGCCGGGGAGCGCCACCTGGACGGGGGTGAAGGTGCCGGTCGTCACCAGGAAGCCACGCCCCGGCGGGCCCCCGGCCGCGCCGCGCGGCAGGCGGATGGAGAACAGGTCGCCGTCGGCCTGGCTCTGCACGGCCAGCAGCAGCCCCGTACGCGACTTGCGCGTCTCCGCCACGAACCCGCGGTAGGCGACGGCCAGGTCTCCGGTCACGCCGGCGATGAGCAGCCCGTGGTCGCCGTCCCTGCCCGACCTGAGCACCTCCTCCAGGGCGGCGCCCAGCGGGTCGTCCGCGTTGACCAGCTCGGCGTCGTCCACCACCACGACGTAGCCGTGCAGGTCCGCGACGATCTCCGGCAGGTCGGTGGCGTTGCCGTCGAGCACCGCCACGGCTCCGTCCAGATCCTTCAGCGGGCTGCGCCTCGGGGCGACGGCGACGACGGGGGTGCCGCGGGCGATCAGCGAGCGGGCGGCCGTCAGCAGCGCCGACGACCGGCCGGAACGCGCCGGCCCCGCGATCACGGCGCCGGGGCCGTGGGCCAGCAGGTCGAGCCCGAGCGGGGCCAGGGCGTCGCCGCCCGCGCCGGCCAGCGCCCACAGCGGCGACGGCGGGCTGAAGGCAGGGTCGAGGGCGAGCGTCTGGGCCGCCGTGATGCGCATCGGGAGCGCGTCCACCCGCAGCGGCGGATCCCCCTCCCAGCGCCAGACACCCCTGCCGGCCTCGTGCGCCGAGCCCGGCTTCGCACCCGGGGCCGTGCCGGTTTCGCGCGCCGGGCCCGGCTTCGGGTCTGGGGCCGTGCCGGTTCGGCCCGCGGCGGCGCGGGCCAGGGACTGCAGCGCGGCGACCTGCGCGGGTCCGGCCGGGTCCGCGTCCAGGAGGGCGATGTGGTGCTCCACGATGCCGTGCTCGCCCAGCGAGAGCGCCCGGCCCGGCGGCACCGACGAGGGCAGGCCCTTGAGCGGGAACCCCGCCAGGCCGTAGTCGGACGAGTCGGACAACCGCAGCAGCAGCCGGTCGTCGAAGACCGTCGAGACCTGCCCGAGCAGGCCGGAGCGGTCACTGGTGACCACCGCCCGCAGGCCCACCGCCGGGCCCTCGCGCAGGAGCTGGAGCAGCCCTTCGATCATGCGGCCGTAGTCGTAACCCTCGAAGGCGGCGACGAAGCCCTCCCAGCGGTCGAGCATGAGCACCAGCCAGGGCAGCCGGTGACCCGCCTGCCGGTACTCGGCCAGCGACGCGTGCCCGGCCTCGGCCAGCAGCTGCTGGCGGCGGCCCACCTCCGCCTTGAGGCGGGTCAGCAGGCGCTCCACCCGGTCGAGCTGGTCGCGGGTCACCACGGCGCCGCAGTGCGGCATCGCCACCAGCGGCAGCAGCGCGCCCGAGCCGCAGTCGATCGCGTGCACGTGCACGTCCGACGGGGAGGCGTGGGCCGCGACGGAGCCCGCGATCGTGCGCAGGGCCGTCGACCGGCCGCTGCGGGCCGCGCCCGCGATGAGGAGGTGACCGCCCTGCGCCACGTCGAGCGCCAGCGCATGCCGGTCCTGGGCCCACGGCCGGTCGGTGACGCCGAACGGCAACGGCGCCACCTCGACGAACGCCTCCCCGTACGCGGCGGTGTCGGGGATCGGGGCGGCCAGGACGGGACGCCCGGCGGAAGGCAGGTCGAGCACGAGGCCGGCGGGCAGCGGCTCCAGCCAGGGACTGGGCTGGGCGGGGACGCCCGCCAGGCGGGCGGCCTCGATGAGGGCGTCGGCGACGAGCCCGAGGTCCGTGCCGGTCGCGTCCTCCTCCGGCTCCGGCGGCGGCGGGAGCGGACGCCCCAGCGAGCGCCAGCCGACCTCCAGCACCCGCACGTTCCCCGCGCGCGCCGGCCCGCCGGCGGCAGGGCTGCGGCCGCCGACCCTGGCCGTCTGCACGGCGGTCGCCGTCCCCACGCCCGAGCGCACGTAACAGCGGCCGGGCGTCGACTTGGAGATGTGGGCCGCGTCGGGCAGGTCGATGACGTCGGACGACTCCGCGGGCTCGGTCACCCGCAGCGCGATCCGCAGCGAGGTGTTGGCCTGGATGTCGGCGGTGACCACGCCCGCGGGCCGCTGCGTGGCCAGGATCAGGTGGATGCCCAGCGACCGGCCCCTGCGGGCGATGTCGACCAGCCCGGTGACGAAGTCGGGCAGCTCGGCCACCAGCGCCGCGAACTCGTCGATGATCAGCACCAGGCGGGGGAGCGGGGGGCCGGTGTAGTCGTCGATGTCCTTGGCCCCGGCCGCCAGCAGCAGGCGCTCCCTGCGGCGGATCTCGGCCGCCAGTGAGTCGAGGGCGCGCTGGGTCAGGTGGCCGTCGAGGTCGCTGACCATGCCGACGGTGTGCGGCAGGCGTACACACTCCTTGAAGGCGGCGCCGCCCTTGTAGTCGATGAGCACGAACGTGAGCTGGTCGGGCCGGTTGGCCACCGCGAGCGAGCAGATGAGCGTCTGGAGCAGCTCCGACTTGCCCGCGCCCGTAGTGCCGGCGATGAGCCCGTGAGGGCCGTCGAGCTTGAGGTCGACCGAGAAGGGGCCGTCGGGGCCGACGCCGATCAGCGCCTCGGTGGTGCCGCGTTCCCGCCAGCGGGCGGCCAGCTCCTCGCCGGAGGGGTCGGGCAGGCCCATCAGGTCGAGCAGGCGCACCGCGCCGGGCAGGTTGCCCGCGGGGTCGTCCCTGCTGACGTCGCGGATCGGGGCGAGGGCTCTGGCCAGCCGGTCGCACCAGCCGGGTGAGACGAGGTCGGCCAGGACCGGCCCGATGACGTCGAGGCCGCCGCCGCGCAGCTGCGCGAGGCCGTCGTCGCCGCACGCGGCCACCGTCTGGCACTCCTCGGGCAGCAGGCGCTGGTCCTCGTCGAGGGCGAGGGTGTACACGCCGCAGCGCGGCCCCTGGCGCAGCACCTGCGGCATCCCGGGCAGCCCGCGCAGCACCTGGGCGCCGTCCAGCACCACCAGCACGTCGTACGGGCGCACGTCGTAGGAGGAGAACGTGGGCTTCTCTGGCCCGCCGAGGTCGTCCCACCCGGTGGGGATCTTGCCCAGCTCGGGGATCGCGGTGTTCTGGCGTTCGTCGATGAGCTGGGCGAGCTCGGAGACGCGCCGGGCGGCCGACTCGGGATCGGTGCCGGCCAGCGTCACGCATTCCTGCCCCGACTGCGGCGAGCAGTGCGGCAACCAGCGCATCCAGCCCCAGCGCTGCTCGCCGTCGGCGTGCGCGGACACGATCACGACGGCCAGGTCGCGCGGGCTGTGCAGGGTCGCGGCCTGGGCGATCAGCCAGGCGGCCAGGCCGGTCGCGGCCTCGCGGGAGCCGGTGACGCCGGCCACGCCCAGCCGGCGCATGGGCAGCGCCACCGGCACGGAACGGCAGACGGGCGGTTCGATGCGCCCGCCCTGCTCCTCCGACAGCTCCAGGTCGGCCGGCAGGTCGGCCAGCCCCACCCGCAGCCTGAGCGCGTCGTCGTCGTGGCTCCTGCGCTCCCACAACCTCCTGCGCGGGCCGGTGGCCGTCAGCAGCACCTGGGCCGGGTCGGGCGCGTTGGATCTGCGGACCGCCTCGTCGGCCACCCTGGCCCGCTCCACGGCCTCGTCGTACGCCTGGAGCCGCTCCTTGTGCTCCTTGACGGCCTTCTTGTGCTGCTTCTTGCCGTGGCGCCGGTCGCTCCACCACTGGCCGATCATGATGACCGGCGTCATGAGGGCGACGAGCAGGTAGTACCACTGCTGCAGCGCGATCGCCAGGGTGAAGCCGAGCACGGCCGGGAGGAAGGCGGCGAGCAGCTGGAGGCGCATGCCCTCGTTCCTGGCGGGCTCCTTCGGCCTGACGAACGTGCGCTCGGGCTCCGGGCGCCGGAGCCTCGGCGGGCGGTTGTAGGCCACGCCGCCCTCGCTCCTCGGGGCCAGGTGGGCGTCCTTCGGCTCGATCGAGGTCAGCACGAACACCGACGAGCCGCAGGTCAGCACGGCCTGGTCGGGCCAGTCGACGGGTTCGGTGAGCGGCCGGCCGTCGAGCTCGGGGGTCTCGCCGTAGCCGGCCGTGAGCTCGGCGGCCTCGCGTTCCGCGACCCGCGCCGTGAGCTCGGCGACCTCGTCGGCCCACCGCCCCTTGAGCTTGAGCCTGGGCGCATCCTCAGGCTCCCGCCACGCCCGCTCCACGGTGATCGCGTCGGGTGTCACGCGTACGGCCACCGCCTCGGGAGCCAGGGCGGGATCGTCGACGGCCATCGCGCACATCGGGTCGGAGCCGATGACGTGCACGCCGAGCCCCAGCCGGTGCACCGTGCCCGCGCGGGGGCCGCCGACCACCCGCACCTCGGCGACCCCGCCCGGCTCCTCGACCACGGTGGCGCGGGCGAGGCGGGCGTCGAGCGTGACCTTGTCGCCGTCGCGCAGCACGGCGGCGGCCGGCGCGCGCGGGTCGAGCGGGCGGCCGTCGCGCCAGAGCGCGGGCGCGTGGCCGGCCGGCCCGCGGGTGTCCCGCTGCGGCCTGCGCGGCTGGGGGATGTGAGGGCTGTCGGCGGACAGCCCGTAGGGGGCTCGGGCTCTGGGCAGCCGGACGACGTCGGCCAGCGGCCCCTGATCGCTGAGCGCCTCGCTCACCCTCGCCACCGTGGCGCCGTCGTCTCCGTCGATCACGACGTCACGGTCGCCCTGCCCGCCGAGCACGGTGAGCATGATCCGCATGGTGCCGTCTCCTCGGTCGACCTCGGGCGCCAAAGGTAACGCCCGGAGCGGGAACAGGCGCGTGAGTTGACGGCAATGGCATGGGGAATCTGCAGCGACTTGGACCGATATGTTGCCCTAAAGGTGTGAAAAAAGTGGCTGCTGTGATCAAAGTGGCGACTAGCCGGAAAAATCAATACCCGTCAACTCGTTAGAAACAATAGGCATCGATTATTTCGAGTTGACATCCCGCCACCTGCGAAACGAGCATTGGTCCTCGCATTCCGCCCCCGTCACCACGTCAAGCCCCACATAATGGCGTGAATTCCGCAATTCACTTCGGGAGCCCCCCACCCATGAGGACCAGTGAAAAGCCTGCCGCCGACGCGGCGGCGGGGTTGTCCGGCCCGGCCTCGCGCAAGCTCCCCGTGCCACCCCGCGAACGCAAGCCGGCCCTCGCCGCGCTGGCCGTCCTGCTCATCCTGGGCGGCGCGCTGGCCACGACGCTGCTCGTCCTGCGCAGCGGCGACCGCGTCTCCGCCATCCGCGTCACCCAGCAGATCGGCGCTGGCCAGAAGTTCACCGCGCAGGCGCTCGAAGAGGTCAAGATCGCCGCTGAGGGCGTCGACTACGTCAGCTGGTCGCAGCTCGACCAGGTCGTCGGCAGTTTCGCGGCCGTCACCATCCTGCCCGGCACCCTGCTGACCAACCAGATGGGCGCCAAGGCCAGCAGCGAGCTCGGCGAGGGAAAGGCCACCGTCGGGCTGGCGCTCAAGCCGGGTCAAATGCCCGCGGGCCTGAAAGAAGGCGACCGCGTTCAGCTGGTGCACGTTCCGAGCCGGGCGAGCCAGGGAGAAAGCCGGGTCCTGGCCGCGAGCGCGCTCGTCTTCTCCGTCGGCGACAAGTCCCGCACGGGAAACTCCGGCCAGATCACGGTGGTCGTCGATTCCTCGGCGTCGCCGGAAATCGTGGCCTTCGCCTCCGGCGGGGAGATCGCGGTGGCCGAGCTCCCGGGGGCACGCTGACGTGGCGCTCATCGTCCTGGCCGCCGACAAGGGCGCGCCGGGTGTGACGACTGCGGCCACCGCCCTCGCGGCGGTCTGGCCGCGGCCCGTGCTGCTGGCCGAATGCGACCCCGCGGGCGGCGACCTCGCCTACCGGCTGCCCGCCGCCGACGGCGGCGTGCTCAACCCCGGCAAGGGCCTGCTCACGCTCGGCGCCACCGCCCGGCGCGGCCTCGAGCCCGCGCAGATCCACCAGCACACGCAGAAGATCGTCGGCGGGCTCGACGTGCTGGCCGGGATCACGCACGGCGAGCAGGCCGCCGGGCTCACCTGGTTGTGGGGCCCGCTGGGCCGGGCGCTCGCGGCCGTCCCCAACGCCGACGTGATCGCCGACTGCGGCCGGCTCGGCGCCCATCCCCAGCTCGGTGACCTGATGGCCGAGGCCGAGCAGGTCGTGCTGCTCACCCGGGCCACTCTCGACCACGTCGCCCACCTGCGCGAGCGGCTGCAGATCACCAAGGCGCACGGCGTCGCCGTGATCGCCGACCCGCGCAACTACCGCGCCTCGATCGACGACGTGCGCCGGATCGTCGGCAACAGCGTCCCCCACGTCTACGGCCTCGCCCACGACCCCAAGGGCGCCGAACTCCTGCGCGGGCAGTGGGGCGGCCGGCTCGACCGCTCCCTCCTGATCCGTACGGCACGCGACCTCGCGGGAAGGCTGGTGAGCCACCGATGATCGACCATTCGCTCGTCAAGCGCTTCCGCCAGGAGGTCGGCGACCGGCTGGCCCACCAGCGCCGGCTCGACCAGGCCAACGGCCTGCCCGCGATGACCGGCGAGGACGAGCGCCAGTTCGCCAGGGCGCTGATCTCCCAGGTGCTGGAAGAGCACGCCCGCGGCGAGATCGGGCTCGGCCGCACCCCGCCCACGGTCGAGGAGGAGGAGGCGCTCGCGGCCGG
Organism: Nonomuraea sp. B10E15; assembly: GCF_039871615.1. Classification (NCBI taxonomy): domain Bacteria; kingdom Bacillati; phylum Actinomycetota; class Actinomycetes; order Streptosporangiales; family Streptosporangiaceae; genus Nonomuraea; species Nonomuraea sp. B10E15. Next base: position 305,270 of record NZ_JBDPMB010000010.1, read on the forward strand.
CATCCACGCGGCCCTGTTCGGCGTGGGCCGCCTCCAGCCGCTGCTCGACGACGCCCAGGTCGAGAACATCGACATCAACGGCTGCGACCGGGTCTTCGTCAGCTACGCCGACGGCCAGGAGCTCATGCACGACCCGGTCGCCGACTCCGACGACGAGCTGATCGAGCTGATCCAGATCCTGGCGGCCTACTCCGGGCTGTCCAGCAGGCCGTTCGACACCGCCAACCCGCAGCTCGACCTGCGGCTGCCCGACGGGTCCCGGCTGAGTGCCGTCATGGACGTCACGGTCAGGCCGGCCGTGTCGATCCGCCGCGCCCGCCTCGGCAAGGTCTTCCTGTCCGACCTGACCGGCAACGGCACGATCAGTCCCGACGTCGCGAGGTTCCTGACGGCCGCCGTGGCCGCCCGCAAGAACGTCATGATCGCGGGTTCCACCAACGCCGGCAAGACAACCCTGCTCAGAGCGCTGGCCAACGAGATCCCGCCCAGCGAGCGCCTCATCACCGTCGAACGCGCCCTCGAGCTCGGCCTCGACCAGTTCCCCGAGCTCCACCCCAACGCCGTCGCCTTCGAGCAGCGCCTGCCCAACTCCGAGGGGCAGGGCGAGATCTCCATGGCCGAGCTGGTCAGGCGCTCCCTGCGCATGAATCCCAGCCGCGTCATCGTCGGCGAGGTGCTCGGCGACGAGATCGTCACCATGCTCAACGCGATGACCCAGGGCAACGACGGCTCCCTGTCGACCATCCACGCCAACTCCAGCATGGAGGTCTTCAACCGCATCTCCACCTACGCCCTGCAGGCCGGCGAGCGGCTGCCCATCGACGCCACCCACATGCTCATCGCGGGCGCCATCGACTTCGTCGTCTTCGTCGAGAAGCGCAACGACTACCACGTCGGCGGCACGCTGCGCCGCTACGTCTCCAGCATCCGCGAGGTCAACGGCTGCGACGGCCGCGTCCTGTCGAGCGAGGTGTTCGCGCCGGGCCCCGACGGCGCCGCCGTCCCGCACGCCCCGATCTCCTGCATGGAGGAGCTCGCCGCCCACGGCTACACCTTGGGGGGCTGGTGAGCATGGGCGCGTTCACGTTCGACCCGCTGGCGCTGCTCGCCGGCGCCGTGGCGGGCGGCGGCCTCTTCCTGTTCTGCATCGCCCTGTACGGCCTGCGCCCCCGCCCGCCCCGGCCGAGGCGCCACCTGGTCAAGATGCTGACCACCCGCGCCGCGATCGCCGCCGTGGCCGCCGCCCTGGTCCTGATCGTCACCGGCTGGCCGGTCGTGGCGGTGGGCACGGTGCTGCTCGTGTTCGCCTGGCGCGGGTTGTCGGGCGGCGCGGCCGAGGAGCGCGCCGCCATGCGCCGCCTCGAAGGGCTCGCCGCCTGGACCGAGTCGCTGCGCGACACGATCGCCGGGGCGGCCGGGCTCGAACAGGCCATCCCGTCGTCCATCAGGGCCGCCGCGCCCACGCTCAGGCCCCACCTGAGGTCCATGATCGACCGGCTGCACACCAGGATGGCGCTGCCGCAGGCGCTCGCGCTCTTCGCCGACGAGCTCGACGACCCCTCGGCCGACCTGGTGGTGGCCGCGCTCATCCTCAACTCCCGATTGCGCGGTCCCGGCCTGCGCGACGTGCTCGGCGCGCTGGCCGTCTCGGCCCGTGAGGAGCTCGACATGCGCCGCCGCGTCGAGGCCGAGCGCCGCGCCACCCGGCGCAGCGTGCAGATCGTGGTGATCACCGCTCTGGCCTTCGCCGGGATCCTCGTCGTGTTCAACCCCTCCTACGTCGAGGAGTACGACGGCCCTCTCGGCCAGGCCGTGCTCGTGGTCGTGGCGGGGCTGTTCGGGGCCGGGTTCGCCTGGATGCGGCGGCTGGCCAGGTTCGACAAGCCGACGCGGCTGCTCATGGGAGGAGGCGGCGATGGCTGAGGGCGCACTGGCCGGCGCCGTGATCGGGCTCGGCCTGCTCGTACTGTTCAGGGCGCTCTTCCCCGCCCGTCCCGGGCTGGTGGCGCGGCTGCTGGCGCTCGACGCCGTACGCGAGGACGCGGGCGCGCCGCGCATCCAGCTCCTGCTGCCCGACGAGGAGGTCAGCGCGTTCCGCCGCGGCCTCGGCGTGCGGCTGGCCCGCCTGTACAGCGCCCGCGGCTGGGAGATCAGGTCGGTCCGATCGGACCTGGCGCTGGTCGGCCGCTCCTTCGAGGCGTTCCTGGCCACGAAGGTGCTGCTCGCGGCCGGCGGCCTGCTGGCCTTCCCGCTGCTGCTCGGCTGGCTGGTGCTCATGGAGTGGGGCACCTCGCTCGCCATCCCGTTCTGGTCCGCCGTGCTCGTCGCGGTCGTGTTCTTCTTCCTGCCCGACCTGCAGGTGAAGAAGGACGCGGCGGCCAAGCGGCGCGACTTCCGGCACGTCGTGGGCGCGTTCCTCGACCTCGTCTCGATGAACCTGGCCGGCGGCCGCGGCGTCCCCGAGGCGCTGATGATGGCCGTCTCGGTCAGCGGCGAGCAGCCCAACTGGGCCATGGGCCGCATCCGCGACGCGCTGGCCGGCGCGAGGATCGTCGGCATCACTCCGTGGCAGGCGCTCGGCCAGCTCGGCGAGGAGATCAACGTCGACGAGCTGCGCGACCTGTCGGCCGCGCTCGGCCTGGTGGCCGACGACGGCGCCAAAGTACGCGCCTCGCTGACGGCCAGGGCGGCCACGCTGCGCCGCCGCGAGCTGGCCGAGATCGAGGGCAGGGCGGGCGAGCGGTCACAGTCGATGCTCGTGGCCCAGCTCCTGCTCTGCGCCGGTTTTGTGATCTTTCTCAGTTATCCCGCCGCTATGAAGATGTTGGGGGCATGATGAACCATCCCTGGATCATCTATCTGACCGCGTACCTCGGCGTGCGCATCCACCGTGCCAGGACCGCGCCCACCCGCGGGGCGTCCGCCGTCGAATGGGTGATCATCACCGCCATCATCGCCGGCGTCGCGCTCGGCCTGGCCACGCTCATCAAGACCCTGGTCGAGCAGAAGCAGAGCGAGATCCAGGGCACCTTCGGCGGCGGTGGCGGCGATGGCGGCGGAGGCGAATAAGCCGGAGGGCGAGCGCGGCGCCACGGTGATCGAGCTGGCCATGCTGATGCCGGTCATCCTCGCCGTCGTGCTGCTCATCGTGCAGGTCGCGCTCTGGTTCCACGGCCGGCAGGTCGCGGAGGCGGCCGCCAGGGAGGGCGCCCGCGTGGCCAGGTCCGCCCCGTTCGACTCCGGCGACTGGGAGGGCGCGGCCACCGCGAAGGCCACCGACATCGTGCGTGCCATCGGCCCCCAGCTGCTCGGCAACGCCACCGCCACGACGTCCGAGAAGGAGCCCGACGAGCGCTTCGTCACGGTGACCGGCAACGCCGTACAGGTCATCCCGCTGCTGCCCGAGCTCTCGTTCACGATCACTGCCACCGCGGGCGGGCCCGTCGAGTGCTTCCGCCCCGACGACGGCGGCGAGGACTGCGGATGAGACGGGCCGAACGCGGCTCCATGGCGGTGGAGACCGTGATGCTGGCCCCGGTCTTCCTGCTGTTCCTGCTCTTCCTGGCCGGAGCAGGGGTGCTGGTCGAGGCGCAGGGACGGGTCAACGGAGCCGCCCGCGACGCCGCCCGCGCGGCGTCCGTGCAGCGCACGCTCGACGACGCCGGCTCCGCGGCCGAGGCCATCACCACGAGCGTCCTCGACGGCCGCTGCCAGTCCCCGTCGGTCTCGCTCGACGGGTCCGAGTGGGAGCAGGGCGGCCACGTCGAGGCCGAGGTGACGTGCGAGCTCGACCTGGCCTTCCTCGGGTTCGGCGGCACCAAGCAGCTGACCGGCACCGCGGTGGTGCCACTTGAGCAGTTCAGGAGGATCGAATGAGGGCCGGCGAGCGGGGCTCCATGTCGGTGTTCACCGTGCTGTTCTCCGTGGTCGTGTTCCTGCTGGCCGGGCTGCTGGTGGACGGCGGGGCGGCGATCAACGCCCGGCTGCGCGCGACCGACGTGGCCGAGCAGGCCGCCAGGGCCGGCGCCGACCAGGTCGACGTCGACCACCTCCGCACGACGGGCGAGACCCGGCTGCTCGGCGACGCCGAGGTGTGCGGCAGGGCCGACGAGATCGTGCAGGCGCACGGCGGCGGCGACGTGACCCGCGGCGAGTGCGCCGTCGAACAGGGGCAGGCCCAGGTCACGGTCACCGTGACGGTGCGGTGGAAGGCCTTCTTCCTCAGCGCGATCGGGTTCCCCGGCTCGGAGATGACCGGCGAGGCCAGCGCCGCCCCGGAAGCGAGATAGACCGAAACCGACCACTCGATGGATGCGGAACGCACGAGACACGACGCTGGAACAGAGGAGGGAGAGGCGATGCCGCCGCGAGAGCAGACGCGAGTGCCCGCGCGTCCACCAGGACGTCACGTGCCTGTGCGCGTACCGGCCAGGCGCAGCGCCGGCGACGTGGTCGCCGGGCTGGGCGCGCTGGTCGTGCTGGTCGCGCTCGTGGGCGGGGTGCCGTACGCGCTGCTCACCTTCGTCGGCCCGCCGATCGCGCCCGAGCTGCTCGATCTCGGCGTGCTCACCAGCCGGGTCGGGCCGAGCACGATCGTGGCCGTGCTGGTGCTGCTGGTGTGGCTGGCCTGGTTCCAGCTGTTCGTGTGCGTGCTGGTCGAGGTGTACGCCGGGGTGCGCAGGGTCGGCATGCCCGCCCGCGTGCCGCTCTCCGGAGGCATGCAGGTGCTGGCCAACAAGCTGGTCTCGGCCGTGCTGCTGCTGTTCACGGCCGGGGCGATGGTCGCGCCGGTCGCGCAGCTGACGCCGACCCCGGCAGCGCCGCCCGTGACCGCGGTCGCCTACTCCGCGCCGATCGTCGAGCAGGAGCTGGAGACGCGCGAGACCAGGAAGGTGTACGTCGTGCAGCCGCCGCACGGCCGCCACCACGAGAGCCTGTGGGAGATCGCCGAGAAGTGCCTGGGGGACGGCCGCCGTTATCCCGAGATCTACCGGCTCAACCAGGCGAAAGAGCAGCCCGACGGTACCCGGCTGCGCATGGCCGACCTGATCAGGCCCGGCTGGGTGCTCGACATGCCGGACGACGCGAGAAACGTGCACGTCGTCCCCGCCGACCAGCCGCGCGAGCAGACGTTGCGCGAGCACCCGGGCAGGGCCGACCCGGGCCCCGGACGCGCGGAGAGGGCGGCCGAGCGCGACGACCGCGCGGACCGCGAGGAGCGGCGGGACCGCGAGGAGCGCCAGGAGCGCCAGGAGCGCCAGGAGCGCCAGGAGCGCGAGGAGCGCGGGACGCCCGGGCACGAGGGCAAACACCGCCAGACCGAGCCGGGCGCGCAGGACGGCCGGCAGCCGGTCATCCAGGAGCGCCAGGGCGAGCTGACCGACTACCTCGCCGCCGCCTCGCTGGCCGCGGCCGGGCTGCTGTTCGTGCTGGCCAGGCGGCGCAGGGAGCAGCTGTGGCGGCGCCTTTCCGGCCGCAGGATCGCCCGCCCGCGCGACGACGCCGCCGAGGCCGAGGTGGCGCTCAGGCTCGGCGGCGACGCCCCCGGCGCCCGCATCCTGGACGTCGGGCTGCGGCTGCTCGGCGCCGAGCTGGCCGCGCAGCACCGCACCCCGCCCACCGTGTACGGCGCGCACCTGTCGCCACGCACGCTCGACCTGTGGATCCATCCGCCGGACAACGACCCGCCCCCGCCCTGGACGGCCCAGGACGGCGGCCAGGTCTGGCGGCTCCCGGCGCACGAGGGGCGGCTGCTGCCGGACCGCAGGAGCGACCTCCACGGCGGCCAGGAGCAGGCGGGCGGGGCGCCGTACCCGGGGCTGGTCTCCATCGGCACGGACGCCGGCGGGCGGGTGCTCATCGACCTGGAGGCCGCCCAGGGCCTGATCAACGTGCGCGGACCGCAGACCACCGCGGCGCTCGCGGCGCTCGCCGTCGAGCTGGCCACCAACCGGTGGTCCGACCGCATGCGCATCACGCTCGTCGGCTTCGGCCAGGAGCTCACCGCGATCGCCCCCGAACGGATCAGGGCGGTCGGCGGGCTGGCCGAGGTGCTGCCCGAGCTGGAGGCGAACGCGGCCCCGCGCAGTGAGGTGCTGACCGGGCGTGTCAGCGGCGGCCACAACGTCGCCCACTACCTGCTGTCCGCGGTGGCGCCCACGCACGAGGAGGCCAGGCGGCTGGCGCTGCTGGCCCGCCGCGACACCGCCGGTTACGTGGTGGCCGGCGACGTCCCGCACGCCACGTGGACGATGGAGATCGGCGACGACGGCAGGGCCAGGATCGCCGAGCTGGGCTTCGAGGTGGAGGCCCAGCTGCTGCCGCGCCGCCACTACCGCGCGCTGGTCGACCTCTTCCGTACGGCCGACCGGCTCGACGGCGAGGCCATCCCCGAGGCCGAACCGCTGGCGGGGCTGCACCCGCCCGCGGTCGAGATCAGGGTGCTCGGCCCGCTCGAGATCGCCGGCCTGAGCCCTTTGGAGGAAGGCCGGATGGAGCTGGCGGCCGAGCTGCTGGTGTACCTGGCCACGCATCCGGGCGGCGTGCACCCCGCGGTGCTCGGCGGCGTACTGTGGCCGCGCGGCGTGCAGACCACGGTCAGGGACGCCACGATCTCCAGGGTCGCCGCATGGCTGGGCCCCGACCACCTGCTCACCGACGAGTCCGGCCGGCTGCGGCTGGGGCCCGAGGTGCGTACGGACTGGGCGCTGTTCCGCGAGCTCGTACGCCGCGCGCACGGCGACCCGACGGCCATGGCCGTGCTGCTGGAGAAGGCGCTCGGCCTGGTCAGAGGCCCGCTGCTGGCCGGCAGGCCGCCCGGCAGGTACGCCTGGCTGGCGGCGGAGGACCTGGAGTACGACGTGACCGCCGGGGTGGCCGACGCGGCCCACCAGCTCTGCGAGCTCAGGCTCGCCCACGGCCGGCCGGACGCCGCGGTGGCCGCCGTACGCGCGGGCCTGTTGCTGGCGGCCGACGACGAGGGGCTCTGGCGCGACCTGCTGCGGGCCACGCACGCCACCGAGGACAGCGTGCGCCTGCGCGCCGTCGCCGAGGGCCTGGCCCGCAGGGCGGCCTCCCACCCGTACGGCGGCGGGATGGCGCCGGAGACCGAGGCCTTGATCGAGGAGCTGCTGCCCACGTGGCGCATGCATGTGGTGAGGGAGTCGTCGGCTTGACTTCCTCCCCACGGCTGAAGCCGGGGGATTCCAACCGTCGCCGGCTGGTCTTCCTGCTTCACCGCCAGCCGCCCGCCGGGCTTGCGCCCTTGAGGTCTTACACCGGCTCCACAGGCGTTTCAGCTCTCCGCCAGCCCGGCGGCGAGCACGTTCTTGGCCGCGTTCACGTCCCGGAGCGGCGCGTCCATCTTCGCCAGCGTCAACTGCCCGTCGCGCCACCGGAACGCCGACCGCGTGTACTCAGCCGACGCCCGCGCCTTCTTCTTGCTCTTGAAGGTCGGATACCGGGCCCGTTTGGCGAAGAAATGCGCGAATGCCGCCTGAAGGTGGCGCAGCGCCTGCTGCAACGGCACGGACGACACCTCGAACAGGAAGCCGTAGTCGCCGCTGCGTTTCCACTCGGTCAGCTTCGCCGACGACTCCACGTAGGAGAGGCGGCGGCCTTCCATGGTGTAGGCGCGGGTGCGTTGTTCGAGGGCTTTGTTGTAGACGAGGCGGACGCAGCCGAACGTCCGGGCAAGCTCTTCGGCTTGGCCGGGGGTCGGGTGGAAGCGGTATTTGTAGGCCCGCTTCGCGATCTGCGCCACGCGTCACCATGTACCACGCGATCGGTTAAGCATCGTTCGTGTGTTCGGTATGCGGCGCTGTGCCGCGTTTCCTCCCCAAGGCTGAAGCCCGGGGTCTCCACGCTTAAGGAGATTCGATGAGACGAGTCATGGCGGTGCTGGGTTTCCTCGGGCTGGGCGCCGGCGTTCTGGCGGGATGCGGGCCGGCCGAGCGGCCGTACACGCCCCAGGAGGCCGCGTCGCCCGCGAGCGGGCAGCCGGCCCCGAGCCCGTCGAAGAGCGAGAGCGGCGCCGCTCCCGCCTCAGGGCCGGAAACCCTGAAGATCGGCGGCGACAAGCTGCGGGTGCGGATCGAGTGGCCCGACGACCCCGACCCGTTGCTGAAGCTCGTCACCGGCTACTACGTCGCCTCCAGGAAGGCGCTCGTCTCCGGAAGCGATCGATACCTGAAGGATCTGGATCTCGAACTCACGGCGGTCCGCGAAGCGTACGACTGGGTGCACGGATACACCGAGGAGGACATGACCGTGAGAGGCGAAGCCCGGCTCTACAACCTGCGCGTCGCCGCGCTGGTGGACAAGGGCGCGCAGGTCAACGCCTGCGTGGACGAGTCGGAGGTGCGCGTGCTGTCGGCGCGCACGGGGGAGGCCGTCGAGCCTCAGCCCGCCTTCGTGCGCGAGCCGTACCTCCAGTCCGTGCTCGCGCACCGCGGCGATGACGGGGTGTGGCGGATCAGATCGTTCGGTTATGGCGAGAAAGGGTGCACCCGATGAACCCCATGAGCTCGATCGCCGTCGCCGCGCTGCTGGTGCTGGCGGGCGCGACGAATCCCAAGGATGATGGACGGACCGTGGGCACCCCCGTCCAGGAGGGCCTCACGAGGGGCATCAACCTCGCCCACTCGAAGATCGTCGTGTCCGGCGACGGGACCAGGGGCGGTAAGAGCGACGGTTACGTGCTCAAGCGACCATGCTGGTACGAGCCCGGCCTGGACGCGAACGAGATGCTCAAGTCGCAGGAAAGCCTGCGGGCCTACTGGTTCAGGTTCACGGAGAACCCCACCGAGGAGAAGTGGCAGGCGTTCCTCAAACAGTTCGAGGACAAGATCGGAAAGGACGGGCGCTGGTGGGGGCCCGCGTACAACGCCGCCGACCCGAAGGGGCAGGCCTGTTTCGCCAGTCTCGACCCGTTCATCTTCGTGCCACCCGGCACCACACCGCCATCCGGAATCACGATCCGGGAACTTGCCGAGATCGCCAGAGCCGCGCTGACCGTGCCCGAGCCCACGGTCAAGCTGAACCCTGACGCCAGGAGCTACGTTAACCTGCCCACCTGGGTGTGGCTGGAGGGCATCGGCGAGCCGCGCAGGTCGGTGACGGCGACGATCCCCGGTGTCATGAGCGCGACCGTGGTCGCCACGCTCGAGAGCATCACGATCGACCCGGGCACCACGAAGGACCGCGCCGAGGTGCACGAGGAGGGGTGCGGGCCGGCCGGCAAGCCGTACACCAAGGGGGGCACGTTCTCGTGCGGCGTGCGCTATCTGCGCTCGTCGATCGACCAGCCGCGCGAGAAGTACACGCTGACGGTCTCCACCGTCTGGCCGGTCGAGGTGGTCGACGACGTGGTGCCGGTGCAGTTCGCGCCCGTCGAGGTCGGCGCCACCCGCGACGTGCCGGTGGGGGAGATCCAGAGCAACGTCAAGCCCTGAGCCGGCGTTCGCCCGATCACGTCCACGGCCGGCACGAGGTCGTCCCGGCCGTGCACGGGTTGTCCTAGCGGAACAGCTCGTCGGCGCTCTTAGCGGTGGCGGCCTTGCGCACCCAGGACTCCAAGGTGTGCAGGTCGGTGCAGGCGAGGATGCGGGCCCGTGCTTCGTCGGGGAGCGAGATGCCCCGCGCCTCCAGGATCAGCAGGACGGCATTCGCCTCGCCCTCCGCCTTGCCTTCGGCGAGCCACGCGCGCACCACTGCGCTTCTGGGGTTGTCGGTTGCCATGGCCATCCTGAGCTCCCTGATCACTTTGTCGAGCATGAGGTCGGGCAGACACGAAAGGACGAGGTCAGATTTCGATCAGGTATTCGTGTTCCTGTGTTCGGCGTGCCGAACACATTACCGAATGTCATCGAGCCGTTACTCAAGGTTAGTGATTCCTCCGGATTCGTGGGTGAGGAGCCACTCTTTGACCGGTACGCCGTAGTAGTAGCCGCCGTACCCCCCGCCGCTGGGCAGCACCCGGTGGCACGGCACGAAAGGCGCGATCAGGTTCTGGGCGCAGGCCGAGCCCGCCGCCCTGGCGGCCGTCCGTGGCAGCCCCGCCCGCGCGGCGAGTTCCGCGTACGTGACCGTGGTGCCCGGCTTGACCTCGCGCAACGCGGCGTGGAGCCGCTTGCGGGTGGGCGTGCCGGGCTGCGAGACCGGGATGGCGTCGAGGGCCTCCAGGTCGCCCGCCAGGTAGGCGAGCACGGCTTCCCCGGCAGGGCCGGGACCGTCCGCGACCTCCAGGCCCTCCGACTGAAGGGCGGGGGTGAGGCGGGCGTACATCTCCTTGGGTTCGGCGGTGAAGCCGGCCGCGACCAGCACCGTCTCGCGGGACAGCAGGGACAGCGGGCCCATGGGCGTGGGAACGAGCCGAGCAGTGATCATGATGAGCTCCAGAGGTGCAGGGCGGCGTACGCCCGCCACGGGCGCCACCGCTCGATGTGGTCGTGCGGAATGCCCAGGGCGGCCATGCGCTTGTCGAGCACGAGGTCGCCCACGGGCCAGGCGTCGGGGTCGCGCAGCGCACGCAGCGCGACGTAGCTCGCCGTCCACGGGCCGATACCGGGGACGGCGAGCAGTCCGGCCACCGCGTCGGAGGGGTCCTGGCCGCCGTCGAGGTCGATGCTCCCGTCGGCCAGGCGGGCCGACAGGTCCTTGAGGGTGGCGATCCTGCGGTTCGTCAACCCGAGGCCGGTGAGGTCGGTGTCCAGGAGCCGGGCGGCCGTGGGGAAGAGCCCGCCGGGCGCGGCGGCTCTGGCGACGATGCGGCCGAGCAGGGTGCGGGCGCCGGCCACGGAGATCTGCTGGCCGACGACCGCGCGTACGGCCAGCTCGAACCCGTCGAACGTGCCCGGCACCCGCAGCCCGGGCCGCGCCGCGACGAGCGGGGCGAGCGAGCCCTGGCCGAGGGCCTCCGCGATGGCGCCGGGGTCGGCGTCGAGGTCGAGCAGGCGGCGGCAGCGGCCCACGAGCCGGGTGAGCTGCCGCGTGTCGTCCACCGCCACGTCGAGGGCGATGTGGTCGTGCTGGGCGGTGAGCGTGATCGTGCCGCCGGGCACGGTCCTCGCGTACGACGTGCGGTCCGCCACCTCGAGTCCGGGGATGGCACGTGAGGCCAGGAAGCCGAACACGCCGTCCGCGTCGTACGGCTCGCGCCGGTGCAGCCGCAGCCGGAGCGTGACGGGCCCGGCGGCGTCGGCGGCCCTGGCCGCCACCCGGCCGGCCGTGGCCCGCAGCTCGCTGGGCGTGAAGCCGTACGTCTCCCGCATCGTCGCGTTGAACTGCCGGACGCTGCCGAACCCCGCCGCGAACGCCACTTCCGTGACCGGCAGGTCCGTCTCGGTCAGCAACTGTTTGGCGAGCAGCAGCCGTTTGGTCCGCGCCACTGCCAGCGGCCCGACGCCCAGCTCGGCCACGAACAGCCGGTGCAGGTGGCGTTCGGTGATGTGCAGCCGTCTGGCCAGTCCGGCGACGCCCTGCTCGTCGGCGGCGCCGTCGTCGATGAGCCGCAGCGCCCTGCCGATGAGGTCGCCGCGGATGTCCCAGCCGGGGTCGCCGGGGGAGAGCTCGGGACGGCAGCGCTTGCACGGGCGGAACCCGGCCGCCTCCGCCGAGGCCGCGTGCCGGTAGAACCGCACGTTGCGGAACGACGGCGTACGGGCCGGGCAGATCGGGCGGCAGTAGATCCGCGTCGTCGTCACCGCGGTGTAGAAGCGCCCGTCGAACCGGGCGTCCCTGGCGGAGACCGCCCGGTAGCAGGAGTCGAAGTCGAGCTCAAGTGGTGACATGTCTCCGACGCTACGCGCTCGCCGGCCGCGCCTACCAGCGGAAATCAGACCTCACCGTCAAACCGCAGGTCAGCAGGTGGAAGCGGGTGACCAGCGGGAATCGGACCTCACGGTCAACGGGTTCGCGCGAGGGCCCGGCGCGACGGTCACGGCTGGTGGCGGAGCGGCGAGAACAGGAAGGGCACCCAGCTCAGCGCCATGATCGAGGCGCCCAGCCAGAGCGCCGAGCGCACCCCCCACAGCTCGCCCATCGCGCCGGCGAGCAGCCCGCCGAGCCCCACGGCGCCCATCAGCAGCAGCCGCATCGTGGCCGTCATCCGGCCGAGCAGGTCGTCGGGCGTGACCCGCTGCCGGAGGCTGACGAGCAGCACGTTGTTGAGCCCCGTGCGGAACGTCAGCACGAACCACGCCCCCGCGGCCGCCCATATCCACGGCCCGTGCCCGAGGAACGGGAGGACGCGCGTACGGCCACCGCCGAGGCACTCCTCGAACGAGGCGAGCGCTACTTGGACGAGACGCCCACGCCCAGGTCGAACTCGCGGTAGACCCGCGCCCAGAACCCGTCGCGCAACCACACCCGCGCCTCGGGGTAGGGCCGCAGCGAGTGGCCGAGCTCCTTCTCCGCCTCGATGAGCAGCTCGGTGTCGATCACGGTCGGCAGGATCGGGCCCGGCAGCAGGTCGCGGATGTTGTCACGGCCGCGGGTGAGGATCCACTTCTGGGCCACGTGCTCGCCGACGTCCTCGACGCGGGGCCGGCTCGGGCCGAGCTTGGCCACCTGGCCGGGCTTGGCGTGCGGCTTGACCGGGGCGCGCCCGGCGAACACCTGTGCGGGGGAGGGAGCGGCGGCGGCCGGCGGGGTGACCGGGACGGGCTGGGGAGCACGGCTGAAAAAGGGCCTCAGGAAATCAGCGGTGATCACTTCAACGGTGTCGGACTCCCACACCAGGCGCTCTGCCTGGTTGGTGCCGTAAGGCGGTTCGACCCCCCACAGATGGATGCGCACGCCGTAGGCCTGCGCCGCCTCGACCGCCGGAACCATGTCCTCATCGCCTGCCAGCAGGATCGTGTCGGTGACCGCATGATGTCGGGCCAGGGCCTCCAGATCGCTCCTGATCTGCGCGTCCACCCCCTTCTGCTGGCCGCGGGCGTTCAGGTTGCCAAGCCGCACCTTGACCCAGGGGAGCTGGGCGATGACCCGCTGGTCGACGGTGGGCACACGGTCACGGGCTGCGTCATACCAATAGATCCGCAGGAGTTCGCCAGAAATACGTTCCTCTGCATGTTTCTGTAGGCTCTGGATGAGCTCATCGGCGGCCACCCGATATTCCTTGCGCTCCTTCGCGCCGAGCAGCACCTCACCTGCCGCAGCGTACAGATAACCGACATCCACTAGGACGGCGTACTTGGCTGCCACAGGATGCGGCATGAGGTCTGGGATGGCCATGTCGTCCTCCAGGCCGCGGGTGTTAGTTGATCGGCTGACTATATACGCCTACTTTCTCTAGATAGTCCCAACTCCCGGGGAACTTGACACCCGATTCACAGGATCTATCTAGGGTAGAGCGCTCATCCGCCATGCCGACTTCCCTGGGACGACAGGCTTACGCATACCTCTGACGGGGTTTCGCCACGTTTGCCGTCGGCGGGCGGGAGGCGGCTGTGGTGCGGCGTGTCGGGCGGCGAGTACCGCCACCAACGCGGCGATCTCCTCGGGCGCGGCGTCGCCACGAACAATGCGCAGATGGCTCGTCATAGCGGGATGTTCCCATGCTTCTTGGGCGGCAGCGTCGCTCGCTTGTTCCGTAGCATCCGCAGCGCCCTGATGACCTGTGCCCGGGTCTCGGCCGGCCGGATCACCGCGTCCACGTAGCCGCGCTCCGCCGCGATGTACGGATTGGTCAGCGTGTCCTCGTATTCGGTGACGCGCTCGGCCCGCACGGCGTCGGGGTCGTCGGAGGCGGCCAGCTCGCGCCGGTAGAGGATGTTGACCGCGCCCTGCGCGCCCATGACCGCGATCTGGGCCGTGGGCCAGGCCAGGTTGACGTCGGCGCCCAGGTGCTTGGAGCCCATGACGTCGTACGCGCCGCCGTACGCCTTGCGCGTGATCACCGTGATCAGCGGCACGGTGGCCTCGGCGTAGGCGTAGAGGAGCTTGGCCCCGCGGCGGATGATTCCGTTCCATTCCTGATCGGCTCCGGGGAGGAAACCCGGCACATCAACAAAAGTCAGGATTGGAATATTAAAGGCATCACATGTTCGAATAAATCTTGCGGCCTTCTCGGAGGCGTCGATATCCAGGCACCCGGCGAAATGCATCGGCTGGTTGGCCACGACCCCCACGGGCTGGCCGTCGACGCGGCCGTAGCCGACCACGATGTTCTGGGCGAACAGCGCGTGGACCTCCAGGAACTCCCCGTCGTCCAGCACGTGCTCGATCACCCGGCGCATGTCGTACGGCTGGTTGGCCGAGTCGGGGATCAGCACGTCGAGCTCGGGGTCGGGCTCCAGGTCGGCGGCCGGCTCGAAGACCGGCGCCTCGTCCAGGTTGTTGGACGGCAGGTAGGACAGCAGCGCCTTGACGTAGTCGAGGGCGTCGTCCTCGTCGTCGGCCTGGTAGTGGGCCACCCCGGACTTGGTGTTGTGCGTGTGGGCCCCGCCGAGTTCCTCGAACGTGACCTCCTCGCCCGTCACCGTCTTGATCACGTCGGGTCCCGTGATGAACATCTGCGACGTCTGGTCCACCATGACGACGAAGTCGGTCAGCGCGGGCGAGTAGACGTGGCCGCCGGCCGCGGCGCCCATGATGAGCGAGATCTGCGGGATCACGCCGGAGGCGTGCACGTTACGCTTGAAGATCTCCGCGTAGAGCCCGAGCGCGACCACGCCCTCCTGGATGCGCGCGCCGCCGCCCTCGTTGATGCCGATGATCGGGCAGCCGGTCTTGATCGCCAGATCGAGCACTTTGACGATCTTCTCGCCGTACACCTCGCCAAGTGAGCCGCCGAAGACCGTCACGTCCTGCGAGAACACGCACACCTGCCGGCCGTCGACAGTGCCGTGGCCGGAAATGACGCCGTCGCCGTAAGGCCGCCGCTCCTCCAGCCCGAACATCGTGGACCGGTGCCGGGCGAACTCGTCGAACTCCACGAACGAGCCTTCGTCCAGCAGCGCCAGCACCCGCTCTCTGGCGGTCATCTTGCCCTTGGCGTGCTGCTTGGCCACCGCGGCCGCCGACCCCGCGTGGACGGCCTCGTCGAGCCGTCGCTCCAGGTCAGCGATTTTTCCAGCAGTGGTATGGATGTCCAGATTTTCCGGTAGGTCGTCAGCCGCTGCAGTCATGCGCGCAAATCTAGTCCGTCCGTCAGAGTGGATCCATAAGAGTCTCCCTAGTACGGCAGCCGCCATTCGTTAGTTGACCTGGAGATAGGCGGTGGTCAGGCGGGCTCGGTGATGGAACCAGCGGGCGCGGGCTTGATGGCGGCGTCGCCAGGTCGACCAGTGGAGGGTGTGTT